>NZ_LR134173.1:0-342500 GCF_900635815.1 Legionella cherrii
GCCAATTAACAACAGGACATTAAGAATTAAGCTCCAATTTGCCTGCATCATTTACTCCATAGCCAAAGCTTGTGTTACATCAACCGCAACCAAGCGAGACACTCCAGGTTCACGCATAGTTACCCCCAATCAAATGATCTGCTAATTCCATTGTAACTTTATTATGTGTAATAAAGAGAAACTGTACGAATTGTGACATTTCTTTCACCAAAGCGCAAAAAACGCCCCACATTTACATCATCTAAAGGTGCATCCACTTCATCTAGCATACAAAATGGAGAAGGGTTTAACTGAAAAATAGCAAAAAACTAATGCTACTGCAGTCATTGCCTTCTCTCCTCCGGATAACAAATGGATGGTACTATTTCGTTTTCCCGGGGTTGTGCCATTACTACAATACCAGCTTCCAACAGATTATCACAAGTCAATTCGAGCTGCGCTCTTCCACCACCGAACAAACGTGGGAAAAGTGCCTTAAATGAAGAATTGACTTCGTTAAAAGTATTTTCCAGACGTGAACGAGTTTCTTTATCCATTTTTTCAATGGCCGTTTCTAGAGTGGCCAATGCTTGAGTTAAATCATCATACTGCTCATCCAAATATACTTTACGTTGCTGTTCCGTAGTAAATTCTTCAATTGCAGCAAGGTTAATAGCTCCCAAACGTTTAATTTTGTCAGAAAGAGCAATTAATTCATCTTCACGCATCGCCTGAGTCACACCTGTAGGTATTTGCTCAAGTAATGCTTGTGCCTGCAAGCCCGACTCATCAAGGGACTCTTGTACTGAACTGGCGCGTACCGCCAAAGCCTGTTCTTCCATGCGGGTATTGCTTATTTGCTCTTGGATACGTTTTACCTCAAAATCACAGTTTAAAATATTTTTCTCGCACTCTTCAAGCGCTATCCTCAGCTGTGATAATTGTTCTCTACTCAAAGTGAGCTGCAATTCTATTTCACCCTGTTTTTGCAATTGTTGGGCCAGTTGCTCTTTGAGTTCCTCCCCGGGACCTTCTGTTTGCAAGCAAAGCATTGCGATATGTTCCAAACGCTCTTGCAAAACATTTAAACGTTCTTGTTCTCGCTGAATACGATCATTGAGTTGCTGTATTTTATTTTTTTCTCTATCGTATTCCAGTTCCGCATGATGCAGTACAACTCGAGACTCTTCCAACTGCTTATTTTTTGATGCCAATGTTTGCACCCTGTTTTGCTTTTCTTGCAGGCAGTGTTCCTGTTGCTGCTCATATACTTGGCATTGCTCTTCTAAATAATGTAATTTTTTTTTATAGTACATTGTTCTGCTGCTGTTTCTTCCAAAGTAAGTTTCAATTCATCACATTCGAACGCTAAAGATGTTGCTTGTTTTTCAGCCTGCAGAATCGTTTGCTCGTTGGCACTCAATGCCACACTATTAGTTCTTAATGCGTCATTACTGGCATTGACGTTCAACTGATGTAATTCAATGTCTTTTAAACTTTTTTGTAACTGCTGATGGGTATCATCACGTTCAGTCCTTATGACCTCAATTTTCTCTTGTAACTCCTGAACAACTGCAGCGAGTTCAGTAATTTTTTGTTGACGTGCCAACAAACCCAACTCATCCTGAGTCTCTGGAGTAACGAATTTCACCCATCCTTGGCCTAACCAAAAGCCATCGGGCGTTATAATCGATTCATGCACCGCCAACGCAGGCAACCAACTTAATGCTTCATCAAAATGTTCCGCAGCATAGATATGTTCCAATGGATAAGCATTTGCTGGAATGGTTCCTTTAATTTTATCAATAAGACGAGGGTAAGAACTGGCTTTAAGATTGATGTTTCGGAGGGTAACAATATTTTCGCCTTGTCGTTCACAAATGGCGCGTTGCGGCCATAACTCTTCAAAAGATTCCAGAACATACGCATGTAATGCTTCATTGAGTACCCGTTCACAAGCAGATTGCCATTTCGTTTCCACTTGTAAAATATCCATCAATCGAGGTTTTTCTGACCATTCTTTAATTACATTTTTGCTGCGTTGCATTCCTTGGCGCGCTGCCCGTTGCGCCGCCATTAATGCGGCATATTCGCTGTTTGCATGATGGAAATCATCCTGCAACACATGCAGCTGCTGCTCGATGTTCTGCAATTTGCCACGTAATTGTTCTGTGTTTTCCTGGCTTTGTTTGAGTTGCAAAGCATCAAACTCGTGATCGGCAATTAATTTAATGCGCTGTTCTTCTAAGTGATTTCGAGTCTGTTGTAAATCCGTTACTGAAATAGTTTCTTGCTCTAATTGAAGCTTTTCTAATCTTAAAAGTGTTTGTTGATATTTTTCTTCCAAATGGCGCGCGTTAACCTCAGTCACCTGGAACTCTCTTTTCAAATTGCTTGTTTGAGTTTGGACTTCCTGCCAATGCAGATCCCATTCTGCCTGTTGCGTTTGGGTATCTTGCCAATCCACTTCCAGTTCTTTAAATTGATCCCTTAATTGTTCAAGTCGCTTTTCGAGATCGTACGAATTCTGCTGACAATGAAGCAACGCCTCTTTATCGCTTTTGAGTTGTTGTTCAGCAATCTGCCAATCATCTTGCATTTGCTGTTGATCCTGCTCCAAACGTTTCTTTTCACGCGTTTGCTGCTGTATGGTTTCTTCCAAACGAGCGATTTCAGTGCCTAATTGATAGAAACTGGCCTGAATTTGCTGCGTTTGTTCCTCAACATCATGAAGGGTTTCATTCAATTCAACTCGTTCTTTATTGGCCTTGACAAGCGCGCTTTGTTGCTGTTCGTAACTCACTGCTAATTCTTGTATTTGACGTTGCTTTACTTCTTGCTGAACAATAAAATCATGCCATTTAAGTGCTAAAATTTCTGCTCGGCACAATTGTTCTTCGTCTTTGAGAATGAGATAACGTTCAGCCGCTTTGGCTTGCCGTTCCAAACGTTGCAATTGTTTGTCCAATTCCTCTCGAATGTCAGCAACCCGAGTCAAATTTTCGCGTGTGTGATCAATGCGTTGCAAGGTCTCACGCCGACGTTCTTTGTATTTGGAAACACCTGCTGCTTCCTCAAGATATACCCTTAAATCTTCGGGCCTGGCCTCAATGAGCTGCGAAATAGTGCCCTGACCAATAATTGAATAACCACGGGCTCCAGCACCAGTACCTAGAAAAATATCAGTGATGTCTTTACGTCGACAACGGCTGCCATTCAAATAATAAGAAGAATCACCATCCCGAGTCACTACACGTTTTACAGCGATTTCACCATAGCTCGCAAAAGGACCCGTGAGACGCCCAAGGCTGTTATCAAATACGAGTTCAACAGAAGCCTGACCTACTGATTTACGATTAGAAGAGCCATTAAAAATGACATCGGTCATGGATTCACCACGCAAATTTCTTGCAGAGCTTTCCCCCATGACCCAACGTACCGCATCGATAATGTTTGATTTGCCACAACCATTAGGTCCAACAACTGCAACCAACTGGCTGGGAAAATGAACGACCGTCGGATCAACAAAAGACTTAAAACCGGCTAATTTTAATTGCTTCAAATGCATAGTATGGCAGTTTTAAACAAAAATAAGCTGGCATTATAACTGAGGATGGACAGGCTATCCACAGCACCGCTGATTACAGAGTGCTTGCATAGAAATAAGATGGAGTTGAGGATTAATTTGACAAACAAATGAACAACGATATAATTCCCCATTTAATAGAAAATGGATGGATAATGAAGCACTTATTCAATAAATCGCTTAGCATAGTCACACTAGTATCGCGTTTCTTTTCCAAATCCTATTTTTTCAACGCCACCGAACCTGACTTTAGTAAAAAACGAACTTAAAAATTATCATGACTCAGGACTTTATCAAAAGAGTTAACCCAAGTTATTCAAAAAGCACAAAAGTATATTGATCAGCAAGCTGAAATTAATCAAAAACAAAACCACATAAAAAACTGGCGCTTGTTTTAGACATCGATGAAACCAGCCTCTCTAATTATAACTCCATGATTGAACGTGATTTTGGTGGAAATCGTAAACTATTTCACCAAGACATAATGGCTGCCAATGCTCCAGTAATTAAGCCCATGCTTCACTTATATCGTGATGCACGCAATCATGGCATCAAAGTGTTTTTTGTGACGGGAAGAAATGAATCGGACGTAAAGCGACAGAGCTTAATTTGCATAAAGCAGGGTATGATGGATGGTCTGGTCTCTACTTGCGTCCTATGAATTACTCCTCTAAATCGATTATTCCATTTAAATCTCATACACGAAAAATAATCACCGAAAAAGGCTATACCATGTCGCATCGATAGGCGATCAATACAGTGACCTTAAAGGTGGATATGCCCAAAAAGTATTTAAATGCCCAATCCTTTTTATTACCTACCCTAGGCTTTTTTAGGATCATCAGGAACCTTTTAAATAACCGTTCAGGGGGATGAAGTCTTACCCATTTGATGGGTATCCTGATGGACTAGATCGTTCAAAACAATGGACATCAACATTCAATTTGTTGTTCATACATTTTGCGATCATATCCTCCTTCTAATCCCCAATAAACTTTTTCGATATGGTCTTTTTTTCTCGATATAGCTTAAAATACTCTCATAAAAATAGGTTAAGTCGGTTGTATTAAGGCGAGTTTTCCGTGCCTCAGTAGCGCCATTAAATACCCATCAACATATTTCCCGCAATAAGCGGTTTCTTCTTCATGGGAATCCCAACCCGTGGGTAAAAATAGAGCCACTTTCTGATGATTTATTTTGGCTTGTTCGATTTGCTCTTCCATTTTCTCGATTGCAAACACCAAAGCAGGATGTACTAAACCTGGTTTACGCGTTGTACGACTTAAATTAACGACAAAATAGTCTAAGCCTCCTCGTTGCCATGATTGAATGTTCTGTCCTTCATCTTTTCCACACTTGTTAAATAGTTCGGTTATATAATCTTCATCTTGGTAGGGATAAACTCTTGAATCAAAAACATCAATATGACATATATCCATATCTGCAGCAGAATTCATTAAAATATCACATAAACCATTGTCTCGATTTACATCAGTCCCAACAATATATGTTTGAGCGGTTTCGTGTTTCGCTGCATGTGCTTCAGTAATACTGCTGATTTATTTAAAATACAAAAACCACTACCTTCATCAGCGAACGCATGGTGAGTAGGTAATCCAAACGAAAAATGCACTTTTTTAGAATGGAATAAAGTCATCGAAATATCTTTGATCAGCACTTCAAACGTACCTGGAGTAATAAGAATATCCGAGTTTAATTGCTTCCATCCTTTGGCCTGTGCTTGAATGCAATCACGAATAATTTGCTGCAGATATTCTGATGTATGCACCGCCAATAACGCTTGGAGAATCTGGTCTTCTTCAGGAAATTCAGCAAAAAGTGTTAAAGCAACGTTCTCATCTCCTTTTTCATAGCAGCAAATAATTGATTCCAGTGCTCGGGTAACTCCACACGATCGGTAGTAACAACAGGTAAGGAAGGATCTTTAGATTGTGTTGTCGCGATCACCTGGGTCATGTGCTTTAGACGCTCGAATTGGTCTTCATCAGCGCCAGCCGGCATCCCATGCATTTGCTGTATATCTTTGGCTGAGGGAATTTGAATCAAACATTCTTGATTTTTTTCCTTATTGCGACTCGGGAGATACCTTCTCTTTAAAGAAATATTTGTGCCTCATCTTCATTTCATCCTTGAAAGTAAAAGAGGAAAGGAGTTCTTTTCAAATCAAAAACTCCTGCCATTATCTATTAGAGTATAAGGTATGACACGTGATGCAATGAAGAAAATGGATGTTAATTGAATACAGCACCACAATTTGATGATGGCTCATCGCCCTGCTCAATCCCTTGGTTAATCTTAATAAGTTCCTGAGAAAAATCTGTTCCTGATTTAATTGCGTCAGGACCTGCAAAAATGTAAGTCCAATGCCAGTAATGGCCGTTAAAGAAGAAGCTAGTCCTAAAACAAACTCTGTTTCCAATAAACTCAGTCCTAACGAAAAACCCCAGGCACTTAAGATGGAGCTTGAACCAAAAGTTGTGATGAAACCAGCAATACTGGCACCAATAAGCAATGCCCCGAAGACTACTAGAAGACTTCCTAATACGTGTTTACCAACAGAATTATTTCTTGAGGCATATTCAGCAATTGCTCCTAATCGATTTACAGTTTTGTGATCTGCACGTCCATCGAAAACATCATTCAAAATCAAAATAACCCGCGCATAAAAATGATAATCAATTTCCTCTTTTTTTTTGTTTTTTTATTTTAACTTCTGCTTCAATTAAATTGACCGCCCTAATGATATGCTTTTGGATTGATGTAGGCCGAGCAGGTGGATTCTTCCTAATAAAAAAAAGTCCATTATTAAAAATTTCTTCTTCTACATGGGGTAAATCCTTTCTTGAATCGCAAAATACTCAGGCTTCTCATGTTTATTGACTGCAAACCAGGACTCCGCGCTTGAACAAGTTGAAATTGGGTAAGGTAAATCGTCATGCAGAGTAACATGCGTACTTTCCAATAAGAGATGCTAAGATTTTTTCAAACGCAGATCTTTGTCTTCTTGTTTTATCTTGAAATACCATATCCCATAGGAAACCACACAAGCGAAGATAGTTATTGCGTTGGATTACTTTTGTATAATGATCATCAAATCCCTCGATTTCGGAGACTAATATATTCAGCCCATACCGAGCCGCAATTAAGCTAATTCGAACTTGTGGTGAAAGACCTGTCATATGAGTGTCTTCGTAATCAATGAATGCCTGCCAAATTTTATCGACTAAGGCCTGTACCGACGCCTGAGGATTTTCTTGTAACATTTTTAAAATAATTGGGCAGCAGGAATATGTTCTTTTAGCCATGCTTGTCGAGAAGATAAATCTCGCAGGGCAAGTTGAGCCTTACTCATTTCCTCCTCATAGGGTTTCATTTGTCCTTCGAGCACATCACTTTCACTTTGCAAAAGTTCTAACTCTGAACGAAAACGAAGTGTTTCAGGACTATCATGATCTGTCTGATACATAAAGTTAAGGATAGGCCCCTTACTCTGCATAATCTGGTACTTTTCCAAGAAATACGTGCATTTAGCGCCCTTAATTCTTCTTGGTATGGTTTAAGTAGATGTCTTTGCTTCTCAATGAGTTGTACAGTTTCTGATATTTGCAGCTCAATGGAAGGTAATTCTTTTTGCCAAGCTTGGAGGTTAATTTGACTGTAAACAACTGGATTAACTGAAGTCATCACGGTCCTGCAAAGTCTGTTACAGAATGCGGCATATTATACATATTGCAATCTTTTTATTCAATTATTATATTTTATTTTCAACACATTCCCAATCCAGCACGCCAACTAGACTAAGAGATACAATAACCACAGCTCCTAAAAATTTTTAAGGGACACGGGGCAATGAGTCTTAGTCTTTAAAGATAATATTTAAGCTTCATTCCCCTAAGAAAATAAAGAGAAAAAAGGGGGAGCAGTTTAACGCTCCCCCTGTTACATTCTACTAGATCATAGGTTAAGGACTCATGATGCAATAAAGGCTGGATCCAATTAATTAATATACCACAGCACTATAGGACGGCGGGGCATTGTAGTGTTCCAACTCTTCTTTAATATCCTTTAGTTCCTGAGTGAAGCCCTTACGTGCTCCCGATTCAATTGCTTTCGGTCCGGCAAAAAAGGTTAAGCCAATACCCGTAACAGCCGCTAAAGAAGATGCAACCCCGAAAACAAGCTCTGTTTCAAGCAAACCAAGTCCCAATGCAATACCCCACGCACTTAGTAGGGAACTCGAGCCAAAAGTAGTAAAAAAACCAGCAACACTGGCACAAATCAGCAAGCAACCAGCCGCAATCAGAAGGCCGCCTAAAACTTTTTTTCCAACCGAGTTGCTTCCTGATGCATATTCAGCAATTTCTCCTAAACATTTCGCAGCGTGCTGATCCGCAGGATTTACGAAAGCCGAGTTTAAAAGAGACACCACTCGTCCATAAAAGTGATAGTCAATTTTTTCTTTTCTTTGCTTTTTCATTTTAACTTCGGCGTCGATTAAATTGACTGTACTGAGGATGTGCTTTTGCAGTGGTGTCAGCTGAGTGATTCTATTTTGTGTAATAAAAATCAATTCATTTTTAAAAATTTGCTCTTCTAGATTGGGTAAATCCTGTTCTTTGATTGCAAATAAACCTGGCATATTTTGTTTATTGCTTTCAAACCAAGCTTGCGCGCTATACCCCGTTTGCATATGGTCGGGTAAATCACCCTGCTGAACCATATGGGTACTTTCAACAAGATGTCCTAAAAGCTTTTCAAACTCAGGATCTTTCTTTTCTTGTTTTACCTTGGAGTACATATCCCATAAGAAACCACACAAGCGCAGATAATTAGTCCGATGGAGTGAGTTTGTGTAAGCAGGGTCATATCCCTCAACATAGGAGGTCAATGTATTTAGACCATATCGAGCAGCAAACAAGCTAATCCGTACTTGTGGAGCAAGATTGATTAGATGAGTATTTTCGTAATGAGTGAATGTTTTCCAAATTTCATTTATCAAAGACTGCACAGACTCTAAAGGTCTTTCGTGCAACGTCTGTAAAAATAGCTGGGCAGCGGGAATATGCTCTTGTAACCACTGTTGGCGAGAAAGCAATTGAGCCATACTCGCCTGAGTTTTATTAATTGCTTCTTCATAAGGTTTCATGCGTTTTTTGAGCGCTTCCCGTTGCTCTTGCAAACGATTTGACCTCCGTTCCGACGGAAAAGTTTCTACGGTATAGTTTCGATAATGACGAGGTCTTGAATCCATCATATCTTGGAAAGAAGCCATATTCACATCAAGCTGATAGCCTAGTGAATTTTGAGAAACCAACTCATTTTGTAGTGACCCGAGGCGTAGCCTCTGGTCCTCAATGAATTGCAAATACTCTGTTATTTGCAGCTCAATAGCAGCTAATTCTGCTTGCCAAGATAGGAGATTCTTTTGATTATAAACAACAGGATTAACTGAGGGCATAATGATCCTTATCAGTGGATTACCTTAGAAATGATCTCGATTATACATGGTGGAAACTATTGGTTCAATTATTGTATTTTATACCCAGAAATAAATATAAGTATCTGAATTAAAATATAAATTAGAGTCCCCTCATTTTGCCCAAGTCTAGCGAATTATCAAGGCACAGCAATACATAGATATAGCGCATCACCTAATCAAAGAGATACAATAGGCCACAGTTTCTAAAATTTTTTAAGGACAAGAGCCAATGACTACCAAGAAAGCCTTTTGGATCCTATTTTTTTTCCAATTACTTTAATTGCAGCCATTCTGCTAGGTGGTCTGACGGGCTCCTTTTGGGGATCAATAACCCCATACTTAAGCCCTTTGGTGAGATTTTTCTCAACCTGATTTTTACCGCAATTGTGCCTTTGATTTTTTTTAGTATCACCTCGGCAATTGCTCGGGTTGGTTCTATGGGTAAACTGGGGTAAAATCGCTTTTTATATGACCCTTGTTTTTTCTATTTACTGGTATACGTCGCAGCAGTGTACTCACTCTTCGTAGTCAGCCTTTTCCCTCCAGCCCAGGGTGTTATTTTACCGCTTAATGCTCCAGAAAAAACTTCAGCTATGAATATTTTTAATCAAATTGCGGAAATCTTTACGGTCCCTGAATTTAGCAAGCTGCTGTCGCCATCAAACATATTCTGGCACTCATTCTCTTTTCAATTCTAGTTGGAGTATCCGCATCAAAAGCCAATGAAAAAGGAAAAATTTTTCATTGATTTTTTACAGGCCGGAGAAGAAATTTTCATGCGTGTTTTTTCTTTGATTATGTATTATGCCCCCATTGGTTTTTTTGCCTACTTCGCTGTTTTAGTTCATGATCTAGGCCCTCAATTAATGGCTAACTATCTGCGAGTCGGGGTTCTTTATTATACTTTTGGCGTCATTTATTTTATTATGGTCTTACACGGCTATTTGCCTATTTGGCTGGGAAAACCGAAGGTATAAAACGATTTTGGAGCAGTATTTTTCTCCCTGTAGTTACCTCGCTGGCCACATGCCAGCAGTGCTGCCAGTATTCCCGCCAATTTAATGGCAGCAAAAAAAATGCAAGTCGCTCCTGAAATTTATGAAACAGTAATTCCTTTAGGTACCATCATTCATAAAGATGGTTCTGTAATAGGTGGCATGTTCAAGATTGCTTTTTTATTTGGAATCTTTCACTTAAATTTTTCCAGCCCCGGTGTACTGCTTACTGCTTTAGGAATTTCTTTACTCGTTGGTACCGTAATGGGGGCAATCCCAAGTGGAGGAATGCTGGGTGAATTACTCATACTCAGCGCCTATGGATTTCCTCCTTCAGTCCTAATAATCATAGCCGCAATTAGTATTATCATTGATCCATTGGCGACTATGCTTAATGTGACATGCAACAGTGTAAGCAGTATGATGGTTGCCCGTCTTGTGGAAGGGAAAAAATGGTTAACACGCGCGTAATCTGTTGCTTAGAAGCAGCAATACGCTTTAAATTAAACAGGTAAATTATGAATAAACCTTATAAAAAATTATGGCGTTCCCGTAAAGATCGAAAAATCGCAGGAATATGTGGTGGTTTAGGCGTTTATTTTGGCGTAGATCCGGTATGGGTCAGAATCATTTTTGTTGTCTTTTTCCTCCTTGGAGGCGCAGCATTTATAGCCTACATCTTGTTATGGCTGCTTATCCCTTTGGAGCCTGAAGGCTGGCAAGATGCTTAAATGCATGGCATGCTCCGCTTAAAGCAGAAAGAAGTTGCGAGGAGTATATGTTTTCTGATTTGAAAATTGTAAATGAGCGAACATAGCCTAAAACGCCACCTACGAGTGATTTTGAAATGAAGCATTGAATAGCCTGCCGGGGCAAGTCGTGCCCCAGACTATCTACTGCTTTTACGGTTCATTCTGTGATAGAACAAAAGACAATGCATTTAAAATTGCTGCTATTCTAAGCACTGATTGCACCGCGACTTTATTGACTTCATGTTCCAGCAATTGCCTTACATGGGAATGGATGCACATACCACAACCATTAATTGCAGACACCGCCAACGCGAATAACTCAAAGTCGACCTTAGGTACTCCAGGATTTAACATACCATTCATGCGTAAATTTGCCGGCATTGACGCAAGTTCTTTATTTTCTGACAAATGAATTGCCCGATAATACACATTATTCATTGCCATCAAAGCAGCCGCTGTTTTTACAGCATCATCCAATTCAGCAGAAAGGTAGAGCCCGCCTTCTGTTTTAATCGCATCAATAATGAGCTTATTTTTCAAGGTGTACGCTACAGCCAAAGCAGCCCCGTAAAATTGTGTTTCTGTTAACCCTGATTGTGGAATATTACCAAATAAGCTACTGACATTAAGGCGAATATCCTTAGCAAAATCAGGTATCGCTTGTTTCAATTGTTCTATAGACATAGGATTCTCCTTTTCAGAAGCCCCATAAATACAGGAGCTTCTGTATTTTGCTCTAACTATAACGTTTCGCCACCAATAGGACGATTACATGGACATAATTCGTCAGTTTGCAAGGCATCCAAAATACGTAATATTTCTTGAGGATTACGACCCACATTTAAAGAATTGACACTGACATGTTGAATTACATTGTTTGGGTCAATAACAAAAGTTGCCCTTAGCGCACAACCACTTTCCTCTTCTCTAATGCCAAATCCATCAGTTAACTTCCCGCGAACATCTGCAAAACTGTATTGATTTAACTTATCTAAGTCTTTGTGTTCTCTTCGCCATGCTAGTTTGACAAATTCATTATCAGTACTTCCACCCAATACCACTGCGTCCCTATCGTTAAATTCACCATTTAATTTTGCAAATTCAACAATTTCTGTTGGGCATACAAACGTAAAATCTTTAGGATAGAAAAAAAGTACTTTCCATTTTCCAGGAAAACTTTTTTCAGTAACTACTTCAAAAGCGCTCTCACCATGCTCTTCATGATGATTAAAACCTGGTTTTACTGCAACAACAGAAAATTCCGGAATTTTTTGACCAACAGTTAACATAAAATTCTCCTCAGTTCGTTTTTTTCAATTAAATTATAGTTATGGTGTATAATTATTTAAAATGAATAAAACAGATAACTTTAATCGGAAAAAACGATGAGCAGATTAGTAAGCATGAAGCAGCTGCATTATTTGATTACACTCTACGATCATCAACATTTCGGGCGTGCTGCTGCGGCATGTTTTATTAGTCAATCAACCTTAAGTGCAGCTATTACAAACCTTGAAGAAACACTAGGGGCTCAACTCCTTGAACGAGATCATAAAACATTTTTATTTACTCCCTTAGGAGAAGAAATTGTTCGACGTAGCCGATTAATTATTGAACAGAGCAACGACTTAGTGGATTACGCAAGAAATCAAGGAAAAGTAATGCAAGGGAAGTTTTATCTGGGCGTGATCCCTACTATTGCACCTTTTATAATCAGTGAATTACAAACTCTCTGTCAGAAGACTTATCCGAATCTTGCTTTATTTATTCGAGAGGACACCACAGACAATGTATTGCGTTATTTGGGAGAAGGTAAACTTGATTTGGTTATTTTGGCGCTTCCTTATCCAACCCAAGATTTTCACACACAAATATTATGCAAAGATTATTTTAAACTGGTCCTACCTAAGACGTGGTTACATCAAGGTTATGACAAAGAAATCAGTCAATTGCCTGAAAGCAGTATTTTTCTGCTTGAAAAAGAACACTGCTTGACGGGGCATGCATTACAGGCCTGTCAATTAAAAGAAAGCAAAAAAATCAATCACTTTTTTGCAACCAGTTTACATACTTTGATTCAAATGGTCAGTCATCAGCCTGGTATTACCTTCTTACCTAATCTTGCAATTAACAGCGGTATTCTTACAGGTACTGATTTAGTCTCAGTTCCTTTAAAAACAGATCATGCTTATCGAGAAATTGGTGTGGCCTGGCGGACTACGTCTCATAAAACTCAGAACTATGTTTTATTCACTGAATTGATTCAGCAGATTGTTGTTGCGAAATGTGCCTAACTTTTTTTGAACAATAGAGGTGCTAAAAAGAAAGAGCAAATTTTTTATTTTACTTTGCCTGTATTCATCTTCTCCGATGTATTATAGTTCTCCCAAAAATTTACGGAGAAAACTATGAGGAAAAGCATTACTTCAATCTTAGGTACTATTCTATTTTTATCATCAATCAATTCTTATGCAGATGCCCAAAAAACCGTTCGTATTCCCCAACTATCAAATGAAAGAGTATCGGTCTGGACAACAGTAATTTATCCTAATAAAGAACACAGTTTAACAATGCATCGACATGAACAAGACAGAGTTGTTGTTGCTCTGGACAGTGGCTTACTCAAAGTGGTCAACAATAACGGAAAAGAACATTTTTTAAAATTAGAAAAAGATAAAGCATATTATCTTAAAAAAGATGTTCCCGGTGAACTCCACACCGATGAAAACATGGGCCAACATCCAATCCGGGTTGTCGTTATTGAATTGAAAAAATAAACGGTTTCGCAAAAAGTGCGAAACCGTTCATAAGGCATTATTTTATGATTTTTTTGCAAGATTTTTATTTTGAACACGACAATGGTGACTGTGGTGCACAGGCAATAAAACACCCAATTTTTGATAAGTTTGGAACTGGGTTTGGGTCCACAAAGTATTAATCTTCGCGTTCACCGCATTTCTTTTTTCCACCAAACGGGATACATCACTCCATTTTACATTAGGAGTGGCTAACTTACCTCTTATTTGCAGACTGAGCGCACGCTTTTCTTTAATTAAAGGAGCCATTTGCGCACGGAGGTTTTTCCTGATTTTTGCCAGTTCAGAACGCTGTTCTGGAGTGAGTAACTTGCCCACATGCTGTCGATACTGTCCTGGTTGATTGATAGAGGCTACTGTAGCGGTTGCTGTAGCTTGGGCTGTTGCAATAGAAGTACCTAAAACACCCAAAGCCAAGCTATTAATTAATAAAAATCGTTTGATATTCATTTTATTTCTCCTATGAAGTTACATTGGTAAGTGTAATGAGGCAATGTAATAGGAATATGACAAACGAACTGTTTATTGTAACAACACTGTTACAATGCTCAACATAGGACAGTTTATTGATATAATGCAGGAAGCATATCCACTGACGTCCCACCGAGCACAGCGAGGGATGACACGGTTGGACGCCAGCCACATTACTCTTATCAGGTGATTCATGAATACAAGAAAAAGTCACATATTGATTATTGATGATGACCAAGAAATTACGCACTTGATTAATGACTATTTAATCAAAAACGGTTTTCGAACCACTTGGACCTTGAATGGCTTGAACATCAAACAATTATTAAGAGAAAATAATTTTGATTTAATTATTTTAGATATCATGCTCCCAGGGATAGATGGTCTCAATTTATGTCAAACAATTCGTCAATCCCACAGCATGCCTATTATTATGTTGAGCGCAGCGAACAGTATTGCTGATCGCGTGGCAGGATTAGAGCTGGGGGCAGATGATTATATTTCCAAACCTTTTAGTTCTCGTGAATTGCTCGCACGCATCAAGGCACAACTAAGACGCACTCAAGGCGAGTTAGAGCATGATCGTAAAAATCTCGCTCCTTTACAGCAAATTCATTTTGATGGTTGGATTCTCGATCGCAACACCCATTCTTTAATTGATAAAGAATCGGTTGCTATCCCTCTAAGTCAACGAGAATATGAATTGTTAGTTGTTTTTTTAGAGCACCCTGGACGCATTTTGAGCCGTGACCAATTAATGGATTTATTATATGACAAAGATTGCGACTCACAAGACAGAACCATTGACGTCCTTATTGGTCGTTTACGTAAAAAAATAGAGCTGGACCCACGTAATCCACGATTATTGTTGACGATTCGCGGCGGTGGCTATCAGTTCAAAACCAAGGTTGACTTAGTATGAGTCAATTAACCAAAACCGCCAAAAAGACCTTAGTTGGATTAGTACTTGGTAATTTATTAATCATTTTTTCACTCATGCAATTAGGGAAATATTATTATGAGAACATTCGCTCACCACTTCCACCTAAAGCCGCACGCTCATTGACCCATCTAGTGACCTTGTTACAAAAAAACCCTCAATCCATATGGCCTCTAATCCTGAGGAATCAAAGTATTTCCTGGGCGGAAATAACCCTATCACCCCAGCCTGTATACGATAAAAACGCACTGCTTACTTTAAAAGCTCCCGTGCTCTTTAATCTAATAAAACAGAATAAAAAATTGGAATTTTCAGTTTTTATAAAAGAAAATAATTGGTTGAATATCAAAGTCATTTCCTTCTTTCCAAGACAAGCAAACTCCATTGTTAGCCTGTTTCTTATCTTAATTGGCGCGTTGCTTTTTATTAATTATTGGGCAGTCAGAATGCTGAATCAACCCATACACACCTTAATTCAGAGCCTTCATTACAGTGAACATCAAGAAAATTGGTTACCCATCCCGCTCACTGGGAATCAGGATCAAAAAGCTATTTTTAAAAAAAATTAATGATCTGCAAGAAAAAGTAAATAAGCTTTTAGCCAATCGAACCCGAGTGGTCACAGCAATTTCACACGACTTACGCACCCCTTTAACTCGTTTAAAATTACGTGCCGAATATTTAGTAGATGATCCCAATTACAATAAAATAATGGCCGACATCAACGAAATGGAACTGATGATCCGTGAGACCTTGGATTACTTCCGGGATGTGAATGTTGAAGAAAAACCGCAGCTCTTCGATTTAGTCGCTTTGCTTTCATCATTGAAGGATGATGCAGTCGAAATGAACTATGATGTTCGTTTTATCAGTGAATGCTCAAAACTGGTTTATTATGGTACAGTCAATTTACTCAAACGGGCCTTTAATAATTTGATTAATAATGCAGTCCATTATGGCTATAAAGCAGTCATTCACCTTAATTGTTTGCAAAATAAGCTAGAAATTACAATTACCGATCAAGGCCCGGGATTACCGGAGGCCGATCTGGAACATGTTTTTTTACCTTTTTACCGAGGAGAAAATTCTCGTTCACGCAGTACAGGTGGCACGGGGCTTGGATTAACCATCGCTAGAGAAATTATTCAAATGCATCAAGGTGATATCACATTGACTAATAATTTGCAGGGGGGATTAAAAGTAATCATTACTTTACCCCTGAGACCGGCTTGATTTAAGCAACAATGCTATAAGGCCAAAATTATAAAAGTGGCCTGCAAAAAGTTGAAGCTGGATTCTATTTATAAAATTTGATGCAGCAACTGTCTTCAAAATAAAAATTCAAGACAGTTGCTAAAATAGCTCTCTTAGTCATACAACAAATCGCGACTTTTAAAAACAGGAACATTTTTTATGCCCTGTAGGTTCAGCCCACCTAAGTTTTTGCTGCAGCTCTGTAAGTTCTTCTGTTCTTACTTTATCAAGATACTCTAAGGCTTCCAAATCAAGGTCTATGCAATCTGCTACGCGTGAAGGATAAATCCAATTAGGAGCGAAGCATTCGTTCTCGCTCATTCTTATCAAAAAAAACCTATTTGAGTTTTCATCAATCAATGGAAACCAATAATTTGATGTACCTCTTCTAAAAGTACGAACATCTAATATTCGTGGCAATGTCTCATCTTTAAATGTAGGAGTAGGTTAAAATGAACGATCTTTACGGCAATATTCATTCGCCACATGGACTGGTACATCACATTGTGCACGAATGACTTGAAGTTCATTTGTTGTTAACGTATTAAAATCAAACTCCTTTTTAAGATAATCCCTGAAATTTTTTAATGCATTTAGAAGTGGCGTCATGTCATAATGCTTTGAGCCTTTAACCTCGACTCCATGTTGTTCATAGGCCAATCCATTTTCTTCTATTGCTTCACAACGTTTGAGCATTGCCAATTTGGTCTCTCTATCCATATGTCGTTCCAGCATTCGACACATATGGGTGTCCTTTGCCCAATAGGCGTACTCATACGCCGTAATGTTTTTAAAGGTTCTACCCGAATAGTCTGTTATTGTTCCGGGCTTAAGCTGCAACTCAGGATGCATTTCGACTAGCTTTTCTGCTTTATCTTGTTGCCCAGTTACCGTATTCCACAGCAACTGCGTGGTTAAATCGCCAAGTCGTGTGGGTTGAAATAAGGTATGCATCCTTTTATGCGTCGCGACCAAGGCGCTTATCGCTTTTTCGTCTTTAGCTCCATCCTTCTTGAGACGAGTGATAATTTCCGTCACAAGCTCCTCGGGAAGCTTATTAAAATAAGGAGTGCGACACATCATATCAGTAATTAAATTATAGAAATCCCAAAGCTGTCTTTTAATTGTATTGGATAGGGGGAAAGTGGCATTATTGTTATTAATCTGTGCAGCAGCAGTTTTAGAATGGGTATTAAGTGGTGCGCTTTCTATTTTTGATTCTGCCATGTCTCATAGATTACAGTGATTTAATTGATGCGGATTATACTATTTTTGCCTCAAATGAACAACAATCAATCACTCAACCAATGAGTTAAGCCGTGCTATTCTTGGTCCTAGGACAGGTACATAAGCCTGTTTAATACAAAATCAGGGTTATCTATTTCTTTATACCTTATTAACTCAGATTGGTCCCTGGCCATAGCAGTCAAGCGAGAATTGTCTTATCCAGTCTGAATTCGCTTTTTATCTGTACCCTACGCCCTGCCGCTGGTGCGCAAGATGCCGTCTGATACTTCGGGGTGCCGCGAAAACATCGCGGCACTTCGTTATTCTAAGCTTTAAATTAAATTAATCGAGCTTTCCAAACGAGTCTTAAGCAAGAAAAGAATCGCTTTTTTCTTCTCAGAGGCAAGAGTATTTTCCTGAACCAGATTCAAACAATATTCAACAAATGCATTAAGCCTTTCTTGATTAGTTTGTGCCGTTTCATCATGAGCATGCAATTGTTGATAATTATTTTCCAATTCCTTAGCAACCCCATCCATCATTTTAGGATCGGGATTTTTGATATTCTCTAACCCCTCTTGTTTGCTCATCGCAGTAATTTTTTCTAAAAGCTCATTCACTTGTTGTGCTGTCACGTCATTCGATGGAGCGGATTTTTTCGCAATCGCTTTAAAGTTATTTTGATTATTATTTTCCCAATACTCCCTATCTCCTTGGAAGGCAATAACCGTCATCAGCACGCGAGAATCAATGTCTTTTTGCTTGAATAACGCTTTATTTGTAATATTAAAAGTCCAATCGTTTTTTAGTCTAAAAAAGGGCCGATATAAAGTTGCCATTTCTTTATCAGTGACTGGATCATAAATGGTAAAAGTTGTTCCCCAGAAATTCATACTTGCCTTTGCCAATTTCGTGTAGCCATCTTGACCATAGATATCGAAGGTTGGGAAAAAGGCGAATAGTTTTTCATCTGCCGCCCCTATGAAATTTTCAAAATTATCATAAACATCAAAATGAGCAGTTAGAGAAAAGAATTTTGAACGAGCATATGCCAATTTATTATCAAAGGGATCAAAAAATTCATAGGTCAGCAACAGGCTGAAAAATTTTCTATATAAAGTTCCTAATTTTCGAGTTTTGGTTTCTATATCATAACTGGTGGTTAAACTGATCCAGTGTTCTTTGATGTACATCTCATCAGGGATTTCCGTATTTGAAAGGGCGAAACTGGAATTGATGCTTATAAATAATGAACATAAAATGGCAATTGCATTTCTCATAAAGACCTCATTCTTATTAAAAATATTTCCTTAAATTAGGGGTCTGCTTACGCTGATATTTGCCGTGGGATTAGCAAATAAAACAGGCCCTTGTCTTTTCAGCATGAATTGGAATGCACCGAAACTCATTCATGATCAAGAACAATGGCGATTATATTGATGTACTCTTAAGGGAGTATTAAGATAAGCTCGAAATAAGAAAATAGGATTATTTTCTTATTTCGAGTTAGGTAATTAGAATGGAGCCCGTATGAAATGCTTTACTCTGTTACGGATAACATCCATTTAATGACTTTACGTTAATTTAGCGGGTAAGCTTTTAACATCAGGGTTTTTTGAATAAGCATCGAGAATTTCGTTAATTAGTTGTTCCACAATACTTTCTTTCAATTCATCCTCAATCAAACCCACTTTTTCTTTCATATTATTCAATCGAGTTTCTAATTCTTTGGCCACTGAACCATTGGGAAATAATGCTGCCAAAAGACGTCTTGCTTCTGCTGGGCCTAGATGGCGATACAAGTGGTTTCTCACTGTAGCATCCTCAGCTGTAGTACTAAAAGCCCATAATTCAACTGGACCTAAAGTCAAGGTAAGCAACTGTACGTTCACCCCACTCTTAGTAGCATACTGCGCCAGAAAAGTTCCTCCACCTTGCCGTGGACCATGTACTCGGGTACGCAAAGCTGCTTTCGCGGTATCAGATAGCCCAAATATGGCAGTGGTTTTTTCTATTGCCTGCGAGGGCCCTGCATCCATAATGTAAATCGCGGTAGCAAAATCGATCATTACCGGATCAAAGTCATCAACTGACTGTGACAACAAGGCAATTTGTACTTTCCATTTACGCCCTTCGCGCATATCAATAATCACTTGCTCACGGACCGCTGTAGATTTTGAGGTGCGGTGAAACTCATCATATACGATACGTTTATGATCTTCTCTAATTTCTTGCACTCTTTCTTTATGATATTCCTTGTATTGCTCTGGAATATTATTGAGGCTTTCTTCAGTTAGATAATAGTGTCTTGCCAATACATAACGTGCCAACATATACATGACTGCAGTCTGTCTGTCTGCGGCATCCCCTCCGCTTTTGGCTACCTCATCAAGGTCGAGTGATACAACTCGCGCATCACCAATATCAAAACTGGTCACGCGTGATAAAATCGGGTATTCGCGAACTGCTGCAGAAATCATGCGTGAAAAAGCGTTAATTAATGATTCTCCAGTTGGTGCTGTAATTCGTTCATAGAGATCTTCAATAGACGGAGTACGACAAATCGATGCAGCATCAGCCAATAAAGGCATTGCATAACGTTGAGCCAACATCGCTTCATGCACAAAGCCTGCGGAATAAAGTGAATCGGTCACTTCCCACCAGGTTGATTTTGAATCACGAACAAACCCAATTTCTTCCAAAATGCTGTCAATGAATTCCTCTACTCCAGGGGAATAGGGCGCAGGATTAAATTCATCAGCCAAACTTTTATACAGTTCATCAACCACCATACCTGCAAGATCTGGCATTCCATCGTAGGGTTTTTCTGCTCCAAGAGGAGTCGTTAACAAAGTAATAAAGTTAACTAAAAAGGCGCGCTCTAATGCAGTCGGATAACGACATCCCAATTGGGTATCAAAGGGATTAATTGAGTACTCGGGAGTCATTCTTAAACGATGATAAGCAACGAGATGACGTTTTGATGCCGGAAGTGCTTCTTTCAGCAAAGAGATCAATCCGCTACTTGAAGGTCCGATATCAATAATTGCAATACGGGGTAAACGTAACAAACCACCAGAGAGACATAAAGCAAGGTTAATCGCATTCGATAAAACGGATTTACCCGAACCTGGTCGCGCATAAACGAGATCAATCCACGTAGTTTGCTCTGTAGAGCCTGGCTGGAAGGGCCAAGGCTTACCATCGGGCGTTCTAAACAGTAATGCGCCTTTTAGCCAAGGTGATGCCGGACGGGTAATAGGCAGTATAGAAACCACCGAACTTAGTGGGGCAACTGTCGGCACTGCGGTACTGTTCAGCGTAGCAGCTAACATACCGGAAACAAAACCACCAAATGGATCACCACAAATCTCTGAAACGTCGGTTGAGCCCCAGCCCTCAATTGCTTTGACTAACTCAGAACTACGTTGCCGCAATAATGCCAATCGGTCTTCAGGTGCCCAAGTCGTTGCTACAACCCGCAAACGGACAATCGACTCATCGGTATTGAGTTGTATGTATTTCAATAAATTGACCGAATCACTGATCAAACGATTTTGTGCTGAACTAAATGTTAAAATCGCAGCCAATAGACCTTTAAGTTTAATCGTGGCGAGCCCCTCACTTTCGATCAAAAAGGAAATTCTCCAAGGAATATGTGCTGGCAATATCCGTGTAAATAACTGAATAAAGGGTCTAATGTCTTTAGGGAATAAATCAATGTAGGTTGAAGAGTAAATCTTGTCCCCGACCCTAACTGTACGCAAATCTAATACTTCCGCATCACGAGGAAATACTTGTTTTGCTAATGAAGGCCATAATAAATCGGAAGGATCGCCTTCGAAAGAATTCACTTCCCGGACTGTGACCTTATCTCCAGGTAAACTTGCCCGCCAATCATCAGCAGTATAATCTGGATCAGAAGTCATACGAATCGCATGTATTGCATCATGAACTTCGAGTAATTTAGCGAAAATATGAAGCGAATCGAAATCATTCATTACGGCACGAACATACGCATCATGAGTATCACGTAATTCAGGAATGGCAGCATAGATAGTCTGGCTGTTTTTAAAAGGAGGAGCCTTCGTATCCTTGATCATCTTAAATTTAGCTTTGGATGCTGCCTTTAATTGCTCCGAGGGTAAATTGAATGGTCGGGTTATCAGTACAAAATAGACACGCTCTTCTGCACAATACTGAGCCATATAGTTGACTCGTTCTTCAAACAAGTCGGTTAAATTCAGTTCCAGTCGTTTTGCCGTAGCTGTGGCCGGTTCATAGGTGTCCTGAATCAATTTCCTTATATTTTGTTTATCATGACTAAAATAAACCTGTAAGGCATGTCCTGGACGCCCCATTGCCCCTTGAAACGAGTTAGTGATACCGGCAATCAAATTTTCAAATTCTGCCGCACCTACAAGGGCAGATACCCCTTCAACTTTCAAAATTGATATTAAAGAACCATCATGATTGACCAACACAGTTGGACTATCTGCAGTTTCCAATTCGATATAAGATTCTGTTGTTTGCTTGAGCGATGTACTTAGCCAGGCAAAGAAGGTATCTATTCCTTCAAAAAAAGATTCTGACCAATGCGCCATTCCCTAACCTCACATTTAACTTGAAATTTCTTCTAGTGCACTCGCCGCCCATTTTTCAATTTGTTTACGGAATTTAGCTCTTGAAGGCAATAGAAGTATATTTTTAAATAATTGAGCTCTTCTCTCTTCGTCACTTACACCTGCATCAATCATTAACTGACCAAATATTGCAGGATCACTCGTTCCTTCGCCAAATTTTTCCTCTACAATTTGTGAGCGAAATTTGAATGCTCGATAAATATTCTGTGCACTCGATTTATAACCCGTATCATTTGTAATCGCACAAAACAACACATGGCATATGCTATTTAATTCAGCTTGAGTCAGTTCGGGAAGATAAATTAACGTACCCCCACCGTAACCACCAACACCGACTGATTCAACAAAAAAACACTGCGCGCAGAAACAACAAGAAGTCACCAAATTTTCTAACTTGTTGTTCGCATAATTATTATCAAGATTAACCACCTCTTGAAATAAACGTGCCTGGAATCCACAAAATCTACAAGTATATCTATCTCTTTGAAATACTTTTTGCTCAAACGCCTTAAATCGTTCGTCAACCTTTCTGGCAGAATACAAACGCCATGATCCCGGCGTAGCCATCAATTTTAATTTGTTTTGTTCTTGATTAACTGCCATATCCTCGGCTCACATTGAATAGAATAAACTTTATTGGCAATTATCCGTTTTAATACCCATTAAAAGATCCTCTTCCCCTAACGGGGAGAGGATCAAAAATGAATCTTATCCTTATTATAAAAGCTACTGCTAAGTTATTAGCCGGCACTTAATTAGTATACTGTTCCAGTAGGTCCAGCAGTTGTACCACCGCTACCTCCGAACATTGTTGCTCCAGTTACCCCTAATATTGAAGGTAGGAACAATAAGGCCGCAGCGATAAAAACTAATGCAATTGGAGTACCTATTGGAATTTGGGTTGGGTTATCTTTGTGCTGTTTAAATTTCATAATAGCACCGATTGAAAATCCCAATCCAGCCAGATAAGAACCTGCAGTGATCAATTTGGTCAAGTTTGTAAATGACCCAGTAATGTTTGATGCCATCTGCCCTACGGATATACCCGTCCCGGCTGCAGCTGCTGCATCTTGACTCACTAAAGCCAGTAAACTTAAGCAAATGAAACTGCTTAACCAATATTTGTAATTAGATTTGCTAATGAGTTTGCTCTTCACCTTTTTCTCCTCAAATTTAAAATTACTAAAACTAATTAAATCAAAAAAAATCGTACCTTCGGTCTGTTACGATGCCCCATATAAAGTGTTGTTGATCATTTCTAGTGTACCTACGATGTTGATTGCTAATATTCCTCCAAACACATGAATTAAACCTTTTCCTGTCCCGCCTGGTGGTTGCCCTTGCGAAGCGGAGCGTGCAATCAATACCCATCCTCTCACGAAAGCGACTAGACCAATAACCTGGATAATAATCGTTAAAGGTCTTCCAACGACACTTCCAGTACCGAACAAAGTATCAAGTGTCGGATTATTACTACTCACCGGTGCATAAGAAAGAACATTTTGATAACCAAAAGTCGTTACCATCATTGATGAAAAAGCCGTTGGAAAATAAATAAATATCGCACCAACTAATAAATACATCACTGGTTCTTTGATGCTTGTATTATTCGACATCATCGTACGAGCCTCGCCATACACCTTTAAACTATAGATGGCTTTAAACAAAAAGGCACATCCAATCAGATATGCACCTCCTGTAATCAAGCGCTCTACAGGAATCAACGAATTTGCGATGTTAGTTAATATATTTACCTGACCCGATATCCAGCACGCTACCGATCCGCCTGTACATGTATCAGCCATACAAACCTCAACTATCTTCTTGACTAAACCTAATTACTCGCCCGGAACTTGTTAAAACCCGACCTTGCATCGAATCGATTAGTTTTACAGTTCCATATCCTGCGATTTTTGTTCCTTCTCTTACTGTAAGTGTAGAACCATTTGTGCCAATTAGCCAAGCCCGACCAGGAATTACTGCATTAATATAGTAAATTATTTGTGGGGTTAAGGTACGAACACGAGTAACGCGCTTAACAGGCTTAGGTTTTGTTCGCTCTATTAACACATTAATTACTTCGGATTGTTTCACTACTTGATTATTTAAATCTGTAATCATTTGATTCAGTTTTGTAATTTGAGCATTTAACGCATTGACATTATTATTGACATTCCCAACCTGCTGACTCATTGAGCTGACTTCAGATTGAACCGTTTGCTGACTTGCTTCAATAGAGGCAACCTTTTGTTGTAACGCTGAATTATTTTCTTGCGTAGCCTGAGGTTGTGGTTGAACCGCTGGTTTTGGCTCAACAGGTTGTGGTGGAATTTCAGTTTGGGTAACCTGAGGTTGCGGTTGTGGTTGTGGTGAGGGAGTAATTTCCGCCATAGGAGCAGGATTTAAATTCTCCTTAGGGGTAGTCGGAGTAGTTTTAGAGAACATCCCTCCGATAAATTTATACATCAACATAATAAAAACAATAATACCCACTGTAATTAGAGCATTACGCTTAATATTCTTTCCAGGCTCCACTCCTCCTGGTCTTGCAGGAGTAGAACTTTTGGTATCAAACTCTGAGGTCTCCAGAGGTTCATTCTCAAGAGAGTCTAACTCAGCGAACTTATACTCATCATTTTGATCATTTTCTGCCATTTTTACCTGCCATCAAATTAAAAAGATTTCACATCCTGAGTAAATAAAACTCCTACTGGGGTTCCTGAATAGACCTCAACAGTTGTAGGTGTATTAAATAATACTTGTGCTTGCTGCCCCCAAGTCTTACCAACAGTTGCTAAACCAATTACAGCATTTTCCAGAGTAGAACGGCCGACACCATTAGATACGGTTACGTTATTGCCGCCCCCTGTTCCACCAATGGTGACTGTTGTATTGGCAGACTGGAATGCATTACCAAAACCCTCTAAAAAGGAAGAAGCAAATAATGAACCGTATCTCAACAAGTAATGATGATTGGTTTTACTGGAAAGAGCGGTTCTTGCCGTATTGGGATCAATTGCGTATGCAGAAATTGGAATTGTTTTGGGTGCACCTGGAATTGACATGGTATTAAATGTAATAACCATTTTGTTTGCGTTCGAAGGTAAATTAAAGCTGCCAATTAATTTGGCTCCTTTAAGTCTTCCTGAAACAATGCTTGCAAGAATAGGGCCTGGCTCATCACTATTCACTGATGTATCGATCACAGCGAAAAGCACATCTCCTGTTTTAATCATATTGACTTGAGTCACCGATGTTGAGGTGGTTTCAGTCACTGTGGCTCCGCCAGGACCAACCCCAGACGCTGCTGCTACAGCTGCTGCAGCGGGTTCTTTTTCGGCATCGCCAGCGGTATAGTTCTGTGTTGGCACATTTTTCCATTCAGCAATTAATTGGTTTGCAGCCGCCAACATATCAGAACTTTTTTGTTGAATTTTTTGCTGATATTTTTGTTCTGCTTGCTGCTGATTTTGCCTATTTATAATCGCCTGCAACTGTTGGTTACTGGCAGCAGAGCCTGGCATAACGGCAGCTCCTGCTGGCCCTTGGCCTAGAGTCGGCACTCCTCCAATATTAAATGCACCGGGTTGCAAATTGGGAGCCCCCAAACCTGCTACCTGGGCCCCTTCGGGAGCAACGGCTAAGTTTTGTAATTCAGCAGGACTAAATCCAGCATTCTTTAAATCAGCCGCATTATACCCGGCATCAGCCAAATCTTTGGCACTAAAACCTGCTGCTTTCATTTCTGCTGCCGTAAATCCCGCATCCTTCAAATCTTTAGCACTAAAACCCGCATCTTTTAATTCTTTAGCATTAAAACCTGCATCTTTTAGGTCTTTAGCACTAAAGCCCGCATCTTTTAATTCCTTAGCACTAAAGCCCGCATTTTTTAGGTCTTTAGCACTAAAGCCGGCATCTTTTAGATCTTTAGCACTAAAGCCCGCATCTTTTAATTCCTTAGCACTAAAGCCCGCGTCTTTTAGATCTTTAGCGCTAAAGCCTGCATCTTTTAAATCTTTAGCACTAAAGCCTGCATCTTTTAAATCTTTAGCACTAAAGCCTGCATCTTTTAATTCTTTAGCAGTAAACCCCGCGTCTTTTAAATCCTTAGCGCTAAAGCCCGCTGCTTTTAATTCGGCAGCTGTAAACCCCGCGTCTTTAAGCTCTTTTGCTGTATAACCAGCATCTTTTAATGCCTTTGCAGAACACCCTAGTGTTCTCTTGATAGTCAAAGCACTAACCCCTGCAGCTCTCGCTTTCTTCAATGATTCAACACTACAATCAGCGACCCGTCCGCTTGCAATAACATCTGCTGGAGTCAATCCTGCATTTTGCAAATCCTTGGGGGTAAATCCTGCAGCAAGAAGCTGTGCGGGGGTATATCCTGCATCAAGTAATGATTTAGCATCATAACCCGCATTTTTTAATGCTTCAGCGCTACATCCATTTAATTCTTTAATTCGTTTGGCAGAAACACCTGCTGCAAAAAGTTTTTTCAGATTATCGGGATTACAGCCCGCAGCTTTGATTTGTTCATCTGTCAAAGGGGTTGCCGCGCTAATTTGCGCTGGAGTGAAACCGGCATTAGCGAGTTCTGCATCAGTAAAGCCAGCAGCTTTTAATGCTTGTGCACTACATCCAGCATATTTTTTAATCAGAGTTGCGCTAACTCCCGCTGCTCGTTCCCTTTTTAACGCGTCAACATCACAGCCGGCCTTTTTTACATCATCCGGAGTAATACCTGGCGGAAGTTCAGCCTCTGCTGCTTTTATATCGGCCGCAGAATAGCCTGCTTTGGCAAGATCCTCGGGTGTAAACCCAGCATTTAGTAGTTCCCTTGCACTAAATCCTGCCGCTTTTAATTCCTCTGGAGTAAAACCGGCTCGTTTTAAATCAGCGGCGCTAAATCCTGCATCACGTAATTCTTTAGCAGTAAATCCGGCCGCTTTTAGTTGCTCTGCAGAGCATCCGCTAATTCTTCGAATTGCTGAAGCTGTAACTCCAGCTTTACGTAACTTAGTCAATGCTTCGACATTACATCCCGCTTTTAATACATCTGCGGCTGTTATTCCTGCCGGTAAACCGCTGGCTCTCGCTATCTCCTCTGGGGTATATCCTGCGCCCTTCAATTCGTCATCAGAAAAACCGGCGTCTTTAAGTTCTTGAGCAGTAAAACCCGCATTACGTAATTCACATGCATTAAAACCACAATCCCTTAACCTTGAAGCAGTATATCCCGCATCTTTAAGTTGTCGCGCATTATATCCAGCCGCTCTTAATTCTTTACAGGGACATACTGGGCTTAACTCTTTTAAAGAATAACCGTTATCTCTTAACTGAGCACAGCTGCATGCTTCCTTTAGATCAGCTAACTGAGCTCCTTGACCTACAACTTGTTGGACAACAGTTTTTGAACAACCACCGTTTTGTAATGTTTGCAACCAAAGAGTTTTTTGAGCTCCTTCTTCATTTTCACGTGCAAGTGTCGCAAATCCTACACCACTTTGCCCACCTTGAGATCCGATCACTCCCACCCCCTCTCCTAGGGCTTGAGTTCGGATAATTGTGGGAATAGCACTCCCCCCAGTTTGCTCTGCTTTTTGTGCTTGGTTAATATTTTGCTCTTCCTGCAATTTGGCATATTGAGCTGTTGGGTTAAGAACACCAGGAATAGACTGTATGGCTCCGGGAGCATGTCCAAGTGTCGCTTCCGCCGCAGGTCCGGTACCTATTGATCTTAATTTTATATACCCTATCACTACAGCTATCACTAATAATGCTAGTGTAAAAATGATAATAACTCGGGTACGAGTGTTTGAAAAAAGTGATTTAATATTTTCTTTTCTACCAGCCATTTATAACCCTTCTACCTTGAGCTGCATGACCTTCCCATGCCAGGAAACCAATAACACCGGAGATTTGTGCATTTCATAAGCATGCGTCCCATCTGCGCTGGTCATACTTGCCAACCAGCCCGGTGACAATATCGTAAGATTTGTTCTAACGTACATTCTGTCATTAACTAACCAAGCACGCGCATCTCCTCCAGTAATACCCAGTCGCTTACTTCCAGGAGGGGGCACACCATCTAAAACATGAAGAAGTAATTCACTGGCTGAAGGCGGAATCCCAGTTTCTAGTGGCATAGCTTTAGCATTAGGCCCCAATCCTTGCACACGCAAATCAACCCGATAATCAACAGCTTTTTGCCCTGGTATCAGTGTGAGCATTACGGGGGTATTTAGACCTCTCAGACGCACAGCCAAATTACCATAATTGTATAACTTCAATGCTTGAATCATTATCGTGTTGCTTGTTTTATCCCATTGAATATTAAATGAATTAGGGTCTCCCAAATCATAAGCGGCAATAGGCCATGGAGCTCCAGATGAATCAAGAAAAACCAATGAAGAAACAAACCCTTGTGCCAAACGAATAACAGGTGGAGTTGATCCCGGAGACAAATTCACAAATTGAGAAGTCGCCGTAGGTTTTGGAGGTGTGCCTACAGGCGAAGCCTTAGCATACTCCATGGTTTCACTTAGTTGTTTTAAATGAACAACTTGCTCTGTATTCATTGGATAGAGGCTTTTTGTCATATCTTTAAAGGCCTTATTCTCAATGACTTCTTCATCACTTTGGCTTACGATCTGCGGCGCATTAGGATTAGCTGCATTTGCAGCAGGATTTTCAGGTCTTTGGGGTGCACTATAAATATTCCCGGCAAGAGGAATAGGAATATTTGGCCCTTGTTGTGCTGCGGGCGGATTTTGTGCCGGAGTTGGATTGTTTCCTGCTTGAGCTGGCGCCGCAGGGGGAATTTGTCCTGGTGGTTGATTTTGTGCTGCTGGCTGATTTTGTGATAAGCGCTGTTGCAATATACGTAACTGCTGTAAGGCTTGCTGAGCACTATCTGTTGACTGATCCTGCGCGTACGCAGGATCAGGCACTGAATAGACAATGCCATACAACAAACAAAACTTTAAAAACCAGTTCAGCTTTTTCATTAAGACACTCCACCTGTGGCAGGTCCTACAACAAATTGCGATATACCTATTCCTCTAGGCGAATTTAAAGTAGAAACACGAGTAATTAACATAGTAACCACATTATTTTGTTGAGTAAACTCACTGGCACTCTGATAGGTTACTAATATAGGCATTTGTACTCGCCATGAAAAGTATCCATTCAAAACGCCCTTTTGCAAAATAATGGGGGCTCGTGTTGCCACTGCTGAAACAATCAATTTTTTGGCCTTTACTGCATCCAGGTTGTTTGATTGTTGTAAAGCGCTTAAAAATTGGTCCCAACCTTCAGGAGTAAAGAATCCAGACGAAGCCTGTAATTCGTCCCGATAGTTAACAAAATTGTAAGTAAATGCCGCAATAGCAGCCTGATTCGCCCATTGCAATACAGCAGAATCCGATTGGTTCGGTTCATTTAAGGGGAACAGCGGTGTAATGCGACCATTAATGCTGGTTGCAAAATATTTAGGGGCTGGCGGATGTGTAATCATGTACACTAAGAGCGCAGCTAAAACAATATTGATAATGAGAGCAATTAACAACGCAAGCATTACCTTACGTTGGCTGTCTTTATAAAATTTGTTTCTTAGTGCGACTACTGTCAAGGAATCTTCAGCCATAATGTCCTCTATTTATTGCTTATTGTGGTATCAGTTTATCCTCATTCTCCGCAGGCGGATCAGGAGGAAGTAACGCGTTCGATGAATAATTTGGAGCCAAAAGAGGCTGCAATTGAATGGGAGGCGCTACACCACTCGTTGCATAATAATCCCGTTCAGGCTCTGTTAAATGAATATAAGCGATTAAAACGCAAAAAATGCAATTCAACATCAGAGAAATAATCAACGCAATTAACCCGCGTCTGTAAGAGTTAACGTAGAAATTCTTACTTTTTTTTATCAAATACCATGTTTCACGACTCATTATTTCCCCTACGCCACAGCTCGCCTGAAAGTAATTTCTACCCTAGCGTTAACTGAATTATCACCGCCTTGAGTGAATGAAATAATAGGCTTATCACTACCTAGTCCCTGTGTAAAGATAAAACGACTATCTACTCCCTGGGACCAAAGGTAATCACTAATAACTCTCGATCTGGCTAGAGTTAATGCATGCTCTCTTTGTGGCGATACATATTTGTTGCTGTAACTGGCTATATTAATAGCAATTTTGCGAAATTGTTTTAGGAACACAACTATTTCATTTAACAAAGGATAGGACTTCCATTTCAGACGTGGTGTTTCTGGTTCAAATAAATAACTGGCTGGAATACTAATCATATAATCCTGGCCTATTGTTATTACTTTTACTCCCTTCTTATTTAATTTTTTAGCCAGCTTCATAATGGTGGCATCACAGGCACCAAGAACTTTACATGGGTATTTGGGTTCCTCTTTTTCCAAGGCCCAATAGTCACCCTTGCAGGCATTTAACATTAACAAGGCAATTAAACCCACAGCCCGAATTAGATTAATACGCACCGATCTCACTCACTATCCTCATAGTTTAAAATATTTATTTTAAAATGATTCTGACTGTAGTCCTTTTGTGTGTTCCATCTTCAAAGAAAAACATACAAATCATTACGTTACAATGAATTCGATAAAATAGCTATTTTTTTAAAAATTTATTTATTTTTTTACACTTGCTTGAGTAAAAACATGGCGCTCAGAGTTATTTTTTTGCAACAATGGAAAAGAAAATTGACTTCATTCGAAACCTTTCTGTAGTGTGAAAAATGGAGATGGCGTGCAGAACCAGTAGGGATACGCAAGCACATGGGGATCTGAACCGATAACAGTTCAACGAGGTCTAATAAATAAAGGCTTAGGTATAAAACATAGGGTAGTGTCCAATACTTTACAGTGAACAACATAAGGCAAGACCCCACGGGATTAATTTTGAGTCATGAATCACCATGTGCCCTAGCTTAGCTACATTAACTCACTATTCTTCAGCTTTTTTATTTGCATTTTCACGTTCGGTAGCAATTTTCGCTGATAAAGTTCTTACTATGTCAGTTAACTCATCTGGAGCAATAAAATCTCGTTCTTCCGGAGGATAGCTCGTTGCCAATTGGAAATCTTTAATCAGTTCATTCGCAACCGTACCCGCATACTTATCTTTCGCACCAGACAAGCGTTCAATATTCATCATTTGATTGCGTGTTTCATTAATGGGCAGTAAAGGCTCAGAGAATGTAGCCTTATCACTCACTAAGATTGGAGGAGCACCTGGATTTTCTCGTAAAGCACTGAATATTGTTAATGCACCCTCGACCTCTTCCTCAATCAAATCCTCAACGGGTTCTGGTTCATTGTGACCATGAAACGCAATTAAAGCCGAGACGCCTCTCTCAATGGGCTCTTCGATAGGCGATTCCCGTAACAACTTGGAAATCAGGGTAATTTCCTCATTTTCCACGGTCTTATTAATTGACAAATCGCCGCTGTCTAAGATGGCTTGGAAGGAGACTAATTGCTTTTGTAATCTCATTAAATAATCGTCTGGAGGAGCTTCTACCTTTAAAAATTGATTTAATTTTAACTGCTTAACAGGTTTAGGATTCGCATAAAACATTCGAGCACGGACAATTTTTGACTTGAAGAATATATGTGCCTCACCTTCTGTTTGCTCTTTTAAATCCAACAGATCAACACGAGCTCGCTTTTCAAACGAAGAACTTTTACTGTCCATATAAGTATTTGCAATGCTGGAGTCTTTGGCTTGAAATGAATCCACTTTAGTTACATAAGCTTCGCCAGCTGTTTTAGTGAAGAAATCCCAGGTTTCAGTTGGGTCTTCCAATTTCATACATATTTTAATGTTTGTGTTTGCACCGATAGATGCAGCCTCTTCTTTAGATGCCTTTTGGAATGCTGGTAAATCTTGTCCTGCAAAAATTGCAGAGAATCCCAAAGAACGCGCTTGTGCAGGCACCACTGCAAACCCTTGAACAGCATAATATCCATACTCATCAAGGATACACATATAAGGAGTCGGCGCATTAGTTGGTTTTCTCAAGATTACGTCTCGATAATCCCCTTCAACGTCTTCTCCCAAACCTGCAGCCATCATCGCTTTTAAAGAAGAAACAATAATCTTCCCTAAGTTGGATAACTCGTCCGGAGATTTTTCCAAAGCGGGCAAGAGTACAACGAGAATTCTTCGGTTCAATACCACGTCCTTGAAATCTACCTCTGCAAGATTGGTACGAACAATATGTCCATAAGTATCGGCCAAAGAAGAAAACGCTCTTACCAACTGCATGGTAATAAAACCATGTTGCTCCAAGACCTGTGATACTTGCTTGCCTTTTTTCTCTTTATTATAACCTGGCAAAGTACCTAAGTAGTTACGTAATGGGTCGGTAACTAATTTTGGAATTTGTTCGATATTAACACTTTCCTGATTATCTCTGGGGAAGATTTTATCAACGACTATAGTTTCTAATCGGGTTAAATCAAAGTAGTTACGGATGGTATCAGCATCCAAAAGTATCGCACCCTCATCACGCATATATACCAAAAGTCGCATTAAGGCTTCGACGAAGGCAATCGCACGGCCTTTCCACATATCACCATCTCCGCCTCCTTTTGAGTCACCCATCAAACTGACAACAAGTTGGGTTAACATACTGGAAGACCCTTGAGAGAAAGGGTTAAACGTATTCGACAGTCTTTTTTCTTGTGGACCAATAATATCTCGTGCACCTGTCATGAAGTTAATCAGCAGTAAATCATCCTCGCGCCCCATGCTTCGGACCATGGAAAAAACTTTAGCATAGAGTGAGTTATCCCCTTTTCCGTCCACATAAATGAAACCACTGCCTTGTACTAAAGCATTAAAAGCCAGTGAGACCAAACATTCTGTTTTACCGCTACCGGTGGAGCCGAAAATTAACGCGTGAGTACGCATGTCATCATTAGCAAACCATAATTCATGTCCCGTCTTACGATCGTTACCAAAAAATGCAATCCCTCGGGCTATATTGGGTTTATTCACACCCGGCTTCATATCATTATAATCTTTGACTCGAGAAATTTGAGGGAGACGGAAAGGCAGTTTTTGTTTTCGTGTATAGCTGTAAAGAAAGCAGGCAGCGCCTACTAGCATGAGTAAGGTTGCTGCTTCCGAGAAATAATACGCCATGGCTGACAAAGTAAACAGAACAATCGAAATGTTCGTAGGATCTGAAAAGAAATCCCCCACCCGTTGGCCAAAAGTACGGGTATCCCTAAGTAGGAGGGTGGGATCTAACTCATGACGTGATTCAATACCGCGCATCATGGCTCTAACTCCTGCATTTGTCGGGGGGTTAACTTAACTTCTTTTATGGCAATTTCCAAGGCTTTAATTGCTTCATCAACCATGGGCACTAAAGAACGACGACCCATTTCCTTCTCCGCTTTCCAATGAGAGAAAGGACCCGCAACCTCGGTAAAGGGAGTTTGTCTACCAACACAATTGAGCATATACCATAAACGCCTATCAACAGGTCTTAACCATAAAAACTCAGAACTCGGAACAACCCCATCATCCCGAGACTTCTCAAGTAATGATGCCATTACAGTTAAAGTATAGGCATGTTTTGAAACAACTTCCTGGATAATTTCTGTATTTTTATATTTTTCTATTGTGGGTCTAGCAACTGAATAATCGGGCTTACCTGCAACATAAGTTCTATCTAACACCGCTAAGATATTGTTTGCAGCATCTCTATCGCGATTTATACGGGCAATAAAAACAGCAGCTAATGCATAAGCTTGTGGCGAGCAATGCTCAAATCCATCCCAATAAGGGCCTAATTGCAAAGTAAAAACTCGTTTTGCATCGCCTCTTCGTATTCCTGCCGTCATCTCCTGACCTGGTACAGGATTGTCTAACAAAACATCTTCTTTTTTTAATAGATTGTATTTACGTGCAAACTCCATTGGAGTCAAAGCCATAGCCCAAGGACCTTTATTTATATCTTGAGCGACTAAATCTTCTTTGACTATAGGCATGATTGCGGGCCAGTTAAATTGCTCTTGCTCCCGTAATTTTTTCATATCGTAAATTTTGCGGAATTTTAATGTGATGTTTGATTGATACAGAAACACAGCTAAAACAAGGAGGACAAGAACTACAGGATAGCGCATGAAATCGCCAACAGCTCGCGTCGTTTCTACCAGTTGATCCCAGTTTACGGCATTCGGATCTATTGTTTGCATGATCTGAATTAAGCTTGCTAACTGATCATTATGAACAAAAAGGTTAACGAGTTTTGCTTGCCAAATATTAATTTGAAAAACAACCATCACGATATACTGATGCCCCATTTTCCAAATAAGAAACACTGTAATAAACACGAGTACCATGACCCATATTGGACCCATGCCACTATCTTGACCTTGTTGTTGCGGTTGTTGTGCCATTAGTGATTACTTCATAGTTTATTTCTTTATAAGTATATACCGCTCCAGGATAATTTTGCGAGCGATTCATAAGCATATCGGTTCTTTAGATAACCCCCAAGGAAACATATTAAATCTCACGATTCTTTAGTCAAGCGACCCCGTGCATATTTATAAATACCGCTGATATGAACAAACTGCGTAATATTCTCTAAGTCTAAAGATCTATCTTTTAATGTTAATATAGGGCTTCCTAACCTATCGTATAAAATTTTATCTGGAGCAAGAGGAATGATATCCGTTTTATTGATATAGATACCTACATAAGCCTCATTCTGTTTGTTCTCTTTTGATTTGATTAGTGCTTTAACCTGGTCTTCCTTTTCATAGATGGGACGAGAAATCATTTGACGTGGTAAATTAAAAATTATTCTTTCCCAAGATTGTAGATTAGAACCATCCGAAGTATATAAAGAAATAAAAACTTCTTGCTGATTACCTCTCAGAGCAAGTCGATTGGCTAGATTAGTATCCGATTGAATTTGAGCTTGACTGCGCGCATTAATTTTTTTGGAAAAATTATCGCGAATTCCGACTAAACGATTACCAATTGACCGTAGAAAATTCGATTTATCCCAGGGCCCATTCTGAATTGCATAATCCAATGCTTTAAGAATCGCATCATTATGCTCTTTAGTGAACTTTTCTTTTGTCATAAAACCAGATGTATGTTTAAAAGAGAAATCAATGCAGTATTATGGAGTATAACAGTAATTTCGATTATATAAACAAGATAAAATCCACAAAGGGGAATGAAATCCTTTGTGGACAAGCAAAAAATTATTAAATTTTACTGAATATTTCTAAACTCAACTTCATGAACCCAAACCAAGGCTACGCTCTTGAATAACCTTCTCCTCTTGAGTACTCTCTTCAGACTTCTGCTTAAGTGCTTGAAGTTGTTCCTTAGCGCCTGGGGTTTGTTGTTGCGCTTCTTGATTGTTCAAAGCCTCTTTTGGCAATGCATCAGGTCCATTGGTTATTACTTGAGTTATAATATCCAATATCTTAGTTCCCTCTTGAAGAGGGCCTATGTCGCGACCGCTTCCAGCCATTACTGCAGCCATTTTGTTTATAGGCTCTTTTAAATTGTCAATCTGGGTCTTCAGCTCACCATCACCACTCTCATGCTTAAAAAATCCCATAACATTACCCCTAATACATAAAAATCTTTAATAACCTAGTCTATCAAAATCAATTATAAATGCATCCAAAATTAGCAAATCTTACGATTTATTTACAATATATTTTAATAAAACACACCTAGTCGTACATTAACTCGTCTAAAGGGGTATAGTCACGACTTGGTCCGCCTTGAATCAACTCATTTAGCACATCAGTCATACACAATAAACGTAACACATTAGGTGTTACCTCATCAAAAACAACCCTAAGTCCAAGCAAAGCACCTTCTGCCTCATCAAATGTAGCCCCTAATCCATATCCAAGGCATAGGGAACACAATTGATCTGCTCGTTTAGCAATTGCAGGTAACAAACCTGTATCGGCAAAAACCTCCTCGTAACTTACAAATCTATCATTAAGATAGAATTTTGCGTTTAAACTTGCAGCAATAACTGACATGCTTTTGCTAATATCTCTCTCCATATATCATCGCCACCATGGTTTTGAAGACTTAAGTGATCCCGCTAAAGTACTTCTTATCCACCTTAAAAAAACCGGCACAGTAAAACCATAATGCTCAATGATCCCAAAAAAAACTGCTGAGATTAAAACCAGTATGCCTGTCCATATTCTAATGTGCATTAGAAATAAAAATATAGGAAATGCAGCTCGAGCATCAACTATAAAAAACCGAGCGCTACGAGCAGAATCTCTCCAATGTGCTGTTTCAGCAAACCCTGCCATATTTTTACCTCAGATAAAAAATAAACCTGTTAAAAAAAGTATATACCTAAATAAAAGCTTTGGCACCTTTGTCGCAGAATATTAGTAATATTTTTACAACAACTCGTGCTTTAAATGAATATTCTCGGGTGAAAATTTATGATTTTAATGGCCAAAAAAAACCTCTCTGGTTAGGAGAGGGTTTTGTAGTTACGGATGATTGCTTTTTTTATACGGATAACTGTTACAAAACAAATTATTTTTTATCCATCGGGGAATAACCTTTTGAAAATGAGGGCCCCAGGATATTATTTAGGACCTTTTTCATTTCTAATTCCTCAGATGGTTTTGCAGAGGGCGTTAATTGAGGTGTAGCAAATTCTTCTCCAATTTTTTCATCCTGCAGACCTTTTTCAAACCGGGGTTTGTTTTGTCCAGCAGCCAGTTTCCCTAACATTTTAGAAGTACTGAATTGACTCATCTAAACTCCTGCTATTACACCCATACTAATAACTTAGCATAAACAACTTAAGGAATTATTAAGAATAAATTATTTTTTTATAAAAAATACTATTGAGTAGTGAGTCTGTTTTACGTTATGTTAAAACAACCTATTAGAAAAATAGGTTCAATTGTCATTTATGGATGAATGCAATTGCTCAATTGACAGAAAGAGTCAGGGCAATTGGGAACCAATAGAGTCTCAGAAAAAGACTCTAGAAAAGGAGGAAATATGGCTAAGGGTGAAGTGAAATGGTTTAATAATGCCAAAGGTTGGGGTTTTATTATTCCAGAAAATGGTGGGGATGATATTTTTGTTCATTTCTCGTCAATTCATGGCACAGGGTATAAAACATTAGTTCCAGGACAAGTAGTCAACTACGATGTAGAAACCGGTGAAAAAGGTCTACACGCAGCTAATGTGATTGTGCTCAATGAGAATGCTGATGCTGAAATGGCTTGATTAAGTTAGCGCAGTATCATACTGGTGCTGCGTCCATAAGCCAAAAAGATTAAATTTGAGCAAAATACTGAATTACAAACCGTCTTCCTGTATCATGACCTTATTCTATTCAAGGTCAATGAATTGCACATGAAGCGTGGTTTGTTACTTATCAATCTTGGCACCCCTAACAGTCCAGAAATCTCGTCTGTCAGGAGTTATTTACGCGAATTTCTTACCGACAAACGGGTTATTGATCTGCCTGCTTTGCTTCGCTATATATTGGTATATGCGTTCATTTTACCGTTCCGAACAAAACGTTCTGCTCATGCCTATCAATCCATATGGACTGAGCAAGGTTCTCCATTACTATTCCATAGCCAGAATTTAGTGGACCAAATACAAAAAGAAGTGGGACCAGAAAATAAAGCGGTTCTTGGCATGCGCTACGGAAAACCATCCATTGAAACCGCTTTAGATCAGTTAAAATCTTGTGAGTCGATTACTATTTTGCCCTTATACCCACAATACTCATCAGCAGCTAATGGATCATCTATAGAAGAAGCCCTACGCATCATCGGCACCTGGGATCTCATCCCATCAATCAGCATTATAAGTGATTTTTTTCAACATCCAGCGTATCTGAAAGCACAAGCTCAAATCATTAACCCTTTCCTTCAGGAACAAACCCATGTTCTCTTTAGCTATCATGGGATCCCCGAACGACAAATCACTAAAAGCAGTTGTAAATCAATTTGTACCCAATCTTGCCCTGCCTTAACAGACGATATCCACAGATGTTACAGAGCCCAATGTTATGAAACGAGCCGTTTATTGGCTAATGAACTGGGTTTATCTGCAGATAACTACAGTACTGCTTTTCAATCAAGACTGGGAAAAACACCCTGGGTAAAACCTTATACCGATGAGGTTCTTGCTGAATTGATTGCGAAGGGAATTAAAAAATTAATTATTTGTTGTCCCTCATTTGTTGCTGACTGTTTAGAAACTCTTGAAGAAATAGGAATTCGTCTCCAAGAACAATGGACAGCACTAGGAGGTCAAGAATTAATTGTCATTCCGAGTATGAATACGGACCCTTCCTGGATCAAAGCCATAATCACAATGACAAATATACAATCAGATTCTCAATTTAGTAACATCTTGTGATCTCGAAATGAATAAAAATACCGGCGAAAAAACAATCCAAATTTATTTGACACTCTAAAAGCCCTGGCCTTAGTTTAGCTCAGGATAAAACATTTTGGTCATACGCGCACAATAACCTAGAAAGCGTGGATGTGATTGAGCATACTCTTGTAATGGAGAAGGGATAGGCGGCTGGATGATACTTTGCAGAAATGCGTATACACAAGCATCGATACTCGTAGGCTCATTCCCCATAAAAAACTCACCTTCTTCCAATAGAATGCTGACAGCATCCAGATCAGCGATACCTAATTGATAAACTTCTGTAGTTGTATGTCGACCTAAGCCCTGTCGATAAAGATCCTGGCGAATTTTTCTTTGAATTAATTTAGGGACAATGTAAGAAAGTGGTTGTTTAAGATGACCAAAAAAAGCCTCTTTAGTGGTTGGCCAATATCGATCATCAATCCAGCGTGAATAAACAATCACCCAATATAAATGTTCTTCAAGCATACGCCTTACTGCCACTGCTTCTGCTTTTTGAGCCGAAGTTAAATGACGGTCCAAAGGATCACCATATTTTTGTTGCAAATAATCGATAATAAAACCACTATCGGCGATTTTTCTTCCATCATCACTAATGACTGGTAATTTCTTCTTTGGCGCTCTTCGCGGATCAATAACGGATACCGTTTCAAAAGGAAGTTTCGCCATTCGCAAATAAGTTTCTAATTTCATGCAAAATGGGCTGGGATTAGGAAGCGACCACGCAGAGGGAAATTGATAGAGTTTTATCATGTGTTATTCCTATCGATTTTAGGGGGATCATTGATTATGACGCCCATTTGGGAAGTAAGCAAAATGAGACCAACAAAAAACCGACGATAAACCAGAAAATTGTTTGCAAGAACTCTTTTTTTCTTTATTAAATCACGCCATTATTGTTCTTAAAATAACACCTAAAAAAGACATAAGGATATAAAAAATGCCAAATATTCTGGTTATTGGTGGTGGAACAGGGCTAACAACAGCTTATATGTTAGAAAATGTAATGGGGTTTAACGTCACTTTAGCAGAAAAAAGTGAACGTTATGGCGGTCATATTAACAGTCTGGATTTTGGTGACCACGGCATAGCAGAAGGTGGCGCTGAGTTCATAGGTGCGCCAGAAAGCTATCCTAATGTTCATAAATTATTTTCTATGTTAGGTGTTAAGCTAAAACGCTTTGAGCTTAATGCGGACCTGCATAAAGTCAGTATTGAGCATGGCAAAGAGGATCACCTCGTTTTACCTCCTGTGTACCATTCTGCAGAAAAAAATAAGCATTCCTTTTCTGAGTTTTTTAGTTGTTTTTCCCCTGATGATGAATCACAAAAAGAAATACGCATTGATTTTGGCACTTTATTAAATAAATTTTCTGACCTGTTGAAATTGGAATGGGAAATTCTGCGTGCAGAACATGAAAGAGAGCCTGATGATATTCATGAGGTTCAAACACTTGAAGAGTTTATGGAAGGATTTAAGAAAAAAAACATGGGCTTTAAAGAAGAGGAGATTGATGATTTTAGCAATCGAATACTGTATCCCATAGTAGGAGCAGCTTGGGGTATTCCTATCTCCGAAGCCAAGAAATTTTGCGCATTTTATGCAATGAATTATTTAGCCTTAAGTAAAGACTGGTATGACGCACCAAGGGGTCTAAGTAGTTATATGGAGGCCATGAAAACCCAATGTAACAATCTAGATATGCGTCTCAACACAGAGGTTACCAAGCTAATCGCCATTACTGACTCAAAAAGTATTAAATATCAAGCCATGCTTCGTGATGGCACGCTAATGAAGACCAAGAAAGGCGAGCCGATGTTATTTGATGATGTGGTCATTTCTACTCCTGCGTACGCAACAGCAGCGATATTACCTGATGATATAGATGCTCAAGACATGCAAGACCTTAAAAAGGCTCTTAAAAACGTTCGCTATTACGATACAACGCTGGCTTTTCATCTAGATTCTCTTTACGCCCCTCCGCGCGGTACTGTGGTTCATACACGCGTTGAAGGAGACTTGGCAGCCAATACAGCGCAAAAAGACTGGAAAGCAAAAAATGGAGCGACTCCAGTGAAAAAAACATGGGTATTACCTGGACAACCAATGCCCAATAATATTCTTAAAACAGAACACTATAAACATCCTTTTATGGATAAAAATTATTTTATAGCACAGCAAAAACTCCATACGATGCAAAAAAAATATGGACTCTACTTTGGAGGAATTTTAGGCTGGAAAGGTGATTCCCATGAAGATGCAACCATTGCAGCACTTCAAGCAGCACGCTCCATACACCTAAAACATGATCGAGCCCCAGCTGCGAATTGGCGTTTACAAAATTTCCTTGATGAAAACAGTTATGTTATTGAGCGAAATAACCAACTCAGTGTCGATGAAGTCAATAAGAGAACGTGTACGCTGTTCTAACAACAAATTAGTAATCCAAAAGCATTGAGTGATTAAAAAATGATGCTCTTCCACCCTATGATGAAATAATGTTCTGCAACAAAGCGGAAGCCGAAAAATAAAATTCCTCGGATTCCGCTGTGTTATCCCACTGCCATTTATCTTGTTGAATCACCCTATACTCTGCACAGTTATTTTAATGTACTATGAAATCGTTCATTTTTTATAGGAGATTATGTTGAAAAGGATCTTTTTTTTATTAATTTGTTTTGTTTCTCAAGCAATGAGTTCTGTATTTAGTACAGAGGATATCCAAAAGCTGAGACAGAATTTTTTTGCAAATATTCAATCTAATGGAGCAATAATCGCCGCCCCCTCAAAACAAAATCCAAACTACTATTATGATTGGGTTCGTGATTCGGCAATTGCTATGAATTTAATTGAAACATGGTATGAATCCTCACATGCCTTCGGTTATAAAGAGCGCTTATATAACTATGTTTCCTGGACCCAAAGACTTCAACATCAGGATGATCCATTACCAGGACAAGATATATTGGGAGAACCTAAGTTTTATATTGATGGCTATCCCTTTGATGGCCCCTGGGGCAGACCACAAAATGACGGACCGGCTTTAAGAGCTTCGGTTTTAATTCATTTTGCCGAGGAGCTGTTAGATGATAATGAAATAGAATATGTAAAAACCAATCTTTATAATAATAACTTGGACCCCTATTCTATGGGCGTCATTAAAATGGATTTGGAATACACCGCTCATCACTGGGCTGACAAAAATTTTGATCTTTGGGAAGAAGTGCTAGGAGATCATTTTTTTACGGCTATGGTACAACAAAAAGCACTCCGTGAAGGAGCGGTTCTTGCTCGCCGTCTCAATGATGATAACGCGGCCGTTTACTATGAACAGCAAGCGGAGATGATAAATGCCCGTCTGATGCAGCATTTAGATCGGGATCATAAAACCATTCAAGCAACGCTCTTACCCCATCCAGGACCACAAAAAACTTTAGAACTTGATTCATCTGTAATTTTGGGCATTTTATTTAACTCACATGAAGGAGATGCTTTATCTCCCAGTAGCATTTATGTACAAAACACCGTTCATGCTTTATATGAGCAGTTTGATTCAATGTTTCCTATTAATAAGAATCATTCAGGTGAAATTTTATTCGGTCGTTATCCTGGTGATACCTACGATGGATATCAAACTAATGGTATAGGAAATCCATGGTTTATATTAACAGCGACTATGGCTGAATATTATTATACGCTTGCCGATAGCTTGCCCTTAAATAAAAAAAATGAATCACAAATAGCGAAACACATTCAGGTTGGCGATAATTATCTGAAACTTATAAAAAAATATGCCCCCAAGATGAAGTTAAGTGAACAAATTAATTTAAATACTGGGATCCAACAAGGAGCTCCTTCACTTACCTGGAGCTATGTGGCCGTTTTACGTGCTATTGAGTTAAGAGATAAACTCACAAGCAAAATTAAAATAACTTCTTAACAGACCTACTTTGCTAGCCAGGATGTCTTATAAATCTTCTGGCTAGCTGTTTGATTTGTTCCCTGGGTAAAATCCACCTTAATCTTATTCACGACCATTCTTTTCTCAGCCAATCCCTCCCTATTCATAAAGCGATTACCCTCATTCTGGGCGTTTACGTCCAAGGAGCTCTGATTTTAGCATCATGCTCATACGTCCTCCTAGCGATCGCTCAGCACGTTCAGGATGACGTATCACAGAGAATGATTATAATTTACCGCACCCCCTTTAAGCAGATGCTGCATAAGAGGGTTCTTTTTTACCGACATCTTCAGTAGAAACTGACTCTTTACGACCTAATAAACGTAATGGCTTACCTGAAATAATGTAATTCTCAATTTGTTCCAAGCTCATATTTTTTGTCTCAGGCATATAAAAGTATGTATAGATAAGCCCCAAAAGACAAATCACCGCATACAAAGCAAAGGTATATTCAATACCCATCATTTTTTCCAAAATAGGGAAACTAAAAATGACAACTGTATTAAAAGTCCAGTTGCTCATCGCTGAGAAACCCATTCCAGCACCTCGTACGTGCAAGGGAAAGATTTCAGCCATCGCAATATGTGGTATTGGCCCTACACTCACTGCAAAAGAAAAAATATAGAGAATGAGACACGCAACGGACAAATAAGAAAGCCAAGCGACTTGATTTAAAGAAAATACACATAAAGCCAGCAGACTGATGAACATGCCGGAAAAACCAAACAACAGAAGTTTACGACGACCGATTTTATCGACACTAAGCATCGCAATGATTGTCACCAATAAATTAACCAAACCAATCCCTATGGTCGCCAATATTTGTCCGGTAGTACTGTTCATACCTAAATTTTTAAAAATCTCAGGTGCAAAATAAATCACCACATTGATCCCACTTAATTGTTGCAAACAAAACAACATGGTACCCAGCATCAAAACAGGTAATAGAGGATTTTGAAATAGCAGCAACCAATTTCCTTTTTTCGGTTCATTAGCTAAGGTCATTTCAATATCGGTTAACTCCTGCTCGATAGAATGACTGTTACGTAATTTTTTTAAGGCCTTAGATGCTGCATCACGTCGCCCAACACTACACAGCCATCTTGGAGATTCGGGCATAAGTAAAATGCCAATACTTAAAACCAGAGCGGGGAAAGCACTTGAAGCAAACATAGCGCGCCAATCATGATTTTCCAACAGCAGGTAATTGACTGAATAAGAGCAAACAATTCCCACGGTCATTGCTAATTGATAAATAGCAACTACTGCACCTCTTGTTTCATAGGTTGCAGTTTCAGCCAGATACAAGGGTGCCATTACCGAGGCCATCCCAATTGCCAAACCCAGCACCAGTCGAGAGATAATGAGCACTGTAATGGAGTCAGCGAATCCAGCACCTAATGCTCCTAAAAAGAACAACATGCCTGCAAAAGATAACAACGTGCGGCGCCCAAAACGTTTTACTCCTTTTGATGCAGTAATTGCACCAATCAGCATAGAGCCAAATAAAGCACCAAAGGGTAAAGCCGAGGCCATTATGCCAATATGCGTTGCATTTAATTCAAAATGATTTTTGACTAACTCTAAAGAGCCCGCAATGATTCCTTCATCGTAACCGAACAAAAAACCTGCGACCGAACCAATAATTGCAACAACCCATGTCATGTTTCACTCCTTGAATTGATAATTCGAAAATTCGGCTAGGGTCTGTTTACAATTCAATCATCCCAAGCGCAGCGAAGGATCTCCTATCATAATGTGGGACTACAGGATCGAGCTTCCTCACTGTCCTTGGGATAAACGGTTTACAAACAAACTCTAAAAAGGACGTTCTTCAAAATAGCTAATCCCATCCTCTAACACTTTGACGGGCAGCTAAGGCTAACTCAGTAATTGATGACCAGTTGCCTTTTTTAATTGCTTCTTCAGGTACTAACCAAGAGCCTCCAACACAAGAAACATTGGATAGAGCTAAGAAGTCGACAAAATTAACTTCATTAATGCCGCCAGTTGGGCAAAATTTTGCTTGTGGAAATGGACCTTGCATCGCACGCAACATATTGACTCCTCCAGCAGCTGTCGCAGGGAAAAATTTAAAATGCGTATATCCCATAACAAGGCCTTCCATCAATTCGGAAACACTGGATATACCTGGAATGAAAGGAATAGTAGAATGACATCCAGCAGCTAATAGTTCTTGGGTTTTTCCAGGACTTAGTGCAAATTTTGCACCTAAATTCGCTACTTGTTCTAATTGTTCTGGAGTAGTTACAGTACCGGCACCAATTAAAGCATCTGGGAAAGTTTCGGTGAGTACCTTAATCGCATCCAAGGCGATCGGTGTTCTTAGTGTCACCTCAAGAACCTGAATACCGCCAGAAAATAACGCTGTGGCCAAAGGCACCGCATGTTCTATTTCTTTAATTACAACAACTGGGATTACAGGTGATGCACAGAATACAATTTCCGGTTGCACCATCCAATTTGGAAACGACATGAACCCTCTCCTTGCAGTCAGAAAGCCTAGATAAAATAACAGGGTAACTCGGGATCATTCCGGTTACTCTCATTGTCACTCACCATTAAGGTAATAGACCCCCCCCCTCTCCACCTGTGTTAGCGGCTGGGGTGAGGGTACCCCAATCACCCCCCTCATCGTCCTTATGGACACCTCCCCCTTATTGAGAGAAGGGAAAATCATTAGTTTAAAGACCGTTTCATTCTATCGAGCCAACGATTGTTTTAAATAAACTGCTGCGCCTAAAATTCCTGGCTGCTCGGCAGTAATTACATAGGTCGGAATTTTCGCATTAAACTCACTAAAACGCCCTTTTTCTTCAAAACGCGCTCTGAAATCACTGCCAGACAACAGGGAAATTAAACGTGGCACAATACCACCAGCAATATAAATACCACCAAAAGCGGCAACAATTAGCGCTAAGTCCCCCGCATAAGCACCGAGAATTGCGAAAAACTGTGCGACAGCTGCTTCTGCAATAGTACATTGTTGTGTTAAAGCCAAAGTAATAATCTCAGATGCAGGAATAGGAGGTTTCTCTTTTTGGTGCAATGCCGTCAATGCTTGATATAAATTTTCCAAACCTTGACCTGACAATAAGCGCTCATAAGAGACATGATCGTACTTTTTTTTCAGATGACAATAAATAAACCACTCCTGTTCCGTTTTGGCTCCCCAGCTGATGTGTCCACCTTCTCCCGCATGAGCTAAATATCCCTCTCGACCAGGAACAAGGAAAGCGACTCCGAGTCCTGTTCCAGGGCCTAATACCGCCCTTGCTCCATTGGGGTTTGCACTGCCTCTTCCTATCTGTATGATTTGCTGATCCGATAAAACAGGCAAGCTCATTGCAATCGCATTAAAATCATTCAAAACGTTCAGTTCTTTCAGATTTAACTTGTGTTTTAATTCGCTGATTGAAAAAGTCCAATGTGTATTGGTCATACAGAGCACATCATCAAGTACCGGACAAGCAATAGCAAGAACAACTTGATTAATTTCTTCCAATTGATGCTGTTCTTTATAGGCCAATAATACCGATTCAAGACTGGTGAACGCAGCGCATGAATAAATTTCAATTTTATCCATGACCAAGTTTTCTAAATTGACACGGCTAAAACGTGCAAAAGTTCCTCCAATATCGGCAACAATCGCATAAGACTTTAAATCATCAACTCTCATAACAAGACTCTTTTCCCTGAAACAAACTGCAAGCGCCCTGCTCAGCTCCGGTAAATTGTGACCTTAAACTGGTGAATAATTCTCGACCTGTGCCAAAGTGGAATGCTGGTTCATGCAAAACAGCTTTGGTTCTTTGTCCTAAGACCTGCTCAGAAACTAATAATTGTAATATACCTTGGTCTGCATCAATTAAAATCATATCCCCTGTTTCAACTCGAGAAAGCACCTCATTATCTAGCGCTTCTGGCGTAACATGAATTGCAGCGGGAACTTTACCTGAAGCACCTGACATACGCCCGTCAGTGACTAAAGCAACTTGATATCCTTTATCCATAAGCACACCGAGCTTGGGTGTTAATTGATGCAATTCTGGCATCCCACAGGCTTTAGGTCCTTGAAAGCGAACTACAACCACACAATCCTGATTTAACATCCCTTTTTGAAACATCTCCGCAAACTCTTCCTGACTGGAACAAACTACGGCGGGTGCTTCAATCTTACTTTTTCCTGGGGCGAGTCCGGAGGTTTTGATTACAGCACGTCCTATATTGCCACTTAAAACTTGTACCCCCCCTTGGGGCTTAAAAGGAGTTTTAGCTGAAATTAATACACGCTCATCACTCGAACTAGAAGGGCCAGAAACCCAGAGTAATTGTTCATTGTCCAATATGGGCTGTGCCGTATATCTTTGCAAACCATGTCCCATCACCGTATCAACATCTTCATGTAATAGCTCCGCTTCCAAAAGGGTATGGATAAAATAGGCCATACCACCAGCTCTTTGAAAATGATTAATGTCTGCATATCCATTAGGATAAATTTTGGCAATTAGGGGAGTAACCGCAGATAATTGAGCAAAATCATCCCAATTGATCGAGTAACCTGCCATACTCGCTATAGCAATCAAATGCATCGTATGATTGGTTGAACCACCAGATGCCAACAAAGCGACTATCCCATTAACAATGTTTTTGACATCGAAGATCTTGCCTATGGGCAGATAGTGCTCATCCAAATCGGTTAAAGAAAGAATCCGTTGCGCTGCATGCCGAGTTAACGCATCGCGCAATGGAGTATTCGGATTGATAAATGATGAACCCGGAAGTTGCAACCCCATCGTTTCTATAATCAGTTGGTTGGAATTTGCCGTGCCATAAAAAGTACATGTACCTGCAGAATGATACGAGGCGGCTTCTGCCTCAAGCAGTGCTTTTTTATCTGTTTTTCCTTCCGCATATAATTGACGGATACGTGCTTTTTCCTCATTTGATATTCCTGAAGGCATAGGACCTGCTGGAATAAAAATAAACGGTAAATGGCCAAAACTCAATGCGGCCATTAATAAACCAGGCACAATTTTATCGCAAATACCCAGCATGAGTCCGCCATCAAACATATTATGTGACAGCCCTACAGCTGCTGACATGGCAATCACATCCCGGCTTAATAAGCTTAACTCCATTCCTGACTGGCCTTGGGTTATCCCATCACACATTGCAGGAACACCCCCTGCAAATTGTGCGACACCTCCTGCTTCAGAAATAGCCTCTTTAATTAAAGAGGGGTAATTCAGGTAAGGTTGATGTGCAGAAAGCATGTCGTTATAAGCAGAAACAATAGCAATATTGGCTTTGGTCATACCGCTCAGGTTGGCTTTATCCTGCTTCACACAGGCAGCAAAACCATGCGCTAAATTGCCACAATGCAGTATGCTGCGTTGAGGCCCTTTTATACGCGATTTTTCAATATGCTTCAGATATAAATCTCTGGTATGAGTACTGCGTTTACGAATGCGATCAGTAACTTCAGCTACAACCGGGTGCATTTTTTTTCCTTAAGGTGCATACAACACCTGAACATTGGCATCTGCATTATTTAAAAAAGCACTAACTGGCATAACTCTGGGATCGTGCTCTGCCATTGCTTGATGCAACACAGCCAGTTTTTTGTGGCCTAATAAATGAAAAAAAATCACGCGACTATTTAACAATCTTTTTTTAGATAAGCTTATTCGTTGATGAGATGCTTTTTGGGGAGTAACACGAAGTACTGCTGCCGCATTATCATCTAACCCTTTATCAAGCTCATCCGAGCAAGGAAATAAAGATGCGGTATGTCCATCTTCCCCCATCCCTAAAACTACTGCATCAAAAGTCGGTAAAGAGGCAATGAGGTGCTCAATTTGTTCTAGCGAGTGCCCTTCGTTATATAAACTCAGGAAATGAGCTTTGGATGCGTGATTCTGAAGTAAAAACTGTCGAACCAAATGTTCATTTCGCTCGGAATCATGAGCAGGAACACAACGTTCGTCAGCCAGAGTTATTGTAACTTTATTCCAGGGAATATCTGTTTTTGCCAAGGCCTTAAATAAATCGATAGGAGTTTTTCCACCTGAAACTACTAGATAAGCATGACCTCGCAGATTGACCGCATCACCGAGAATCTGCTTTAGCCGGTTAGCTAAGTCTTCTGTTAATAAAGGCGCTTCACTAAAACTATGTAACTGCATTTTGTTCACCCCATACATGTGCTTTGCCATTGTATAAACGAATTACTTCCAAAGGCCCCCAAGTTCCTGATGGATAAGTATAGAGAGGGGTATCTTGTCTTTCCCATGCTTGCTTGATTTCATCAATCCATTGCCAGGCTTGCTCAACTTCTTCACGACTAACAAACAGATATTGATGGCCTAACATTACTTCCAACAACAACCGTTCATAAGCATCTGCAATTCTTTGTGAATTAAAAAGGTGATTGAAATTTAAATCCAACTTACTGTCCCTTAATTGCATGCTTTCACTAAGGCCAGGGACTTTATTCATCATTCGTAGCTCCACCCCCTCATCAGGTTGTAGACGAATAATGAGCTGATTCGGAGACAAGTCCTGTTTTAATTGTTTGAAAATGTTATATGGTTGTGGTTTAAAATAAATCACTACTTCACTTTGTTTTTTTGATAATCTTTTACCCGTCAATAAATAAAAAGGAACACCTGACCAGCGCCAATTATCAATATAGGCTTTAATCGCAACAAAAGTCTCCGTGGTTGACTTTTTGTAAGCCCCCTCTTCCTCCAAATATCCAAGTGTCTGTTGACCTCTAATTACGTTTCCCACATATTGAGCTCGCACGGTATGATCATGCACATGCGTATCTGAAATAGGCCGTAATGATTTTAATACTTTTAATTTTTCACTACGAATACAATCGGCATCAAGACTCATTGGCGGCTCCATGGCCAAAAGCGATAGGATTTGTAGTAAATGATTTTGCAACATGTCTCTTACTTGGCCTGATTTATCATAATAGGCCCATCGTCCTTCTACACCAACTTCTTCAGCCACGCTAATTTCGACTTTATCAATCGCTTGGTGGTCCCAATTTGAGGAAAAAATTGCATTTGCAAAGCGGAGTACTAAAAGGTTCAGTACCGTTTCTTTACCTAAATAATGATCAATTCGATAAATTTGACTTTCAGCAAAAAAATGGGCCACTTCGTTATTAATGGCAATCGATGAAGGCAAGTCATGGCCAATCGGTTTTTCTAAAACCACCCGCGATGGTTGATTGGTTAAGCCTATACTGGAGAGGCCTTGGCATGTTTGAGCATAGAGTGATGGAGGAATTGCAAAATAGGAAATGGGTATTCGCTCTTCAGGATTCACATAATCGATTATTTTTGCAAAATCTTCAGATTGGGTTAAGTCAATCTGGCAATAAGTTATGCGCTCCACAAGGCGTGACCAAACTCGTTCATCCAGTCCCTCACTTATAAAAGTCTGCATTTTAGATTTCATTAACTCGGTGAACTCAGTTAATGTTAACGAATCACGTGCACAACTAATTATACGTGTATGGGCATGAAGCAAATCAGCACATTCCAGCTGATACAAAGCAGGAAATAATTTACGACAAGACAGATCCCCCAAGGCACCGAATATAATTAAATCACAAGGATATTGTGCAGCGACTTCTTCGATCATGTTTATCCTAAATCAATCGTCTTTTAGAGGTTCAATACTAAATTGAAAGATAGTCCAGATCAACCCAAATCAAGATTATCTTCAAGGTCTGCACATGAAACCATTTTTGCTATCTAAGTTCTGCGTATAAACCGGGGAACCTAGACAAATGTAATTTTTTCATACGTCGCCGCTATGATCTTGAAAAAGAAGTTGCAATTTATACGAAACAGTTTAATGTGCTGCATTTTCAGGATCATTTCCAAGAAATTTGGGTATATTATTGCAAAACCTCATTTTTATGCTATATGAAGTAAATAAGGTAGCAGTTCGCTTCTGCCGGATATCCTATGGCTTAGCTTTGGAGCGATGACTTAGATGAGTAGTTGTTGCAGTACTGACCTTAACCTAAATCATTATTAGGAGAAGCAGATGCTTAATAAGAGATTTTCAGAAAGACTAAATAAAGAACTTGATAATATTGGAGCTCCCGAATCTAGTGCAGAACGTATTGAAGTATTATCAAAGCTCGTTAAGATTCCAAAATTTAAAGCAGAAGCATTACTGAATGGTGCTACAAATCCTGATGAAAAACTACTCAATGCGTTAGCACAAGAATTTGAAGTGAGTGCTGATTGGTTAGTTGGCAAAAGTGATTCATCTCATTAATATTATCTTCAGCTTGTACTCGTATAATACATATATTGGCTATAATTAAATCAAAACACTTATAATTGTGGGATATATGTATTATGCAAACACCTATAGATGCATCAATTGTGCGTTCCTTGCAACAACAACTTGATCAATACGACAATCGTGGTCCATTTTGCATAAGCCCTGATGGAGAAGCACAGTTATACGAAGGTATAGAAAAATATGAAGGAACTCGCTATGCATCAGCTAAATCTTATATAGAAAGATATCATCTAAATATAGACCCTAATGCTTCCTCTGATCCCCAGTTTTTTAGAAAAAAATTCATAGATTACATTCAGAATCATCCTTTCCCTCAATATAACGATGACCCTGCAATACGTAAGACCCGTCCTGAAGAAGCTACTACTACTATGGAACAATTTTTTGGTAAACAAGGTGCTGAATTATACCAACTCGCCTTAGAAGAAGAGATGCATAGCAAAGATTACAGGAATGCAGTAGTCATCAAGTCAACCTCTCATTTTGATGGCCCAAAATGGTTAGAACGTCCTGTGGTAGTCGTTGGTGGCCCCTCAGCCTCTGGAAAATCTTTTGCAGCACAAGCAGCAGTGGAAAAAGCAAAAGAGTTTTTAGCAGCTGATTATAGTGATATGAGTGGAAATCATGTGATAGCGGCTGATGGAGGAATTGTCCGTGAAGTATCGCAAATGCGTAAACTAGTCATCCAACTAGCCAATAATCAAGGATATACAGGTGTTGAAGATTTATATAAAAAATCTAAAAAATATATGGAAAGTGTAAAAGACTGTGTCCGTGAAGCAGCATTTTTAAGCCCTGAATTAGGTGTTGTGATTCCTGAAACATTTACAGACCCGTTAAAAGGAAAAAAACTGCTGAAACAAATTGAAAAGCTAGATAATACAAAACATATTTTTACACGTGTGGTAGGTCACAATGACACTGTATTTAAAAAAGTTGTTGCTTTTATGGGCTCAAGAAGAGCATGGAAAACCGATAATTTTAACCAAGAAGCATTAGATTTAAATAAATCCGGTTTAGCAGAATCCAAGGCATATGGCAAAGGCGGGTTTAAATGGGGTAAATTTTTCTCTAAAGAAGCTGAGGACTGGTTTAGACATAAGAGTAAAGATAAATTATATATGCACATCACGAATGATCTCATTCTTTTGAAACCCGATCCCAATCAACCAGGAAATTGGATTGATGCAAACCAAAACGATGACGGGGCACGCCTATTCTCTGAAAAGGCCTATAAAGAATGGAAAGCCTTGACTTCTGGACCTGATCCTGATGCTGCTCTTTCTCCTAAACCCAGCCTTATCGACTATTGCAAGGCACATTCAAAATCTCAAATTACAACATCGCCACAAATCGACTTTCTCGTCGCCCAAAAAAAAGTGGAACAAAAAATAGCTTTAGGCCATCAAAAAATTAATAAGTTAATGACTCAAACACCTGTTAACGAAGAAAAAATTAGGTGCCTAAAAACGAGAGAAGCCTTGTTAGAAGGCATTATGAACTTTTCATTAAAAAATTTGGATCGTTTGGAAGATATCGGACAAATGAAAGCTCAGGTTGAAGAGCAGCTGTTTACTCTAAGAATAGACCATAACGCGAAAAAAATTCTTAGCAAAAGAACAATGAATACAGTCAATGAATTTATAGAAACACTGGATAAGGCAACTAAAGAATTCGAAAATAATCCAAACTTCTATGAAAAGAGCAACAATACGGTCTTCTTTAAACGGAAATATAATGAAGTTTTAAAACAACTTGAAAATATCGATCAGCAAGAAGAGCAAACTACCCCGAACGGTCCGTTTTAATCATTCCGGATTGCTTACCAATCCTGAGCCTTTGGCCCAGGAACGGCCTTTTTCATTCAATCGTGTTGAAAATCGACCGTTCACAAGTTCGCTTCCTATCTGACCTATAACTCCTGAAGTGCATTCAATAAATTATCTATATCTTTTTCATTATTATAGTAATGCAAGGAAACTCTAATACCGCCATCGCGTTGAGTTACCCAGACATTATGGCTTTCCAGGAGTTTCATGATTTTATCTAACTCTTGGAAAGGCCCTAACTGTACGATACCTGAGCGACATTGCTTCTCAGTATTTGAAAGTACAGGAATATTGAATTGACGTAATCGTTCTATTAAATAATCAGTAAGAGATGTAATACGCGCTGCGATATTTGAAATACCAATTTCTTCAATCAGATCAAGTGCCGCATTAAAACCGGAAAAAATAGTCATATTATCCCAGCCCAATTCAAAAACTCGAGCAGATTGATAAAATTGACAGCTTCCATCAAAGTTCATCGCAGACTGTACACTTCTCCATCCGATTAAAGCGGGAGTCAATTTTTTAAAGAAGTCTGGATGAATATAGATAAATGCTATTCCTTCACCACAGCACATCCACTTATAACAAGAACAAACTAATGCATCAATTCCTTGCTTTTTAACATCGATAGGGAATGCACCAATTCCTTGAGTTCCATTCACAATAAAATGCGCGTCTTTTTTTAAGTGCTTAATTTGTTCCAAATTAAGTTTATAACCATTAGCATAATGGACGTAACTGGCAACAATTGAAGAAATTCTTTCATCTTCTTGTTGAGCAGAATCTAACCGTGCAGCAAGATCCGCAGCTGAATCAGTCCATTTTACTGAATGTCCAGCATTTTCCCAAGGTAAAATCGATGAAGAAAAATCATTTTTTACAAGCAAAACAGAATCTTCACGGGGGAGCGAATGAGCTAATGCGTTCATACCGAATGAAACACTAGGAATAAAAGCAATATGCTCTTTTTCTGCATTAATCAATTGAGCAATTTTTTCTCGACATGTTTCCATCAGCTGAATGTTGTCACCAAAAATTCTTCCCCCATTCAATGCCAGTGATTGGTATCGGTCAGTCACTGCCTGAAGTGCTTGCTTTGATAAAGCCCCCCCTCCAGCTGTCATAAAATAGGTTTGTTGATTTACAACAGGAAACAGTTCTCGGTATTTTTCCCAATTTATCATTATCTTATAACCCTTCTTCGCAACAATAATTTAACTCCAGCCGTTCTTTAGCCTCTTCTTCACTCATACCGTCTAAAACGTAAAGAGTTCCTGCCTTAGTTTTTGCAATCCCTAATTTATTGGCGAGTTGACCGGGCATAAAAACATGGATATGTTCAACAGCAATAGACAATTGATGCAAAATATCTGTTTTTAGTTGTTGAATTAATGCTGAAATTTGTGCTGAATCTAAATTGTTTAATAATTCAATTCTCAATTCAACGGCACCACCTCGTGTAATAATTTGGTAATCACAGGCAATTTGATCATATTGAAATAGAATATTTTCAATTTCTATAGGAAAAGCTGAATTTCCAGTGGTTTTACACTGAATTAAATCTGCAGCTCGCCCCATCGCATTGATCACTGGAGTAGAATACTCACAACCACAGTCATTTTGTAATTTACCAAAATCACCCGTTTTATAACGTAACAGTGGCATATGATTTTTATGGGTATTGGTTAAAACGATATTGCCTAATTCTCCCTCATTCTTTATTGGTGTATTAAAATCATCTTCTAATAATTCAATAATCAAATAAGGTTTTGAAGGTAAATGATACTGATGTTTACTGCATGATACTAAACCACCACTATCAAGTTCCGTTAATCCATAAACTCCATGAACAGTTGCTCCTCCATATAGCTTACTGATACGAGCAAATTTAGCTTGGGAGATAATTTCCCCTGTTAAAATAATTTTTTTAATTGAAGATGTTGCCGGATCAATACCTTGTGCACGCATTGCCTCCGCGTAACGCAGGGTTTCTAATGGGCGAGCAATAAGTAGCTCAGGCTTCATACGAGCAAAAATTTCCAACATTTTTCTAGGTGAGCACAGATGAGTCTTTACTCCAGTGGGAATAGCCATAATCCCTAATTGGTTTAACGCAGCAAAATATTTTAAGCCAATAGGATTCATTTCAAAAGGTAATGCAATCACAGCACTTTTAACTTCGGTTTTATCTAAAGCGAGCCATTCGTATATAAAATTTGCAAATTCTCGACTGCGTTCTGGACCTAAATCAGGAATAACAGGAAATGGATTGCCTGAAGTACCGCTTGTTTCAAAATAAGCAGGAGGTCTTTTGGCAAGTGCTTCATCAACAAGGACAGAAATTCCAGGATATTTTTTATCAAGGGTTGGGAAATGCCGAAGATCACTTAAATCATTAATTGAATCTGGAACGTTCTTGTAGGTGTTTTTATAAAATGCAAAATTCTCTTTTACATATTGAATCAAATCGTTAAAGCGATTACACAATACTTCTTGATCACTTTTGCTTAAAAATATACTCGACATAGTAACCCCAAAAAATTGAATAAATTACTTCCATGTTTCATTGAAGCGTTCAATATGTTGATGCTATGCATCCGCTAATGCTTCTTTGTCCTTGGCACCTATGCTGTAATTATTTTTGATCTGCATCATTAAGAAATCAGCATATTCCATTGGTTCAAATATTGGCTTTTTCTCAGTATTAACCGGTGCTATTACCGCATGAGGATCCGGTTCAAAAAATAGTGGAATAGAATATCTTTCTTTCCCAGAAACATTAATTACGCGATGTGGTGTTGAAATATATTCGCCGTTACTGAGGCGATGCATCATATCTCCAGTATTTAAAATAAAGGCTCCGTCTAGAGGAGGTACATCCAACCAGGTACCATCACATTGTTTCACTTGTAACCCACCCACTGAATCTTGAGCTAACAAAGTCAATGCCCCCCAATCAGTATGAGGTGCAATTCCATATTGATGCTCAGGAATTACTTCAGGTTGTGCTGGATAATATTGCAAGCGTAAGAAAGTGGTTGGCTTGATAAAAAATTTATCTAATTCATAATAATTCTGATTTAATGATAGGGAAAAAACACGAATTAAGTTACGCAATAGGAGTAAAACATTTTCACGATAATGTAGTAATACATTCTTAAAATCAGGCAATAAATGTTCTGAAGGCCACTGATTAGGTCCAGCAAGATTAATACCTAATTTATAATCTTCATCTGTATCGGGCACATCATGACCCAATATAAATGCGGCGCTTTGATTAGGTATCATCGTTTCACCTAAAGTTGATAACTTAAAACGAGATCCTTGAATGGCCATATACCCGCGGAAAAATTGGTTTTGCTTTATTTTTAACTTTTCTTCTTCAGGCAAATGGTGAAATAATCTTGATTGTTCAAAAATCGTATCAAACATATGTTGAGAAATCCCATGATTAATAACATATGCGAAACCAATATTGGTATATACTTCTTTAAACTGCTGGGCTAAAGCGTGTAAATCATGTATTGAACGAGCAGTAAAAAGGGCTGAAACATCAATTATTGGGATTTGGCTCACTTTTATCATAAAAATTCCTTAAAAACCGCCTATAACAAAACAATATTTGGTAAAAATGCCCTCCCTAACATTTTGGCATCCTAAAAAAGGATGCCTCCTGATGACTGATGTTCGTTATTTCTTTTTAAAACGCAGATAAATCCACTGACATTTATCACTGTATTCATCAGTAACAAATAGTTCTCGCGTTTTCGCCATGCCAGGTGTTAAAGGTTTAGGATAAATAATGTAGTCATAACCCATTTTTGCCCAAAGTGGCATTACAATAGGACATTCCTCTATGAGATAGTTCAATCCATGAGTAAATAGAGTACTTGTATCTGTAGAAGGATTAATCAGGGTTAAGCGCTCAATATAAGTCAAAACATTCGTATGAAGAGCAGCCTTATATTCTTCATTGTCACGATAGGCAGCATCTACACGCTCTTTGAGTGCTGCATAGTCTTCATGTAATAGAAAATCATCCCAACGAATAATGCTATGGGGTACATTCAATTTACTCAGTGCAAAAGCACTTCGTTCGAGCCAAAGATCACCTGCCTCTTTGGCAAAGATGTATGCCTTTTCTTCACCCAATCTACCGTAATGATTATGCTTTTGCAGCGTATCAGCGAGTACAATGTCACAGCGTCCAAATGGATATTTATTAACTAGTTCAATTGTTGCTAAAAACTTCCCTTTTTCATGATAAGCCTGTCCAACACTAATAAATAACAGAGCCTTCTTTCCTTCAAAATTCATTTTCTTATTTTCACTCTCGATATCCAGATCAGAATATCTGAATGAAGCCTTATGCGTATTTAATTCCTCCGTGTTTACTGGGCTCCATTGTTCCTCAATTTGATGTTCGACAGAAAACATTTATAGCTTCCTTTTGAAAATTGTTATTTTTTAGCACTCCAAATTGCTAACTATTTAATTTTAAAGTGAAAAATATTTACAATTTGAGAGTTGGGCGTGATTATATCAATTATCCGTACTATTTCACTATTTTTTTTTCATTAAACATTAAAAATATTCACTTTGCTATTTACTAATTCAATAAATTTGTTTTTAATGAGGTCAAAATTAACGACTAACTTAAGTAGTAGGCATATAGGATCCAAGATGGCTCAGCAGATGAAGAATCCGTTAAAATGGTATAGTAAGGAGATTAAGGACGGCCCTGCAAATTCGAGAGAACTCTCGTTACATGAAAAAAAAGTAGTCACTCAAGTTCTAGATCTTTTGGAAAACAAAGATTCTGCATGGGATAACAGTGCGGTCAAAAATACATTGCAGCACGAACTTCGCCCATTATTCGACGAAATCATGCATTCTTTAATCCAAGTTCGCGGATTTATAACCATAACTGGATTTCCCTCCGCCAATGATAAATACAGTGCTGAGATAATTAAAAAATTTCTTTTAGCGTTTTGCTCACACTTGGGTTCTCCTCTAATCCAAAACAAAAACAATGATCTGATATTTGATGTTAAAAGTATCGAGGGAATGACTCTTAATACCAAAGATTCGCGTGGTCCTTATGTGAAAGATGCTCTGCCAATGCATACCGATGCAGGAGCTATTCTGGGGATGTATTGTCTTGCATCCGCTGATGTTGGTGGTCATACGATACTTGCCAGTTCCCGGACTGTTCATGATGAAATACAAAAAATAAGACCTGATCTTCTTGAGGTATTATATCAACCTGTGTATGCGGATCGGCGTGGAAATGAACCAGCAGGCGAACTACCGTATGATTTAAGTCCGGTCTTTGCTATGTATGAGAATGAATTGCGTTGTCAATATCATCAACCATTTTATAACGATGCGCAAAAAAAATTCCCTGAGCTACCGCGTTTTTCATCGCAACAAATTGAAGCCATGGAATTATTCGATGAAATTTCACTACGAGAAGATATTGCATTTGAAACAAAAGTAAAGCCAGGTAGCATAATTTTTATCAATAATGAAGAAATCCTCCATGGAAGAACAACTTTTGATCACCCTGAAAATCAAACCGTGCGTCACCTATTAAGGATTTGGTTAAATACCCCGATAATTAAACATACCTTTCCTAGCTTTTTAGGGTACCCAGGATAAAATAAATACAACACGGATGTTGCCACGTTCCTCTATTGAAAATTTTATTTGTTTTAAAATAGATATTAATTTACAATTTTCCCGCATACCATGGCTAAAAATTATCTTTTGTAGCCCTTTTTTAAACATACTCTTAGGATGAAACGTGTCTACAACCACCAAAGTCGATAATTATCAACATAAATGGTATGCATTTATGGGAATTGCCCTACTGTCTTTTGGATGTTATCTCGATTATACCGTAGTAAATGTCGCATTACCCACCATCCAACATGAATTACAAGCCAACCTAGTATCCATGCAATGGGTCATGAATATTTACTTTCTGGCATTATGTGTTTTAGCTACGGTAATGGGTGGATTTGGTGATTTATATGGACGCCGACGTTGTTTATATCTAGGAGGAGCGATTTTTGTCATTGCATCGATCATCGCCGGTCTCTCTTCTCATATTCATTGGTTGATTTTTGGTCGTTTATTGCAGGGTGTCGGTGCTGCAATTATATTTCCTTTAGGGCTCTCACTACTCCCCCAATTTTTCCCTGAACAAGAGCGAGGTAAAGCCGTAGCTTGGTTTGGCAGCATAGGCGGCATTGCATTAGCCTTGGGCCCCCTTTTAGGCGGTCTTATCGTTACTTATCTGGGGTGGAGATGGATTTTCTTCATCAATATTCCTATCTGCTTATTAGGATATATTTTTTGTTTCAAATCTGTTTCAGAATCGCAAACTAATTCCCAACTGATTGCTTTAGATATAAAAGGGATGCTTTTACTTGCATTCACTATGGGCAGCATCGTATTAGGTTTAATTTATAGCCAAAGCTATGGTTGGAGCGCACCAATCACGTTAACCTGTTTTGCAGTGACTCTGATCATGGGCAGTTTATTAGTCAAAGCTGAAAATAATCATCCTAATCCTCTTATTGACTTTAAAGATTATTCCAATTTACTCTTTTCAGCCGGAGCTATTCTTGTCTTTTTAGCCGGTATATTAAGCGCCGTTACTTTATTTTTCGATCCCCTTTATTTACAAATTATCAAAGAGCAATCGGCACAATTATCTGGCTTTGTTTTATTTGCCATACCTGTCTCAGTGTTTTTAATTGCTTTTTTTGTAGGAAAACTAATTCATAATCTGGGATTGTTGCATACTATTTTACTTGGGTTGTTCTTAGGGTGTTTGGCAACCCTATTACAAGTGTTTTTTACCAGTAATGCCTCATTATTCTACATTATTTTTGCATTTATTGGTCTTGGAAGCATGTGGGCAATGGGTAATACTGTCTCAATCATTGCAGCCCAAACCGCAGTAGGCCCTGAACGTGCAAGTGTTGCAACAGGATCTATGGTTACTTTATTTAATATCGGTGGCTCTATAGGCTTATCTCTTGCAATTGTTATTTATAATTTTGTAACCAATCATTCTCTATCTTCGCTATCTAAAGACCACTTAAATGGGCTAAGTGAAACACAAATTTCCAGTTTACAAGAGTTCATAGCCAATCCAACTCATTCATTACAACTTTCAGAAAATGATTTAACCCATCAATTGTTTAATAAAATATTCATGAATGGTTTTACTGGCGTGATGGCGTTTCTATTTATCGCTTCTCTTATTGCCCTCTCAGTTATTTGGCGGGGCAAAAAAGTTGAAAGCAAAGTGAAGGTCAATAAAATTACCCGTGTTAAGAATAATGGTTCTGTAGCTTAATCAGTAGCCTGGTGCTTGCTACCAGGCTCAAATTAAAATTCCCTTCCTGTTTGCAACCAAACCTCTTAGAAAAAATAAAGACTCTGGGGACAATGTGGCGGCAATTAACCGTGAAATCGATCATTAGCAGTGATCGGTTTTGCATGTTTTTCAATATATTCAATAATTTTTCCAGCAATATTAATGCCTGTTGCTTTTTCTACACCTTCAAGACCAGGTGAAGAGTTAATCTCCAAAACCAGAGGTCCATGATTCGAGCGAATCAAATCAACACCAGCAACTTTTAAACCCATTGTTTTAGCAGCACTGGCTGCAATTGCACGCTCTTGCGGTGATAATTTTACCTTGACTGCTTTTCCGCCTTGATGCACATTCGCACGAAACTCGCCATCTTTTGCTTGCCGTTTCACAGCAGCAACTACCTTCTCTCCCACAACAAAGCAACGAATATCAACCCCACGTGATTCCTCAATGAATTCTTGCACCAAAATATTGGCATGCATTTCTTTAAACGCATTAATGATGCTTACGGCAGATTGATGACTATCCGCTAGGATTACTCCTTTACCTTGCGTTCCCTCTAATAATTTAATAACTAAAGGTGCACCGCCAACCATGCGTACTAAATCCTCAGTATCATCAGGTGATTGAGCAAAGCTCGTTAATGGCATAGGAATACCTTTTCGCGCTAATAACTGTAACGAGCGGAATTTATCTCGAGAGCGTGCAATAGCTATAGATTCGTTTAAGGTATACATGCCCATCGTTTCCATATGACGTAAGACTGCTGTTCCGTAATAAGTATTCGATGCGCCAATTCTGGGAATCACCGCATCAAAATGAGGCAAGGGAGAGCCACCTCTATAATGAACCTTAGGACAAGAAGCGGCGACATTCATGTAACAATAGAGTGGATTTATTATTTTAATTTCATGACCAGCAGCCTCACCCTCCTCCTTCAAACGCTTGTGAGAGTACAAATGTGGATTAGTGGCTAATATTGCAATTTTCATGAAAAACGCTTTCCTCAACTATTTATTTTTATTATTAAAGTTCCATGTTAAAAATTTATTTATGACAGACTCATCTAAATAAAGCCTAGTCTAAAAATGTAAAAATCACATTGGAAATAAAAAAAATATATTTATAAAAAATTCCCCAATTTAGGAAACCAATAACAGGTAATCTTTTGCTAATAAATCAGCATGATGTGGCGTAGTAAAAAATGCATTAAGTTCTCCTTGCGGATTAAATAGCATTAAAGCGCCGCTATGCTGAATATCATAATTTGTTGCATCATCAACTCCCTTTTCAACCACCTTCGCATAAGCGATACCCATTTCTCGAGTCATTGATTTAATAGACTCTTCATCGCCACGTGCTCCATAAAAATTTGGATGGAATGACGTCACATAACCACGTAGTTTCTCTGGGCTATCACGTTCTGGATCGATAGAGATCATCACGATACGAGGTAAATTCTTCACGCCCTTGTATTCAAGGATATGATACATTTTAGTCAATTCCGCCATTGTAGTTGGACAAACATAACCGCAGTTTGTAAAACCAAAAAACATTAAAGTCCATTTTCCTTTTAAGCTTTTATTATCGAATGATTTTTCATCAATTCCTGTCAATTGAAACCGATTCACAGGTCTTGGATTTTCAAGGTATGTACCATGGAATGTGGTCACATCGATTTTTTTCTTAAAATGGAAATGTTGGCCTACAAAAATTCCTGAGAATAATCCTGCAAGAGCCAGCAAAACAACTACGGTAAAGGTAACACTCTTAGCCTTTAAACTCATTTTACCCCCTTATAGGAACATACAGGAAATAAGTCTCACTACACGTCACTCAAATGACTATGCATTTGCATTGTGGCATGGGACTTATTTCATACACATTCCTTATAAATAATGATCGATCAATAAAAAAACAAACAACAACATCAAATAAACTATTGAAAATCTAAAGGTTTGCATCGCAACAACGGGCTTATCAGTACGATATAACTTGTGAGACCAAAACAAAAATCGTCCACCAAGCACTAAGGACCCTATTAAATAAAACAAACCACTCATCCCGACAACAAAAGGCAGCATACTTACAACCAATAATAAAATGGTATATAAATAAACACTTAGTTTTGTAAACTCGATACCATGTGTCACTGGTAACATCGGAATTTGCGCATGTTGGTACTCTTCATAGCGATAAATCGCTAAAGCCCAAAAATGGGGCGGCGTCCAAATAAAAATAATTAATACCAACAATAAAGCTTGAGGATCCAATTGATTGGTCACCGCTGTCCAACCGAGTAACGGTGGAGCAGCTCCGGCTAATCCGCCAATGACTATGTTTTGAGAGGTAGCTCTTTTTAAATAGCCAGTATAAACACCGGCATAGCCAATCAATGTAATAAAAGTGAGTAAGGCAGTTAATTGATTTACAAAAACAACCAAAACGGTCAAACCGAGAGTTCCCATAATTACAGCAAACCCTAAGGCTTGACGTACTGAGACTTGGCCACTGGCCACAGGTCTTTTTTTTAGTTCGAGCCATAATGGCATCGATTCGCTTATCCACTAAATGATTAATTGCAGCGGCACTGCCTGCACACAATCCAATACCAAGTAATGAAGAAATAATAAGGATAAACTAACCCAACCCGGTGCTGCCAAGTACATGCCTACAACTACAGTCAACAGCATAAGTAATACAACTCGAGGTTTACATAACTCAAGATAATCACGCCAAGCAGCTGACGAGGGTTGAACTACATGATCAACGTGCATCATTTTGCCCCTTACGCGTCAAATGAAGAGTACTAAATACCGTTGCCAATAAAAGCGCCGCAACGCCATTATGAGCTACCGCCACACTGATTGGGAGGAGATAGATTACATTCAAGATACCTAAAGTAAATTGAACGAATATGAGTAGGAGCATGAACACCGCTGCTGTTTTGAGATAATTGAAACTGCTTCGCCGCAGGATCAATAAAGAAAGCACTAGGATATAAGCAGCAGTGATTAGGGCCCCTAATCGATGAATCCATTGAATCGTTACCCGCACATCATGATCTAATAAACCTCCTTGATAATTAGCTCCTACTGGTGAAAATAAATTAAAACCTTGGGCAAAATGCAAATCAGGCACCCACACTCCATTACACTGTGGGAATCCAATACATGAGATCCCAGCATAGTTTGAACTCACCCAACCACCTAAAGCGATTTGAAGAAAAACGATGACCACCCCAAGACGTAACCAAGGACGCCATTGTGGTAAATCCTGCCCGCTTAATGAACTGATTTGCAATCGAAAGCGACTTAAGCAAGTAACAATCAAGATCCCGCCTAAAAGATGTCCCATGACCACCACGGGCAGTAACTTTAAAGTTACGGTCCACATTCCCAAAGCAGCTTGAAAAAAAACCAGTATGAGCAACGCAGTGGGCAAATGCCAAGGCATCAAATGATTACCTTGTAAGCGTTTGCGTAGTGCTGAAAAACCAATAAAAAAAATCAATAAAGCTAAAGACCCTGCGACATAACGATGCACCATTTCAGTCCATGCTTTTCTAGACTCGATAGGAATTTGCGGATATTGAGTCTGTGCTGCCTGTAATTTTTCCTTAGCACTCGGAAGAACCATCTGTCCATAGCAACCCGGCCAATCGGGGCAGCCTAAGCCAGCGTCCGTTAAGCGTGTATAAGCACCCAACATCACGACGAACAAAGATAAAAGCACAGCAAATGATACTACATATCGTAATAATTTATTCTGCATCAGATTAATCACTCTTGTTTTCTGTGGTATTCAACAACAACTTCAAATCTTTATATACATCCTCAGGATTCACCTGAGGGGCATAACGAAGAATCAAATAATTACCTGGATCAGCTACAAATACTTTTGCATTTGAAAATAAAGTGTCTTTTGCAATAAGCTCAGTCGCAGATAATGTCGCTACTTTAAAATCTATATCCTTTAAATAGGTTTGTTGTTCTTGCGATAAAGGAGGTGCTTTATCACTGAGAAGAAGCCATTGATCGACTTGATATAACTTACGTCCTAATGCCAGACGAATACGCGCCAGAACATCCAATTGCTTCATACATGCCTGCTCACAAGCCTGAGGACTCCAAAAAATGATCCGCCATTTAGACTTTCCTTCCAAAGTATCCAAAAGCACTGGTGGATTCAGTAAAATCCCCTTGTTGACCCGTGGAGCTCCCAACCAAGAAGGATGCTGGAAAAACAAATAAGCAGCTATTCCAGGAGCGGCAAATAGTACAACTAACAACAATAAAATATAATATTTACTGACTTGTTTTCTCATTTTTTATCTTCAGATTTAATGCTACAAATATAATTAGTACCACTAATGCCATAACAAACCACTGCAAAGCATAAGCTAAATGCCGCTGCGGAGGCATAGATACCGTCTCCCATTCACGCACAAATCCATTTGCATCTTGCTTGTCGAGGCGAATAATAAACGGAGAGACCGATTTTTGCAAAATTTGACTTATCAATTGATCATCTACACGTTCCAAAATGATTATTTTATTCCCTTTCTCTTCCAAAGCAGGACCTAAAACCCATTGTTTTTTACTTGGAAAATATGCCGAACCCTGTAATTCTATTACTCCTTTAGGAATTTGAATATTTGGAAGAACCCGGCGGGTTAACTCACCAGGAACCCATCCTCGATCAATTATTACGAGGGTGCCATCAGATAACTCCATGGGACTTAGTACATCGTAACCAAATTGATGGTTATGATGCTGATTATCCAATAAGAATATTTGTGACAAATATTTCCCTTTCAATACAATGCGCTCATATTGCAAAGGTAATTTTTTCTTTGCGGACCAGAGAACTGGTTTTTGCCTTTCTTGTGTCTTTTGTGCAAGAATCATTTTGGTTTTTTCATCGGCGCGATGAATTTGCCAAAAGCCAAGGCGAAGAAACAAAGAAAAAAATACGACAGCAAGAAGCAACATTGGCCAGCTTGGGGTGAAACGAAATTTAAAACAGGTTAAACTAGGCATCATTATTTAATTGTTCAAATGTTAGTCATAATCAGACGGCAATTCAGGAGTATAACAAATGATCACCAAAATTATCATCATCTTTGCCATGATTATCATCGCCGCCTCTCTAGCAAGTGGTCTTATTTTTCTTATTCGTGATTCAGGTAACTCCAAACGCACCATAAAAGCCTTAACCATAAGAATAACTATTTCGGTGAGCTTATTTATATTTTTATTAATTGCTTTTAAACTGGGTTTAATTAAGCCTCATGGCATTTAATTGGTTACTGCTCGGTGGGGCATGCTTAAATCATAATAGAAGTCGGATTGAACGCTCAGGTTGAACGAAAAAGAGGATATAATATGCGTATCTTATTAATCAGTTTTCTATTTCTTTGTCATTGCATACATGCTGACACGATAAAGAACTACATGAATATTGCTGATAATATCCCTCAGATGGAAATTAAAGCAGATCCTCAAGCACAAGCCTGGGCGCGGTCCGCCCGTCATGTTTTGACAATAACCTGCGAAAGCATTGCTGAAACCATGATTCAGGCAAATGAAATCGCAAAAAATCAGGGTAGTCCTATTTTTTGCTTGCCACCAAGCGTACAACTGAATGCACCTACCCTTTGTGAACTGATTCAACAAACCTACAAAGAAATCTCAAGTCAGCAAAGTGATAAAGACTCGATGACCGTTTCACAAGTAGCCTGGTTAGGTGCGAGTAAACACTACCCATGTCAACAAAATACTGCGGCCAAAAATGAAATGCTTCATGTTTCTGCCGCGTTAGGGCAACCCTCAGCAGCACAAACACCAACAGAACAGCATTAGATGGAGCTCGGGCCTTGGCCCGACAAAAAAACTCTTTGGCAATCATTTTAATCAAAATGAATTTTTTATGTCGGGTCAAGACCAGGCTTAAGTTTGATTAATTCTTTTAATGGCTATTTACTGAACTCTTCAAACGCTTCTAAAGCTTCTGCAGCATACATTAGAGATGGACCACCGCCCATGTATACAGCCATACCTAAAGTTTCTAAAAATTCTTCGCGTGTTGCTTGTAACTTAATTAAAGCTTGCGCATGAAATCCGATGCAACCATCACATTGCTTTGCAACAGCAAGGGCCATAGCAATTAATTCTTTAGTTTTTTTATCGAGTACACCGTCTTTAGTGGCTGCTTGCGCAAGAGCTGAAAATCCAGACATGACTTCCGGCATTTCCTTACGCATTTTAGCTAATTGAGTACTGATGTCTTTGGTGATGTGAGAAAATTTATCTGACATTTAGAAAGCTCCTATTGTAACTACTCACTCTTGCTTACCTTCTTGCTTTTGGTTGATGAAGCAGTAAGTAAAGATTTAATAGAGTAATTGTATTAATAATTATGCCAAGCAGGCACTCTAATTTATCATGGGTGTAGGATATAAACTGTCTTTTATATCAAACTCACGTTAATTTACCGCATTACTTTGTTTAGAAAAAGGTTTTTGTAGGATGCATGGTCAGGTGACTCAACCTGATTAAGGATAGCTTGCCTCTCTCGAGCACATTGTTGCGCCAAGACCGGACTTAGGCTTGCTCCACTTTGCTGTTAATTCTTTTAATCATTGGTTCCTTAATTCACCTATTAGTTTAAAGTTATAATGATTTTTTAAATTTACCGCTTCTTTTTTATAGCCATGCCTAGAAATGAGGTCTATAGGGAAAAATGGAGTAAAAGGAGGCTCCTTGGATTTTTTGTTATCGCCTGATTAAAATCCAATCCGTCAACCATGCCGGACGAGTAACTTTGGAAGCTTTATAAAAAAATAATCGCTGTTTTAGAAGATATCAAAAGGCCTACTGTATTAAGGCGGAGCTAAGCTATTCGCCTGGTAACGGAGCAACTCCCAAAGTTACTTTACTGGCTGAAAAGAATTTTACATATCAGCATCCGCTAAATTTCCTTTAATCAATCTGACTTGCCCATGTATTTTGAGCAATTGCTGTTCTTTAAATTGAAAATAAGCAATCACTTCCGCTTCAATGGCTAAATGATTCAGATTGACTCCTTTAGGATAATAGAGGGCAAATACTTCATTGCCTGCTTCCATAAGGTGTTTATATTCCATGTCATTAATTTTCAAATTCTGCTTTTGCTCGATGACATGAGCAATATATTCATTACGGTTCATTATTACCCCATTAATGCATTGCTCATATTCAGGATGAAAAAAATGTTTTACGGTTGAAGCGACATCCAAATTGGGATCGTAAACAGACTCCCAAATACGTTTTAATAGATCAGAATAAGACATATTGGACTACCTTATTAAATGACTTTAATTATGAATAATAATTTTGTTATGTTGACATCATAAACTGGAATCGATGTTAAGAAAAATTTATGAATGCCCATTCCCAACGCAGAATACCTAACGACCAGACCACTCAAAATGGCATCACGGGAAAGCCTCTCGACAGCACTTGTTTTATTTGGGTTAATCGTATTTTAAGGAAAATCCTATAAAATAGGATGACCAATTGCAGCAAATGGCACAGATGATTGTGGGTTAGTGCTAGACGCAGCGAAGGTTGCTCATTCAATTATAAGGTATGAAACAATGAGAAAACTGGCTTTTATTGTAATTTATTTTGTAGCCTTTAATGCAAAAGTTTTTGCGACCCCTGCTGTCTATGCTACCCAGACCTTCTATAAAATACTTGGGACTACCGAACATGATTTGCGCAATCAGCTGAATAAGTTAGGGCCTTTTTTCTCAGATAAACGCTATGATGCAAAAACAACTTGGCAAATTAATTGGAACTATAAATGGCATTATGATAATCCCACCAAAAATCCTTGCTACCTTACAGAAGTAAAGGTAACGGCTAATATTGTGACTATCTTACCTGAATGGGAAGATAAAGATCACGGTAGTGCTGAGGCCCAATTAAAATGGGAGAATTACCTTGCTCATTTGAGCCAACATGAAGAGGGACACGCAAATAATGGTAAGGAAGTGGCCGCTGAAATAGAAAACGCCTTATTAGCCATCCCTCCAATGCTTTCTTGCGAGCTGCTGCAATCCACTATTGAAAATACAGCTCAAGTTATCGTGAAGCGACATAATATCTGGGATATAAATTATGATGCGACAACCCAACATGGCAAAACACAGGGAGCTTCCTTTCCCTAGAGTTTTAGCAAAATTAAATTCATCACTCTCTTGAAAAAAACATTTCAATATAAAACATAGCAATTTATATCAAAATGCTATACTCTCCCTTTTTTTGTGGAGAGCAATATGGGTATAGTCAAAATTTCTGATGAATTACATGAAGCAACGAAACTGATGGCAAGAGCCATGAGCCGCTCAATTAACTCTCAAGCAGAATATTGGATTCGAATAGGAAAGCTGGCAGAAGAAAATCCATCCATTACTTACTCTGAAATTCTCAAAATTTTAATCAATCAAGCATCATCAGGTGAGATACGCGATGTTAGTGAAGACGCCTAAAGAAATAGAAAAAATGCGGGTTGCCAGTAATCTAGCAGCCTCTGTCCTCCAAATGATAGAAACTTATGTGGTTGCAGGGATCAGTACGAGTAAACTTGAGGAAATTTGCCGTCAATACATCATTAATGATTTAGGAGCAATTCCCTCAACATTAAACCACTATGGATTTCCTGCGTGCATTTGCACCTCCATAAATCATGTGGTGTGTCATGGCATCCCTTCTGATAAGATACTTAAAAATGGCGATATTATTAATATTGACGTTACAGTTCAAAAAGACGGTTATATCGGTGATACCAGCAAAATGTTTCTCGTGGGTACTGTAAAACCTTTTGCTAAAAAATTAGTAGCGGTTGCCCAGGAGTGTCTCTATAAAGCGATTTCAATAGTCCGTCCAGGAACTCAGCTGGGTGATATAGGCAATATAATCCAAACGCATGCAGAACAACATGGATATTCAGTGGTGCGTGAGTATGGTGGCCATGGAATTGGTCGTTCCATGTGGGAAGAACCAGATGTCATGCATTTTGGCAAACCTAATACCGGATTACGATTACACGCAGGAATGACGTTTACCATTGAACCAATGCTCAATTTAGGTCGTAAGGAAGTCAAAACGTTAGGCGATGGTTGGACTGTGGTCACCAAAGATCACAAATTATCCGCACAATGGGAACATACCATTTTAGTCACTGATCATGGATATGAGGTACTTACCTTAAGACCAGAAGAGCATTTGATTTAATAAATTTTAAATGTTTTAAATGAACGTAGGCCGTCGTTCAAGGCACTTAATCGTTCCCTCTCCACCTTTGGCGGAGAGGGCTAGGGTGAGGGGGAATGCAACCTAATATCTTCCTTAATCTTGACGGCTATGACCGATATCCGACAAATACTTACTAATCTGCAGCTTTTTTAACACATCGATTTCCGCAAGCAGTCGCGATACAGCTTTGACCGACACCACAATCATCGTCTTTAGTGCATTGTTCCCAGCATGATGTACAATTCTTAGGGCAATTAGCTGCCAATTTAGATGATTTAATAAGCATTGTATCTTCTGAAGACGAATAACCATTCATGTTAAGTCCAATAACCAGGAACAATAAAGCACTTAACGGTACACTTTTCATTTTAAGTCTCTTTTAGTTTACTGAGATAAGCAACTGTCTCGAGTATTACTACAGCCTTGGATGCAGGGTTGGTACTGCTCCTTGCAGTAGGACTCATCATTATTCTTAGTACACTGGTTATATTGGGTTTCACATGAGCTCATACAGTAATCGTATTTGGTATTGCACGATTGATCATCTGCATAGCTTACATTCAGCCAACCGAAAAACATGACGCTGATTAGTAAGACATGAAATTTTTTCATTTACTCATCTCCTTTCTATTGAGGATTGAAAAAATTGATCATGAATATTTACATGAATCAAAGTACAAAAAACAATCCACCTGTCCATTTAACTAAGTTTAGCAGGAAATAAAAGTAAGCAGTAAACAGGCACTCAGCGTGTTACAATTGATTTCTAATCATCGGCAACTGCAATGCTTTGGTGATTAACTGACTTCGACTGTAGCAGTTGAGTTTATTTTTAGCTGCATTAAGATGGTCCTCAACAGTTCTCGGGGATAGATTTAATTGTTGACCAATTTGTTTTATTGTCATTCCTTGGACCAAATAATACAAACATTTAATTTGCTTCGTTGTGAGCTGATTGTTGGAGTGTTGAGTCGACGAATGAGATGGATTATCGTGACCTATAATGCTTGGCTCCTGTATCGCCGTAAACAATGAGGTGTCAGAATCAATCAAAAATGAGATCCCCACAATGCCAATGACCTTTCCTTGTCGTGTATACAAGGGTGCCTTTCGACTGATGTAGTGTCGTAAAGGGCCATTATCGAACTGAACAGCTTCAATAAAGGTTTTCACTTGATTCTCTTGGATAATCGTTGCATCATTTTTCATGAGGATGGGAGCTTGTTCCTTCCATAACAAATCAACGTCCATTTTTCCCTTTATATCTTCTGCTTGCATCTTGTTAACGCATAACATGGTATGGTTGCAGTCTAAATAGCGCCCTTTTTTATCTTTCACATAGACGTTCGCCAAAGTAGTATCCAAAATATTGTCCGTACCGGCTGTTAGAGTAGATTCAGTACACATAAAGTGGGCTAGTTCACGCGTTATCATAATATATCGATAATAAAGTCTTCGATTTATTATACAATAATGTTCAACTTATGTACAGAAATTCCTTTTTCCCCAAACAGGTAAATCATTTCGTTAAACTAAACCATCAAGGCAACCGTCTCAAATAATGAATCCTGGAGCTCATAAACAATGAGCTTAGCCTTCTGAATCTGAACAATGAACAATGATGTACAGGGTGTGCCCCATACCCCACATACAAACAAGACAAGTAAATAGAAATAGCATATGCACTAATGACGTATTACTAAAATAAAAGACCTGGAAAAAAATAGAAAAACACATTAAGAGTAATCCAGACAATACACCATATAAAGATCTTAAACTCTCAACTGGCTTTCCGGCAAAAAAAGCGAGTAAAAAGACATATATTGAAATTGCAAATAAGATAGGATCCGATTTCTCTTTGACATCATACAAATATATATGCTCAAAAAGTAAAATAGCTATGCCTAATAACACTGCTAATGAGAGAAATCTCACTAGCGCTTTACTCTGTTTTTTTATAGAAAAAAATTGCATCAATACATTCATTTGGTCAGTGTTTAATTTTTTATTTTTATGTCTTATTATTTTGCTGGTAATTTAAGAATTTTAACACCGTATTGATCACGGTGTTTGCAGATTAATTCACACCAAAACCATAGCCAGCAAATGTAGAGGAGCTCTCCTCTCCCTCAAAATAACTGTTGAAAAAATTGGATGTCATTTCCGCAGGCAAAAGCTCTCCATCGCTTGGGCTTTATCCACCTTGTGAATCGATTCCTGCCTTTCTTAGGAAGGACATGAATTCAGAGCATAATATACCTTTAATTAATATCGATATTGATTATTAAAAATTCCTATACATCAAAAAGTTGACGCTCCTTTAGAAACAAACTCATGCTTGCAAGATAAATGCTCCTGTTGAACTAATAAAAGCTATGTTATATTGCTTTTCATTTAACAGTTGTATCGTGACTCATAAATCCCCTTCCGAACCCTCTTATTTCAAAAGAAGCGTCCGATTTTTATTTGATTATTTTAAAAATTCAAAAAATAAGCGCAGGGCTTATTGGTTACTTTCTGGCAGTGTACTTAGTGTTTTAACCTTATCTGCTCTTGGTTTTATCCTGGGATGGTGGTGCTTCCCCTATATTTTTGCGGCATTTATTGCCAAGGATTTAACTCTTTTCGCAATAGGGATAGGGGCCGGACTTTTGATTGCAGGGGGTATGGCCGGATTTAATTATTTGGCAAACCTACTTAAAAATATGTTGTATGTTGATTGGCGCTCTTGGCTAACAAAAAAGATAATCAATCAGTACTTAAAAAATAAAACGAATTATCTGGAAATTTCCAGAGTTTACAAAAATCTTGATAACCCGGAACAACGCATTCAAGAAGATATCGATAAAATTGTTGACTCATCCCTGGAACTAACCTTGGGATTTATCGATAATTTTTCTAATCTTGCAATTTACATCACACTCTTAGGCATAGCTGGAAGCTCCATATCGTTCATGTTCTTAGGTCCTGGCTACTTAATCTTAACGGCACTATTGATAGGAAGTATTTCCTCACTGATTGGTTACTATATAAGCAATCACTTGAATAAATTGACCAACGAGGAGACTAAAGCACAGTCCAATTTGCGAGGAACGCTACACGAAGTTAAGAATTCCTCTGAAGAAATTGCCATTGAACAGGCAGAGAAATACTACCAAAATCGTCTTGAACATGAAGTGGATTCCTTAAATACAACAACCACAAACCGATTATCTATCGAAAATAGAGTCAAAACATTTAATCTATTTAATGGTATTTTTCAAGCAATTGTTCCATTCATGATTGCAATTCCTTTATACATCACCGACCTGATTAGTTTGGATGTTTTTTATTCTGTTGGCTACTACTTTTCCATGGTGGCTCGCTCACTCAACTGGTTTATTCAATCCTTTGAAGTAATTAATAAATTTAGAACAAGCCTGAATCGTATTGATGAGTTACAAACCATTTTAAATACAGTGCATGAAGGCGAGTCAACACACAAAATTATTCATAAAATAGATAGGGATAATCAAAATCTCGAGGTAAAAAACTTGGAGCTTAAATTGCATGGCCGTCATGAATTACTTATAAAGGGGCTTAATTTAAAATTCACTCCAGGGATACATACTCTCATTCAAGCCCCTTCAGGAACAGGAAAAAGCAGTTTATTTAAAGCCATTGCTGGTACCTGGCTATCGGGGGAAGGTGAAATCTTTATTCCTAAAAGTCGGGAGTCTATTTATTTTTTACCTCAAAAACCGACTCTTCCTGATGATACTCTAAGGAACGTACTCGCTTATCCAGATGCGTATTGTCCTTATTCTGATGAAGAATTAATTAATGTCCTCAAAGCCGTGAACCTGGAAGCACTCACCAATAAATTAAATGAAAAAATCGGCTTTAAATCTTTGGGTGAACAACAACGAATCGCCTTTGCACGTGTCTTATTAAGAAAGCCAGAATGGCTGTTTTTGGATGAAGCGACCGCTTCTTTAGATGAAGACATAGAGGAACAAGTCTATCAACTCATTAAATCACATCTGCCAAAAACAACCATCATTAGTATTGCTCATCGCTCAACAGTAAAGCGTCATCATGATAATATTTTATTTTTTAGCACCAATGAACAAAAAGAGGTGCAGGTAAAAGAAAGTAGGATTTTAGATGGGTACGCAAAGAATGTAGGCGCCCAGTTCGGCAAGTAGCAACTGTCTTGAATTAACAAATCACTTCAAGACAGTCACTGTGCTAGTTTTTCATTAAGTTAGAGCGTGTTATTTAATTTCATTACAGCTGGCTCTTGTTGAGCTCGTTTCGGGGCTCTGAAAAACCCAAAATTTAAAAGATTTGTTTGCACATAGGCTGCAGGTCGACTACCTTCTGCTTTCTGTGCCTCTCCAGACACTAGTGGGTGATCAACGATTAGATTGTCGGGTTTATCAAGATCAGGTTCCTTTCCGGATGAGAGTAAGGAATCCAAGCTCATAAGCTTATCCAAAATAGGAAGCTCTTCATTTTCCGCTCCATACAATCGATTCGAGTCCAGATTATCCTGCTCCCCCTGTTTGAACTCCGCCCAAAATTCTTCACTAGAGAAAGAATCAGGATGCTCCCCACTTTGAGTCACCTCATAAAGCGCCAACTCATCTAAGCACTCTCCTGAACTTGCTTGTCCTTCTGTACTCAAAAGCGCACTGTCTTCATCATCTGAATCTTCAAATACAAGCGGCTCCACAATTTTATCTAAAGCCTCCCCTTTTGAAAAACCGACAATGGAAATACGGTGCCAACTGGAATTGGTTACTCCATTGGTAGGAACTAATTTCGTGTTGCAATGAACATACTTATCGAAGTCCCATAACAATAAATCGCCTTCGTTCAAATCAAAATAGATGCCTTCGAAATAGGATTGACGGTCGCTTGAGGAAAAACCGCATACACCTGGAAAGAATGTGTATGAGCCCTCATAAGTTCGCTGAGTATTATCCTGACTCTTAGATGGATAGATAACAAATAAAGGACTTAATCCATAGAGGGGAAACTTATTGTGGTCGACATGCGCCGTGGTTTGTTTATCATAATTTGCCTCAGCAGCCAAAAGATACTTTGAACCATTGATCGTAAAGCTGGATGCATACCCCATTACCAGGCAACGTCTTGCGTATTCAAGAGGTGCACAATCCGCATAGATTGTTTCAGCCGTAGCAATAAGTGGTGCAAGCCCTTCTTCGATTGCAAATTTTTTCTCTGAAAATTGGGTAGGTCTTATCCGATGCAGTTTTATTCCAAGTATCCCAAATGGAGCTGAACGGATATTTCGACTAGCTCCATTCTTTGGTTTTGCTTCCTCTGCAGATACAGCCCCCATTCTATTTAACTGGCTTGAGGTTACCGATGCTAACTCATGACGCAATCGATCAGAGATCATATCGGGTTTAATTGCACCAATACGGTATATACCAATCAGCTTGCCTTTGGCATCATAAAAGTTAGTATCCTGAACAATTTTTAGCGAGGTAGAAAAAGGTTCATCAAAAACATCACTCATTTTAATTTTTTTATTCAGGTTCTCAAACAGAGTTATTTTGGGAATCATATTCTCATCGGACATATTATCTTGAGGAGCCTCAACAGGCGTTTCAACCTGAGCCATAGGGGCTCGCATGACTATATTCTTAAACGGTTTTTTTCGTTTAATGAGATCGTAACTGACGTTAATCGCTGATTTTAATTTTTTTATTTCTTTTGTGCTTAAATCAAAATTGAGTTTAGCCAGGTGATCAATGAGTATTTGACCCAGTTGATCTCCAGACTTGCGTTGTAGGTAAATGCTATACATCAAATGATGTTGGAATAAATAAATTAGATTCTGAGCAGCTAAAGAAGGATTTATCTTTATATTGGGGATAATTTGATCGGCAACGTATTGACGTCTTTTTGTTTCATCCTGATATAACGCTGATCGTGGCAGACTATTATTACTTTTTTTTACCGTGAACGGGAATGTAATATGATGGGAATAGATAAATTTCGTTCTAAGTGGCTCTGGAAACCCTCCTTTGATTTCATCGCTAAGGACATCACGTTGTCCTATCGAGGATATGTGCTGCATAGAAAGCCGACGATTATACTCTTCATTTTTTCGTAGCATTTCCCACTGCATCTGTTGGTATGCTTGCGGATCACCTTTAGCCTGTTGCTCAATAAATTTATTTAAATCAGGTGAAATTAATTTTCTTGTAATTTTACCTTTTTTTGAGGGAGCTTTGGTTGGAGTACTTGCCTCCTTTTCTTTACCTTTTGCAAGAGGAGATGTCTCTAAAGAAGAATCCGATTTCAATTTCTTTGCTGGAGGAGGAGTCGCTTGTTGAGCAGAAGCGGTTTGCTGCGGAGAAGACACATAGGTTCTTTTTCTAGTCAGAGCAGTAATACTACTTTGGGCTTGATCGAATTTTTGTTCCATAGGAAAAACCTCATTTTATTTTTATTATTAAAAGAAAAGAATGAAATTCTAATCAGGCACAGTATCGCGAATATGATTAAAAATGTCGAACATATTTTGCGCTATCCGCCATAAAATATGCACAGATGGTTAACTATAACCAGTTGTTCACGCCTTCTTACTTACACTATTGTGACTCTGAATACCAAGGAGACTGGGATTGGAGCAAACCAACTACCCTGGGTGTAGTTGGTTTTTTGCTTGTTTGGGTGAATCGGTTTAGACTTTATTTAGATTGGTCTTGCTGCTTCACTTAACCTAAAGAATATTACAAGAGCTCCTACTGTGCTCCAGTTCTTGTAGTCTAATTTCCTCTTTAGCATTCTCAACTAATAAAAGACGAGCTGCCTTATTAATATGCATTTGTGCTTTTGTAAAAAAGTCATGCACGTTTCTTAAGGCCTCTATCGTATGATGATTTTTCAAGTAGGCAATCTTATCCGGTAACTCTTTGCAAATATCTTGTGTTTTTTTACGGTCACTTCGTTTAATGTATCTAAAGTCATTATATTAGTAATCATTTGATTTAAAAAAACTTTAATTCGCTTCCCTGCACAAAAATTATTTGAGCAAGTTATGGATTTTGGTCATAAATTAACAGTACATAAGGAGGCAATCGACAAGTTAACTGGAACTTTAAAAAAGCCTATGGATAATATCGTAGTTCGATTTTATTGTGTTCTGGATCCAAAATATAAAGTGAAATGCCTTGTCCATGTGCCCCCCAACGTGCCACGGGACCTTCCTCAATCGCGATACCATGAGATTTGATTCTTTGATACAGCTTGTCCCAGTCATGTTTATCAAAGGAAAGACAAAAATGATTTAAATGATTAGCACGCTCATCCTGCTCAGAGGTCGTCACTTCTCTGGGGAAAAGATCAATAATCGTATCTGCGTTAATACGGACTGATGGAAATGAAATTTTGCCTGCACGAAACTCCTCTACTCGCTCTGGATGTAATCCCAAAATCTCCTCGTAAAAGACGAGCATTGTGTCAATATTTCTTACATTAAGTACAAAATGATCCATTCCAACTTGAGACATAGTTCCCTCAATATTTAAAAATTATTTCCTTTTATTATAGAGTCTAGTTAATTTTTTATTAATGAGATTATTGAGGCTAAATATTGGCAAGGAATTCATGAGCTCGCCATACTTTAAAAAAGAGAACTACTTCGGTGTGTAGTTTTGTTGCGGTTGTAATGCGGACATCAGATTTTCCTGATAAGCACTAATAAGACTTGATAGACGTTGCTTCTCTTCCTGCGCACTCTTTGGCAATATAGAACCTTCTTTCAATTGGCGCTCTACCAACTCACTTTGCGCATTTAAATTTTGAATGACTTTCTGTAAATCTTGAGCGGGAATATCCGGATATTGTTGTTTAATAAACATCTTAGTCTCTTATTTTGGCACAATGCTCACATGCGTACCTTCTGCCCTTTCCAAGATCAATTGATATTTAACAAAGTGAGTTTCAAAATCCCTCATCCGTCCTAACCAGCACCCTCCCCCCTAAAAGACAAGGAAAACGGGTAGATGTGGCTTATTCCTTCCTCCGAAGTCGATGCATCAGCTGTATGAATTCGATAGATCCGAAGGAGTATAATTTTTAGAAAGTGCTTCTTGCAGTTGCTTTTTGTAATGATGTGTTGGAGTCTCTCCGGTTGATGTTGTGGCACTGATTTTAGGCCGGCAAATTGCGAGTTCTTCATGGAGCATTATTTTTTTATCCTGCATGTTTTTTCGATCGATAATCGCGGTTTTTGAATTAAGTACTCGTTTGGCTTCATCCTCATCTTCCGGCAAAATAACGGGAAATTGACTCACAGCATCCAGATAATTCTTAAGTGCTTTAGGTGGTTGTCCGTGATTCATGAACTCATCAGCGATTAAAGCATATGCCCAAAAATCTCTGAGACTAAAATTGAGTTGATGTTTATTTTCTTGGAGTAGTTCATCCACCTTTGCAAAATCACCGTGGCGTGCGTATGCAAGCATGCGTTCAGGAACTGATAATGCTTGGGATATTTTAAATAAATCGTCAGCATCAATCATGACATCATGCACAACAGGATCTAAACCAAGTTTCAGCGCACAGGCATTAACGGCCCTGATATTTGCCGGTGAAAAATACGCATGGGTAAAATTATAAAAATCATTTTTGACTTCCTTTCCAGCATGAAATGCATCAAACAATTCGTTCGTGTATTTTCCCGTATCATGCTTGATCGCGCTTCCTATTTTAAATTGCCAATCACCCGATTCGTCTTGATAAAATAGAATGTTTTCATAACCCATGGCATCCAGGATGATATTGGTTTTTTGATAAAAATCGCGATAGTGATTGATAAATTCTATCATTATCTCTCTGAGCTTGGGATCACTATCCAAGCGTTGCAAAATGGCACCGATTCGTGGATCCATGATCGTATATTCTTTAAGGTCTATAGGGGATTGAGAACCCTCTTTATGAATCAGTACTTTATTTAATTGATGAAACAATGCCTTATTATGCTCCATTAAGTAAGGGTCGAGCTCAGCAGGTTCTATTTTAAAATCAAACTTTACTTTTGATTTGAAGCATTTTTCGTAGGGAACAATCGATAAAGCTGCGTCTTGAGGCTCTTTACCAGGAAGTTTCACTTGCCGGGTAGTATGTTGCTCCCGAATGCATCGATGTTTCCCATCTTTATCAAAGGTATCGTATAAAACAGCATATTTTTTCTCTAATTCTTCAAGCTCCTCAGGATTGGGTTTTTGTTTCATTAACTTAATCACAAAAGGAGCGTCTGGAAAACGATAAAGCACATGAGTTCCCCCTTCAGCAATACGCGCGGCTTGACTTAAATCAATCGCACCCGATTGCGTTTTGGGTGTGGAATCAATAAATTTGACTACTTCGTTTTCTCGAGTTACAGGTATTTCAATCGATTCTTGCATCTTCATTCTTATTTAATTTTGGGTAAGCTCTATTATATTGATCAAAATATGAGCTTTGGGGGTTGTTCAATAAATTTACACATTATTTGCAGTTGATGTCTTTATTCCCCATCAACCAGAGCAGCGAGGAAGCTCCTTGCGGCAGTATCGGGTTAATGGGAGATCTCTCGCATTGCTAGGAATAACAGAACGCTTTAAAGCTTAATGCTTAATACGTCCGTTGGATTTTCCATATATTGCCCTTCACAAATAACCTTTGCTCCGAGTTTTATGTACATATTATTTAGTTTAGGATTTAAAGTATCCAGGTAAATTAAATCAGCACCGGATTCAATAGCCAAAGCTTTTGCCTGATTTAAAAGTTGTCGCGCAAAACCTAAACCTCTGAATTTCTCTTCGACAAAAATATAATCAAAATAAATGGCTTTTAAACCGGTATCCTGGGAAATTGGGTCATCCCCTACATCATCTTGAAATGGAAATAATCTTTTTTCAAATAAACCAAACATGGCAACAGGTAATCCATTAAACGTTGCAACATAAATCTGCTCCTGTTTTTTATGAATATCTCGTTGATAAAATTTCTTATCACTTTGATGCAAATATCCCCATGCTTTCTTGGCCCATGATGCCGTAAGCTTTATGTGAGCCTCTTTATCTTCCTTGAATTGGGATAGTTGTTTAAATTCAAGCGTGTGTGTTTTCCCTGCTGCGGTAAAAAATATCATTTTAACTCCTTTAAACTTATTAAATTTTTATTTTGTTAGGTGTAGTATGCAATTCGCTCGTCCAGACAAAATGGCGTAGTTTAAGCACCGAAACGCCACGTACAATCCACTCGTCATCTAGAACGTGACAAGGAGTGGCTTATGCGTATTGGCGTGCAAAATTACACTGCAAGATAGTACGATTTGTAAACAGACCCTATTTTTTCAAAGTATTTTCAGGGGGATTTGAGGACCAATGACTCAAATGTTGTTGAGTCCAATCAAAAAGTTTTTGCCCCACAGCCATTCCAACTGCAACTCGTGCTGTTCCCCAACCAATTCTGAATTTTTGTTGAAAAAAACTCAACTGACTTAAAAGCGGTTTCTCTAGTTTTTTTGATTCATTCCATAACTGAGTTAACACTTCATGTGCTGAGGGTGATTTGCGGGTCGGTGAGGTGGCATATTGCATATTTCGAACGTAATTAAATGGGCTAGATGCAATAGTAGCCAACCCGGCAGCACTCGCATTACCAAGAAATTCACGATAAGCTTGCCTTGCGCGAGGTTCTTGATTCTCTGTTTTTGTGGCATTACTTTTCATCAAACTTCGTAGCATTTCGTACGTACTGCCAAAAACCATATCGCGTGTCACTGTCGCCGTGGTTCCTTTTATAAAAGGTTTATAGCCCCCTTGTGCCCACATCTCTTGAATACTGGAGCGAAAAGAGGCGTCCTCTTTTCCCCATGTATGATATTTAATCGCAGAAATACTATTGGTTAACACCCCACCAATACTTCCTGCAGCCATACCGACATAAAACTGGGAGACTGCTTGACTAAATCCTAAATGATGATGAAGGTATGGGAACAGATAAGAATTAAGTTCGCCCTGAGCAATATAGTAAATACCGCCAAGAAATGTGCGTTGTACTAATGCTTGCGAGAATCCTTGATACGGAGATTTAAAGTGCTCAACGGAAAGAAAAGGACGATTGTGTTTCACAGATAAATATAAAGCGCGATCCCATGGATTAAAAACCCCGGAGGTGGATACCCCAACAATTAGTCCACTAGCGACATCAATATTAAACTTTTGTTTATAATTTAGCTTTGGATCACGCTCATCTGTTTGTTCTTTCAAACTTTTACCTACCATAGCGAATGCCCCATAATTGAATGATCCAAAACATTATTGCCCCTTATCATATGAATTGGTTTGAAATTTTAAGAGTACGACTTATTCAAAATAGAAGTGATTCTATGAGAACAACTGCACGAGTGCATTGAAATTTACAAGAATTTTTCCCTGAAGAAAAAAAAGCAACAGGTCATAGCTTCTATTGAGGTGGGTAGTGAATAATATCATGGATGCGGGATAGTTCATTGGTTGGATTCCGGTAGCCATGCGATTGATTGGCATTAAAACGAAGTCCTTCTCCTTTGGAGAGTGTTTTCCAGCATCCGTCTAACAAAATCTCAATAGTTCCATCCACAACAATGACATGTTCAATAACTCCATGTTTATGAGGAGGTGAAAGATGTTCACATCCGGGCAATAACTCAATAACAAACAATTCAAAATGTAGCTGCTCATCAAAAGGAAACAGGGGTAGTACTCGTATTTTTTGGTCATCTGGATGCAAGATTTCGGCATCCCCAGTTCTATAAACTGGATTGGTTGAATGATTGAGGCTATCTTCAATAAACGAGGAAAAGGAGGTTTGCAGCCCACTCGCAATTTTCCATAAGGTAGAAATCGTTGGGCTTGATTCTTCTCGCTCAATTTGCCCAAGCATCGCTTTAGAAACACCGGTTTCAATCGCAGTCTTATCTAAACTCCAACCTCGCTCGTGTCTTAATGATTTTAATGTTTTTGCAATACGTTTTGAAATTTCTTGCATTATGTCCCTTATTAAAAAAGCTTGTGCGTTTTAGCGCACGAGTATATACTGAATTATTATGCGTTATAACGCACGAATTGTGAAGTAGATTGAGGAGGACTCTATGGTTGTACAACCTTTTAAAAACAAACTGGTTGCAGTGCTTAATAAGCGTATTGAGCCAGGAAAAGTAATGAATGCACTTGCTCATATGTGTATTGGTTTAGGGGCTGTGATTGGTGAAAATGAACTGCGTTTAACTGATTATCGAGATGCAGATGGAGGCTCTCACCCGTATATTTCAGAAATACCTTTTATCATTCTATGTGAGAACTCCAATAAAATTAGAACATTACGCCAGAATGCTTTAGAAAAAAATGTTCTTTTTAATGATTTTACCGATACGATGACTGTTGGCACCTATCAGGAGCAAATTGAAAGGACCGCACAGGTTAAAGATAACGATCTGATTTACTACGGCATTGTTTTGTTTGGCGATTGGGACGTGGTGACAGAACTCACTAGAAAGTGTTCTTTGTGGCGATGACGGGTTGGTAATCATGATGAATCAAGATAAAAACTTAAGTAAAAGCGCGCAAATCATACACGATTTTTTATCTCTAAAGGGAATATCGTGTGAGGTTATGGAACTTGACTCGCGCACACGCACTGCAAAAGATGCCGCGGATACTTTAGGATGTGGTGTTGAAGCAGTTAACCAATGGGATAGTGGTTAAGGTTAGAGAATAAATCATGCAAAAAATATTTTGGGATAATCCCTATCAACGCAAATTAATGACTAAAGTGGTATCAGTAAATAAGAATCGACTACTTTTTGCAGAGACTATTGGCTTTTCGTTTTCTGGTGGTCAGGAAAGCGATAAGGTGAGCGTGAATGGTTTGCTCGTCACTCATTCTGAAATAGAAGATGACTTGATTTATTATACATTACCTTCGGGGCATGGGCTTTCTGAAGGGGATGTTGTCCTTATGGAAATTGACTTTGTTCGCCGCTACAAATTAATGCGCCTTCATTTTGCTGCTGAATTAATCTTGGAACTGGTCCAAAGAATGCTTCCCATTGAAAAAATAGGTGCTCATATTGCTGAACATAAGGCGAGAATCGATTTTAACTGTAAGCACAATATCTCGGATATCTTTGACACTCTTCTGCTTGAATACAATCAAATTATTGCAAAAGATATGCCTATACGCACTGGGTTTTCTGATGAGAAAAGTCAAAGACGCTATTGGGAAATCGAAGGATTTGCCAGGGTTTCTTGTGGTGGAACGCATGTAAAATCAACCGCTGAAGTGGGTTATATCAGGCTAAAAAGAGCAAATGTGGGTAAAGGCAAAGAGCGAATCGAAATTTATCTGGTGCAATAAGTCAGCCTATATATAACCTTTATGAAGGTTGGCTTTGACTCTTTAGATTTCTTTGCATGCTTCATTCGTGACACAGACTAAGCAATACCCATCCTAAGTTAGGCATTAATAATACATTAATATTATTCTGTTATAATACAATATGATTACTACAAAAGTGTTTTAAAGTAATTGGCTTGAGCGAAAACAAAGGAGTCGTCAGAAAATGAAGTTCTATAATAACCTAGAATCCTTTATTTTTGCCTATCAGACGGGTTCCTTCGCTAAAGCAGCGAAAAAACTGAATATCACGCAAGCAGCAGTTTCAATTCACATAAAAAACTTAGAACTTTATCTTGGTGAAACCCTCTTTGAACGAAATGCCAAATGCATTTTACCCACTCAAGCGGCTAAAAGGCTTTTTTCTTTAATTTCAGAACCTTTTGATAAAATTAGAGACGTGGCCGAAAATTTCTCAAAATATACCAATTTCATGAGTGGCGAAATCTATATAAGTTGTGTCAATGAGTTCGCCCAAAATTTAATAATGAAATCAATCGGGATATGCCTTGAACATGAAATTAAATTAAGAATTAATTACATACCTAAAGATTCGGAAATTATTAATGAATTACAAAATAATACAATCGATTTTGGAATTACATCGATTAAATACGACAATCCTAATTTTGAATTTGTTAAACTATTTGATGATGAGCTGGTACTTGTTGGCACCGAGCGATGGGAAAAATATATCGATATAACCACAGAATCTACGTTTCATGAAAGTCTTAAACACTTACGGTGGCTTAGTTATGGAAATGAGATACCTTTTATTCAAAGGTATTTTGAGCTTGCGCTAAATATAGCTCCTAATTTCATTGAACCCTCTCTTACATTTACGGATCTCAATGGATTAGTTCAGTCGGTAATCAATGGTTATGGAGTCGCGTGTCTGCCTAAATCTTATTTATTACCTCATTTGGAAAATAAATTAATCGTGCAGCTTTATTTTCCAAAGCCCCCTCCTCGATATGCGTTATATTTGGTTTATAGAGCTAAAAGTTTATTACATAAGCGCATGAAATTTTTTAAGGATCTTGCTGCTAAATCAGCTCTTGATTAACTCAGTTTATTCACTTCGTGATCTTTTTTTTCTACTTTCATCTGGCACTTTGTAAATTTAACTCGCCTTAAGCGATTTTGTTCTAAGCAATACCCAATTATTATGACTTTAATCCTGAACAGTGGGTTAGGACCAAAATACCAAGCTATCCGCTGCTATTTCGCTAATTCAGGATAGAGCAATGAATCCTGATAGTTCGTTTCATTCCATATTTCATCTTCAGATAAGGATGTTTCTATAAACTCAATTACCGCACCGTGTTCCTCAATCATCGCAACTCTAAAATTTTTTAAAGGAAAATAAGGCTCAAGAAGAACATGTTTTCCTTTGATCGCTTCATCAATACTCTCCACTTTATAGGCGATATGCGGTTGCGTTTGAATTAACGGATGTAGCGGGCAATTAGGACCAAATCGATGATATTGAATTCGGCCAGGTAATTCCCCACCGGAGGTATACATATCCATAAAGGAGCTATAACGCTCGCCCGGACGGGGTTCTGTTATCGGAATTCCAACATGATGATATTGATACTTCATAATCAACCACTCAATGCTTAAACTCAGTTATTGTACCGAATTATTGTTCTGATGTTAAGGACCAACACGGGTACACGTTTTTTCGAGAAATAAAATAAGAATAGGAATTATTTTATATCAAAAATTTACTTAAGACCGTTTCTGGATTTTGATTAAAGGATTTACCAGAAATGCTGACCGCCCTGCAATTTTGGTAATAATATGTTAATATTAACCAAAATATGATCATTATTCATAGGGTTCATCTTTTTTATGTTATCTAAACTATTTAACACCCACTATAAAAAAGAGCCTATTTCTATGAGGGGCTCAATTAAAAAAATCACGTCGTCTCCCATTGTAGTCCCGCCTGAGAAGATACTGGAATTATTGCAAGCCCCAGAATGTGCACAAGATAAAATCGGCGGGAAAACTTATAAAATTCTTCGCTTTTTAATAAGAACCAACGGGGAGCTTGTTTTTGCCCACGAGGGATATCCTGGTGGTCCTATCCCAGCCCATTGGCAGATGACTGGAGAAAGCTTGGCCTCAAAAGCATATTGTCTCACAGCAGGCAATGTTTTTTTTGATAAAAAAAATAATTTATTAGCACGCATCAACAATAAAAGTGGTGATTTTAGACCTCCCTTTGACTCACTACAATTGGTTTTCCCTAGGTTAATTCAGGCTCAAATTCCACTGGGTAATACACTGAAGATTCAAAAATTTGACAGCTCAGGCTGTCCAGAAGAAATTTTTCACGTGAGCAAAAAAGAAATACTGACCCATTTTAGTGCTGCTGAGCATATCCCAACCCCAGTTGTACGCAATAAACATCTCGATGAAGATCTAAAAAGATTAGAACAATTCTGCAAAGAAAAATTAGCACTGAATAAAAAGAATCAGTTTGGTATTGAGTACAGTAAGTCTATTAAACGTTTCTATAACAAGGCGGTCGACATTCGTAAATCCAATTTGCCGATTAAAGAGATATCGCAACAGTTGAAAAACCTGGCACATCAGGAATTTCATCATCGGCACAGCACGAGACGCTTTATTGCAGATATCATACTGATCATAAGTTGTTTCGGTGGTATAGGGCTACTCGTAGGGTTTGGTCGCATGCGATGGGGAACTTCATTTTTGTTTTGTGATGCAAAAACAGCCCGCGAAAAGGAGCTTATCCATCATTGGATGAATAACAAGGCTGAATCCAAATCAACAAAAAGCGCAAGTATTTAATAGTTACTCGCTTGGAGAATGGTGTTTTTAGAGCCACCTGAATATTATACCTATCCTCATCCTTGTTTCTCCTCAGAAGAGAAAGAGTAAAATGACCCGCCGCAGAACAACTCAATCAACTTGGGTGCTAAAAATATTTTTTACTCCTTGAATCTTTTTTTCCAAAGAACTCGAAATGGTTTGATGTTCTGAATGTAACGCAATTTGCCGTAAATCAAGTCGAGAAATAATTTTCATCATGGTCGTATTATTGATTTTTCTTGCTTTCCTCAACGTACGCAACTCCTGATGGGCGCCCTCTAAAGCCGCATAGCGTAATTGTCGTTCGAATGTTAGGGCTAATATACTTTCCAATTTTTCATTTTCAGTTCCATGGTTTGATACAATAAATTGATTGAACGAATCCATTAACTTGTTTGCAACCTCAATGCACAAAGCCCTCTCACGTTCATTGGCCTCTTCACATAAGCGCTCCATTTTTATCTTGATTGCTTCAACGGCTGCTTTAGATAAGGCAAGCACCGCTTCATTTTCTTCATCTTGGGTATGTTTATGGAGCAAGTTTTTCAACCCTGGAGTAATCAAAGGCAACAGCAAACTACTAATAATCAAAGAACACAGCACCACACCAATCACAAGAATAATTAAAAGCTTACGCTCAGGAAAGGGTCCTCCATCGACCATATGCGGTAACGATAAAATCGCAGCCAAAGCAATTGCTCCACGGACGCCACCGAGTGAAAAAGTACTGATTATTTTTAAATTAGGAAAACGCCAGGAACTCTTATTACGTCTGGATATTAATCCTTCAAAAGGTAATGTTAAATAAATCCATAGCGTACGCAGAAGAATTAAGGTCACGGTAATGAGAACAACAATCATTGCGTATTCGGACAAACTATATCCAGTTGCTTTGAGGAACTTGATTGAATGGGGCAAATATAAACCCAAAAGGATAAAGATAATTCCATTTAAAGTAATATCAAGAACCTCCCAAACAAAATGACCTTCCAGACGCATTTTGGCCATGGTTCTATCTAAAAATCCAGCCCGATCTACTGTAAAACCTGCGGCAACAGTAGCCAATATCCCTGAAAAACCTAATTTTTCAGCAACAAGATATACGGTAAAAGGCAACAACAGCAATAATAAATTTTCAGTAGTGGTTTCATGAACGTTATGTTTGGTTAACTTGCCCAATAGCGAAATAAAAATATAAGTAAGAATTACCCCAACCCCAATCCCGCCAAGACTAATGAATAAGAGGCTCCAGATTGCTCCCGTCAGCGAAAACACTCCCGTTAACATCGCAGCAACCGCCAATTTAAACGAAACTAAGCCCGAAGCATCATTTAACAATGCCTCGCCTTGTAAGATATGCATGATGCGATCGGGTATGCGCGCTCCAGCGGTCATTGACCTAAGCGATACCGCATCGGTCGGTGATAGTGCTGCCGCTAATGCAAATGCAGCAGGCAAAGGAATGAGCGGAATTAACCAATGGACCAAATAACCAATGCCCGCCACTGTAAAAAATACCAAACCAATCGATAACATAATGATAGGCCGGGTGTAGAGCAGAAACTCACGTTTTGGAAAATGCCAGCTGTCATTGAATAATAAAGGAGGAACAAACAACAACATAAAAAGTTCTGGATTAAATCCCACATCAAAGAAAGCGGGAAATAAATCGGCCAGAAGTGTCCCTATGGCAATTTGTATTAATGGTGTTGGCAGGAAGGAAACAAAGCGTGTAATTACACCAGAAATCACCATTAAAAAAAGAAGAATCAAACAAATGACCACGCCTTCCATTGTTTTTATTACTCCTAAGATTCATTGAGATTGATCAATTAATGCCTATTTCCCTGCTTGACCTTACCTTAAAACCCAAATCAAATTTATGCATCAGCATTAATCCTCATTGAGTACTCACTTCTGTTGATTGTAATTCACTTCCATGGACGCGAATAGAGCTAATTAAGTGCTGAAAAACGTTTTTCATGCTCATTAAGCTTCTTGTAAGAAATTTTAATTATAATAAATATACAAAGAGAGTGTTTTTTTATCTAAATGTATGCCTGATAATTATGGTTTAAGTGAAATTAGCACTATTGAGGATGCCACTGCTGCGTGGCAATCTTTCTTTGGCCGTTTTTTCTCGCCGGAAATTCCACCAGGTGTTGATGTCACTTTTGATCCAAAATTACGTGTGTTTGCTCCTAGAGAAAATAAAAATGCCAAATACAAACATCCTGGGTTCATAGACCCCAAAACAAAACAGTATCCTGTAGATCCACAAAGAACCCTGCATTCTGATGATTTTGATGACTTTTTAAATGGCAATAAAATTACTATTCCGGCACAAATCACTCTTAATGCAAAAGGTTTGGAACAGGTTGCACAAGCACTTGCGCGCGGGGATTTTGAAGATGAAGCCTTAAAAAAAGAAGATCATACTTTTTACGCCTTGTGGCTCTTTAAACAAAACAAAATCACCCGTCAACAAATGTCCACGATACTCGCTCGAGAGCAATTTACAGACCCTCTAAAAACGTTTCCTATCCTCGATGAGGCGGGTGAATTTACCAAAGAGGCACAGGAATTGTGGCTTCCAACGATGAGGAAAAAAGCCTATGGAGAGAATCTCACTGATTGGCACTTAGAGCGATTACGCTTATTGATTAAAGCATTACCCAAATCAGAACAAATTTTTTATCTTTCAGAATATAATCCATATATCATTGCACCAATATTCTACGTGTCTACATTGGGCAACGCTTTGCAGAGACTTGGTGCTTGGTACAGTATTCCCTACAATCAACAGCATTATGATCTACACATGTCTTTTGGTGTGATCGAAGCACTGCAAATTGCACAGCATGGAATAAACCATGCTGCCGCGAGTCGGGCAAAAATAGGAACGATAGGAATTGATGCAGTCAAAGAAGGAGTTGAATCCTACTATAGACCTACAGCGATTAGTATGCGCAATAGCGGAGTGGAGGCAACGACAAAAGGGATTCATGAATATCGTGAGACGCCAATGCCTACAGTCACCGCACACGATTCGTATCATGCCAAACTCCATAGTTCAATCAACCCTGAATTTCATATGATGCTCAATCATATGCATCAGATCATTTTCAAACACACCAAACAAAAATGGTCAAAAACAACGTGGGAGCTGGTGGATCGTGAATTCCATGCCTTTAGAACCCGCAAAGTAATCTTGGACTCCCCAAAAGATGGCGCAAAATTTTTTCAAGAATTACTTCACCGCGATAATAGTGATAAAGCACGTTTATTCAGGAACTACAATCCTCCAAGACTAAGTGATGATGGATTTGCCATCGTTTGGAATATGGTCACTCAAAGCGATGTTTGGAAAAATCTTTATAAAATTGATATCGATAGTTTAGAACATCCTTATCGTAAAGAAATTCAAAAAATAAGGACTTTTATCCAAATGGCGGGCAGTGATCATAAGTATCCTGAGATACTTACACTAAAGTATCGTCTTTTTAGTGCCACCTCTAATGCTGAATTTAAGAAAATTTGTAAATTACTCGATTCGCTTGAGGAACAATTAATCGTTAAGGAAGGTCAAAAAGTTACTGATCAAGAGCAAAAATTAGTATTTGGAAAACATACTCAAAATAACATTAAAAACTTAACTATCCTTAAATTCAAAAATTTTGGCCAAAGTATATCAATTGATGAAAGCTCAGCAAGGCAATTAATTCCTATGCTTGTCAATATGCAGCTTCTTTCTAAATTTGGTGAGAAGAATACAGAAAAAGTTCAAACAGAACTTGACAAAATCTCTGCGGGATTCAAGGAAAAAAAGCAGCACCATTTCTTTTCAAAAGCACAACTGAATGCGTCGCTTGCCACTTTTGCGTCAATGACCGAAAAATTAGATTTCCTTGAAGCATGTTATGAAAAAATCATTGAATCTACAAAACATACTCAACGACACGCAACAATAGGCAAGGCATTGAATTTTTTTAAAAACCCATTATCGACCACTCAACGAAAGCACATTATTTTATTAAAAGAAAAACTCGATGAACTCGTTACTGCGTATAAGCAAGGTTTAAACAACGAGGAAGAGCGCAAAGAACTGCAATGGTATATGAAAAACAGGGGCTCTAATCTGGCTCTTTGTCATACGGAACGATTTTATATGCATCTGGACGCAACCGTTCCTGCATTTAAAAAATAAAAACCCAAATTCTAGGCATCAAAAAAACTTAAAACAGAATCATGTGCTGCCATCGTATCGTCAAAACCGAGTTTTATTAATTCTCGGGCGAATTTTTTTTCAAACAATAGAAAACTGAGTAAATCACCGGAATGACGTTTTGCACCAAGAAAATTCAGCAAGATCCGTAATAGCATGGGTATATTGTTATAATGAGACTGAGCCACTGCTGCTATATCCACACTGGGGCGTAAATGTAAGGTTTGAATAGGCCGCCAGGGAGCATGCTCTTTTTTCTCAGGAGGTAACATATGCGCCATAGAGTTCATGTGGCTCACCATCTCCAGATCACGTTCGAGGTTATCTAAAAATAATCCGTTGACCATGCTGCCTAAAACACGTGTGAAATCAATATCGCTGCCCAGTAATTTTTCTGGCTTTTGTAACGCAGGTAGTTTCCGAGTGCCAATAATTAAAATTTTATCGACTTGGCAACGGATAGCGCCACGTAAGGGAGCTGCTAATCCCACATGGCCATCTCCGTAATGAAATCCATCTATTTTTGCAGGAGGGAAAAACAAGGGTAATGAGGTGGACGCCAGGAAATACTCCATTTGCAGATTCACTCTTTGACTACTGTGAAGCGGATCATTCCAATCCTCAAAATCCTCTGCGTGATGCTGATAAAACGAGATGGTTCTTTGCGTTTCATAACAGCTGCTGATGATCTCCATCATGTCCAAGTGCTTATTCTTAATGGCACGCTCTAAACTCTCAAAATGAATAATGTTCTTAATAAAATCCTGTAATGGCGATGTATCAAGGATATGGCCTAATAGACGTTGCTTCATCAGCATACTACTCATATTGCGCATAGCCGCTTTGCTTAGTGCATAATTACTGGACTTAAAAATATGCTCACAGGTAATATCACGCCATAATTCCTCTAACTTGTTCGCACCAGCAGAAAAATCAAGCACATTGCCACCTAATACCCCTGCATTAATACTGCCAACACTGGCTCCAGTGAGCATGTTGAAGGGAATTTTCTTTGAGCCAAGAATGGTGCTGATCGCCTTGATCACTCCAGCCTGATAAGCTCCGCGGGCTCCACCACCCGCCAAATAAAGCGCTATTTTGGTCATTGCTGATTTTTTTAGGAAGACAAGTAAAAAATATAGCTTTGTTATCCGCTAGTGGCAAGTGCTGCAGGTCCTATTGCGCTGACGCGAATATAGGGCTACTCACCTTAACGTGAATTGCTCATAAAATGTGTTATTTGGTTGACATTTATACCAAAAAAGGATACCATGAAATAGGCTTATTTTTTATACTCATCATGCAAGAACCTTTAGAAATCAAACATCCTTTTCTGAGGCGCGTTAAAGAAAGCGATTATCAACGAGTTTGGGAAATATGGATGCAAGATCATATAATCCAATGGATGTCTTTTACTAAAAAAGATTTAGAATCCTTTAAAGCAACCTTCGACCGTCTCAATAAACAAAGCGATGTCTACGTGATGGTCGATTTAATCGATGACAAAGAAACAATTGTTGGTGTTCGTCGTATAAAATATCTCTCTGGACCTTATGAACATGTTGCGGAATTTTGTTCCATGGGAGTTGATAGCCAGTACCTCAATAAAGGCTATGGCAAAGTTTTTTGGAAAGAATTTGAAGAAATTGTAAAACAAAATCCTAAAGTTAAATGCATTCGTTTCACTCAAAGCGGCGGAAACAACAAAGCGTTCCATCTCTCTGATTCTATAGGTTATAAAACAGAAGCCGTATTTCCAGATTGGTTACAGCGTTCTGGAGAGGATGAAAAAAGTCATTATTACCTTATTGAACGCTTTAGTTATAAGATCATTGATGAAGCATTACTTGAACAATCAAAATCTTTTGCATCAAAAAAATATGAACCCAAACTGCCGCCTCTCTTGGATGAAACATCAAGTCATTTAACCGTGCAACGTGTAAACAACAAAATTCAAGTCTTACACGATAAGACCCTAATCCTTGATTTTGATTATTATCCTGATGAAAGCGTGATTCAACATATTGCCTTTCTCGAAGATCTTAAGATGTATCAAAATGATAAAAAACTTTGTACTGCAGCATTAAGATTGGCTTTAAATGCTCTATTGACAGAGAACCGGGTAAAAAAACTAGAACTGTTCACTCACGACGACAAAGCAATAGGACTATGCGCAGAATTAGGTTTTTGGATTCGTGGTGAACGGCCTGCTTCTTACTGCCAGGAAGATAAGTATTTAAATGAATTAGGTGTTGAGTACAGTTTTTTTGATATCAAAGATGCGCACTCTTTATTTAACAGCTTTAAACACAATGAAGGCATAACGGCAAAATTGAATGAGTTGCAGCAGATCATTAATTCCCTTGAAGACAAAGGAGTTTGTGATTCATTCGGTAAAAATTATTTGGCAAATATAGTCTATCAGATTGTTCGTGATGAGCTTTTAGAACAAAAATTATATGTATCTTTAGAGGACAAACCCTGGGAAAAAGTGTTAACCCAATGTCCTGAAGTATTTGCACAAGCCGCAAAACAATTACAGTCTGCTTTAATTATTTTACGCCAACCCCAAAAGGAAGAGGCTAAACCCAGCCAAATAGGAATATTCAGCGGATTTAAGCCCCCCTCTTCCGAGCAGGCCACTGATACCAAAACATTAAGCACCAATCCAATGGATTACCTGTAAACAGATTATTTCGAACCAGTGAGGAATCTCCTGAATGTGGCATAGACGATTTTTTGGAAAAAGGTGCCACAATGAGGAGAGTCTTCCTCGTAAAACGCCTCAGGATGACGGAATTCCTAACTCCTCAAGATAATGAAGTGATAATTTAGTGAATAAAAAATTTTTTATTTATTAATAAGTTATACAGTCCAATGAATTCAATGTGACTTGGAAGTATTGACAGAATCATCAATAAAGCTGTATATTAATAATACAAATATTTTTTACAGAATTTTTATGTCCCTTTCTACTGTACACCACAAGTTAAATCAAGAAGCAGCTTTGGCACAAGCCTTTGCTTGCTTTTTTTATTTTAGCTTTTTTAGCCCGGAGCTGGGTGGTCGGTAGAATTAACTAACACTCCAACCCCCAGCTTAGTCTGGGGGTTTTGGTACCCGAATTCCCAGACAAGAAAGAGCATGGGAGTTGGATAGAACCCAAAGAGGAGTGTCCATCATGCACCATCAATCGCGAACACATCGTTCCCAGACGTTATCCAAAGTACTTACTGTCTGTAGGAGGGGATGATGAGCTATTCAGTCTTAAAGAAACTACCTCCTGTAGAAGAAATTATTCAAGAAATTCCATTGTCTCCTTTGGCCCACCAACAAATTGCTCGTGACCGGGAAGAGGTAAAAGCCATTTTAGAAGGTCGTGATCATCGTCTTTTAATGATAGTCGGGCCTTGTTCTGCTTGGCCGAAAAAAGCAGTACTGGAATATGCTCGCCGTTTAGTGCAATTAAACAAGAAAGTGAAACACGAATTAAAACTCATTATGCGAGTTTATATTCAAAAACCGCGAACAACTAAGGGATGGACCGGTCCGGTAAACCAACCTGATTTATTTTCTGCCCCAGATATTGCATCTGGCATAAAATACACCCGAGATATGATGGTTAAGGTCATTGAAATGGGATTGCCTATTGCTGATGAAGCGTTGTTTACCCATAATGCTAAAGGATTTCTGGAGCTTCTGTCTTGGGTTGCAATTGGGGCCCGCAGTTCTGAAGATCAGGAACATCGAATTTTTGCCTCCTCCTTAGACTGCGCAGTAGGATTAAAAAACCCCACTCACGGTTCCTTGGCTATCGGCGTAAATAGTATAGTTGCCTCCCAACATGATCATGTTGCGGTATTCGATGGCTACGAAGTACAAACCCATGGAAACCCGCACGCGCATATGGTTTTACGCGGCTCCAATCATGCCCCTAATTATTCCATCGCCCATCTTAAAGAAGTAAAACATCATATGGACATGCATCAGATCATCAACCCGTCCATTATTGTCGATGTCAGCCATGATAATTGCTTAGTAGACGGCAAAAAAAATCACCAATTACAACCTTCTATTGCTTTAAACGTTTTAGAAAGCATTCAAAGCCACCCGGATTTAAAAAAGTTGGTTAAAGGTTTCATGGTGGAAAGTTTTATCAAAGAAGGAAATCAAAAAGTTGATGCGATGAATCCGGACGACCTTGATTTAAGCGGGCTATCGATTACGGATCCATGCCTCAGTTGGGAACAGACCGAAACGTTTTTACTGGAACTCGCTAAGATGCGCTCTTTAGAAAACAAGGAGTTGGCAATGGAGGTGCAGGGATGAATACTTTATTTGGTATTTCAGGAGATGCAGGTTCGTTTTCTGAAGAAGCGGCCTTGGTGTATGCAAAACAAAAAGGGCTAACTCCAACTCTTGTTCACCTACTGGATATGGAAGGTGTTCTGCATGCAATCGAAAATGAACGTATCGATCTGGGTATAGTGCCTGTCGTCAATCTTATAGGTGGACTAGTCAAGCCAGCATTCCAAGCCATGGGAAGACATTTATTTACTCCTATTGATGAACTATGGCATGAAATCAATCAATGTCTCCTAGTACGACCGGGCATTCAATCCCATCAAATTACACACATCGTCTCACATCCTCAAGGATTTGCCCAATGCCGTCAGTTTCTCCAAAAACAATTCAAAAACACAGAACACATAGAGTGGATTGACACAGCAAAAGCAGCCAAGGACTTAGCGGAAGGAATATTGCCGCCTCATTCGGCAATCATTGCCTCAGCACGTTGTGCAGAACTGTATGGTTTAGAAATAAAAGCGGCAAAAATCCAAGACAGCCATCCCAATCGAACTGCTTTTATCTTGGTAAAAAACGCACGACTTCTCAAGTAAGGAGGATATCATGCCTACACTCGAAGAATTGAGAAAACAAATTGAACAGGCTGATGCTTGCATCATTGAAATATTGGCAAAGCGTCAAGAACTTTCGAAACAAATTGGTGCTTTAAAATCGCAAGAAGGAAAAAAAGTACTGGATCGCTCGCGTGAAAAACAATTGTTTGAGTATTATGATCATTTATCCAAGCAGTACCACTTGCAAGAGGAATTTATTAATCGCTTGTTCAAAATAATCATATCCAACTCTAGAAAGGTACAAAAATAATGAATCATTTTATAAAAAAGAGTTTACCTGAAGATTCTGCAACCGTTGCGATTAATTCATTAGCCCAGCAAAAAATAAAGGAAGGCATTAAAATTTATAACCTCAGCGCCGGTGAGCCCAAACTGCCCCCCCATCCCGCAATTGTTACTGCGACCACATACGCCCTGGAACAAGGACAAACCCTTTATCCTCCAGTAGCAGGTATTTCGGAACTACGGGATCTAGCCAGTGTATGGATGAATAAAACATATGGCTGTTCGTTTAAAAAAGAAAACTGTCTTGTCGTTAATGGCGGAAAATTTGGAATCTATTTGCTGATGCAATTACTAGTGCAACAAAACGATGAAGTCATTATCCCCGCCCCCTATTGGGTTTCTTATCCAGCGATGACTCAGTTATTTGGCGGAAATCCAGTCATCGTTGACACCAAAGAAACAGATGGATGGAAGTTGACAGCCCAGTCACTTAAAAAAGCATGTACGCCGCAAAGTAAACTTCTTATTCTGAATAACGCCACTAATCCAACCGGCGCATTATATACTGAAGACGAGCTTCTTGAACTGCTGCACGTTGCGCAGGAACACGATCTACTCGTTATCGCGGATGAAGTATACAGTGCCCTCACCTACGATGGGCATTCCTATATATCGTGTGGTTCTTTTCCCCAATATCAGGACCGGGTTATTGTAATTCAAAGTTGCTCAAAAAATTTTGCCATGACCGGCTGGCGAATTGGTTTTGTTTTCGCGCCCCAATCCATCATTCAACCCTTAACTGCATTGGTTAGTCAAAGCACCAGCGGCGTAACCACTTTAAGTCAATCGGCAGCTATGGCGGCTTTAACTGAAATAAATTATGTAAGTATTTGGGTACAACAATGCATGCAAAAAAGAAGAGATACGCTTATTAATGCTTTAAATGATGCTTTTGGCTTAACCCTAACTTCCCCAGCTTCATCGCTTTATATATTCCTTTCTTTAAAAAGCCTGGGTTTTAATAAGGAAAACTCGGAAGAATTTTGTAAACACGCTTTGGAAGAAGCTCATGTTGCCCTTGTTCCAGGTATTGCATTCGGCAAAGAAGGTTATGTGCGGATGTCGTTTGGAGGAAATGAAGAGAATTTAAATGCAGGAATCCACGCATTAGCTCAATGGCTACATTCACATAATAGTCGATATTAGCGCAGCGTAATACGGGAGCGCAATACGAGTTCCCAGGCGGCCGGAATCGCAAGATAACTTACTGCTTCACCATGCAGATTACGTGTTTTATGACCTTTTCCGGTTAAATCTTCAGCCAGCAGCATCCCTCCGGGATTAAAATTTTTAATGTCACCATTACTTGCTTCAATCTGCACCATTCCAGATAAAACAATAATAAATAGTTTTTGAGCTGGTTTATGCCAATTTTATTCCTTATGAGACCCTTCACCAAAAACCATGATAGACCGGTATCATCCGGCTCGTCAAACCGATTTTCTCTGGGTTTAATTCTTCTGCTGCTGCCTTAAAGTAAGAATTACCCTCTTTGTCTGTAAGTAATATAGTATAAGGGATCGCTTTAGCCGCTTGGATCTAAAAATATTTAAAAAATCATCCTGTAAAATGACTTCATCGTGCATTTAAGATGTGTTTAAATTGGCAGCGAGAATAGCAAAAATTTAATAGACGAAACAATTACAGGATGGACCACTTACTCACTTCCAGAGAGAAAAATGATACGGTTAATAATCTTTTTTATGCTTTTCCCTATTGTGGTTTTGGCAAATAACCAAACTGTTTACTATGAACCAAAAACTGTTGAATTAATTGGGGTTCTTAAAACACTTAAATTTCCTGGACCGCCCAATTATACCAACATAAAAAATGGTGACAAAGCCGAAACTGGGAGCTATCTCCTCTTAGATAAACCGGTTGATGTCGAAGTTTCCCCTGCAGCAAAAAACAGTACTGATAATCCACCAGAAAGAAATGTTTCATTGATACAACTTGTTGTCACAGAAAAAAATTTCTGGAGGCAAATTAAGGAAGGTAATAAAATTCGAATCACAGGAACATTATTTCATGCACTCACAGGGCATCATCATGCAAGGGTATTAATTAATGTTAAGAAGATCGATGTACTTTCGCATCAGTCAGGACAAGATAATAAGCAGCAATTAACTCCCGAAGATAGGCAATTTTTAAAACAACAACACGTAGAAAATGATTAGGATAGCTATTATTGGAGCTGGCGCATCAGGTCTTACCTCTGCTACCGCAGCGCTTGCAGAAGGAATGATTCCCTGCATTTTTGAAATGTCAAACCGAATTGGTGGCGTCTGGGGCCCCGATCTTCGCGCCCCTTCGGATCAAGGTTCTGCTTGGCCAGGAATGAAAGTAAATATCTCACGCCATACTGGAACTTTTTCTAACTTCAACTGGCCACAAAACACACCAGACTTTCCAACAACACAACAGGTATATGATTATTTACATGACTATGCGGAGTATTTTGAACTATTCCCGTATATCCGATTTGGGTGTCGCGTTATTGAAGTCTTGGAATGTGATGGAAAATGGCTCATTCGATGGCAAGAAGACAAAACAACACTTAAAGAGGAATTGTTTGATTCTATTATTATCGCAACGAGTAAATTCACAAATCCTTATACCCCTAATTTTAATGGATTGGAACAATTCAAGGGTAAGAAGCTTCATAGTGCACAATATAAATCTGCCGAAGAATTCATTAACAAAAGAGTCTTAATCGTAGGTGGCTCATTAAGTGGTACATCAATTGCCGAAGAGGTCGCCAAAAAGACGGATGTCATCCATTTATTTAGAAAAGAACGTTGGGTAATAAAAAGATATCGGTCTTCAGATCCCCAAAATCATGGCCCTTTTTTGCCAAGAGACTTATTAAAAACTTATGAAAGTGTGCAAGTCTCTCTTTCTAAAGAAGAGCAATATCAATTGATGCTGCAACACTGTTCTGAGCAAAACGAATTTCCTGAATGGTACATGTCCCCTTCTTCACCTGTAGGCTTTGTTGTTGCCGATGAGTACTTCCAAGAAGTTCGCAGTGGTAAATTAAAACTGATTCGCGGGGAAATTGATCATTTTCTCAACTCCAGCGTTGTTTTAGAAGATGGCCGTTCTATTAATGATTTTGATGTAGTGATATTTTGTACTGGTTATGAAAGAGATTTATCATTTCTTCCCGAACAATTACGTTTAAAGCCAACCACTACTCTTTATGAAGATACGTTTCCAATAGATGCCAAGAACTTAGCCTATATTGGTATGTATCCTGGAGCACGTGGCGCGGTATTTCCTCTTGTTGAATTGCAAGCACGATATGCTTGTGGGGTGTTCAGTGGCAGACTAAAGCTTCCTTCCATAGAAACAATGAAAGAGGAAATCGCAAATACACCAAAAGACCGCGATGAAATAAAATTCTCCACCTCTCTGGCCCAAAAATTAGAGGTGATACCCCAGTTAAATTCATATCATTGGAGCATACGCCGCATGCTATTAGGCGCATACACGCCAGCGCGATTCCGACTTGAAGGATTCCATAGTGATTCAAAAGCCGCATTAAAATCAATCGAAGAAACGGAATGCTATAGACGTAGGTTACTTAGGGCACATGACAAAATCCCTACTCTGGCTTCTATGTGTTTGTTTAAGGTTCATCAATATAAAAAGCAACAAGAGGAATCTCTTGAAAAGGGAGATACATGTTCATGTATCTGCCATAATCCAAATTAGATTAATTTTTTCATCACGGTAAGAAACAGTTCCGAGTTCAAAAAGAATTGTAACCATGCATGCAAATATTGATATCCACTTTGTTCGAACCATTGTGGATCAACCATATAAAACTGTCTGATAAAGGGAAATAAAGCAACATCAGCTATACTGATCCGCTGCGCTAAAAGAAAGCGTTGTTTCATTAACAAATAATTTAATTGATGAAGATAATCGCTCGCTTCCTCTCTGTAATATAGCGGATCTTTTTTCTCTGTGCGTTGGGGATATTTATAGTTATCCAGAATAGGTTTGAATTTTGTATCATTCAAGTGAATTAATTCATTACATTGATCTTTGAGTTTGTTACATAGCCACCCTTCGGGGTCAGATTGTGTTAATGCCCAAATCATAATATCAATGCTTTCATCAATGACGCGACCCTCTTCTAAAATTAACACTGGCACTGTGCCCTTGGGTGATGCCAAAAGCATTTCCTGAGGTTTGTTTTTAAGCTCAACCTCGCGTTGTTCCACTTTAATTTTGGAGTAGGCAAGTGCCATTCTTGCTCTAATCGCAAAAGGACAGCGCCTAAAAGTATAAAGTATCGGATAATCCACTGAATTTAGACCATTTGTTTGTTCGTAAGAAAGCATGTAATTCGTGACTGAATTCAATCAGATCATAAACGAAAGGGCTAGTAATAAACAACTCATGATGCTACTGCCTTGTTCGCAGACAAATTTGTTTAGCCTGATTATTAAGCGACCTAAAATTCAAATTTTGGCCAAAATGCACGTTATGTTTACATAAAATACAACCAATGTGTATAATTAAAAATCACAAACCAAAAAGGTAACATCATGGTCAAGATCGTTGTGAACAAAGATAACCATGAGCTAGTTCTGCTGGATACAGAAAACATCAGGTTAAGTGAAGCATCAGAATATTATAAAAAACTTTCATCCTTCGACAAAGTGGATGAGGCGTTGGAAGTCATGTCGAGTTTTGATATGGGCGACAAAGACAATTGGAGAGTCGCAATACTGTTCAAGAGTCTAAAGAAAAAACAAGAAGATTCTAAAGAATCAGAAATCAGCTCACTCTTACAACAGTGCAAGAATTTTTCATCAATGCATATACCTAATTCGGAACAGCTTGCAAGCATGAAGAAATTACGCTGTTATCGAGTAGGAGCAGATGCTGGAGCAGGATTTAAAGACGGTGATTTAGACATTCTAGGGACCGAAGGGTTTTTACACTGTACCGGTGTTTTGGTCGCCACAACAGATGCAAAAGGCACGCCTTGTTATTATGTCGCCCATATATTTGGTGATCGAACAACAACGAGTGCCGTTCAAGAAGAATTGGATCGAATTCTTTCTGACCTACAAAAGCTTACCGACAGAAAACTCAGTTGGTCAGACTTAGAAGATCAAGTGACCTTAGTAGGTCCTGGAAGCGAATATGAAGAACCTAGCCCATGTTATAAACAAACATTTAAATTATTAACGCAAGCAAAAGCAAATCCTACACCTATATTTGGTGACAGCGTTGCTTTCAACATCACGGGAGACGGCGAATTAATCATCTTAGATCCTATAGCTCAATTAAACGAGGGGATTCAATCCCAACTACCGAGAGTAGGACATGGCATATATTCTCCTGTTGATAATAAAGACGCTGATGAATCAATAACAACGATTGAACAACAAATTGCCGATGCAATTTCAGCGGATGAGTTTCCATATAAAGATCATTCTGTTGTGAGCAAATTATAAAATGGAGTTTTTTTCCGACTACTATGGTCTATGATGCACTTCTTAATAAACCAGGATGTATGTTGTCAATGGATCCCTGTCTGCGCAGGAATGATAACGGGATAAAGTACATACGACCGTAATGCTTCCTCTAATAAGAGCAATAATTCATTTCAACGGGATACCACTTCTTTTCCCAAGATGTTATAAAGTATGTTTTTTCAATCCAGGATTTGTTTCACATGGAATACCGGCCGGATATTGATGGCTTAAGAGCGATTGCTATTCTCTTTGTTTTATTTTTTCATGCAGGCTTCAAATTCGTTCCTTCCGGCTTTATTGGTGTTGATGTATTTTTTGTTATTTCTGGGTTTTTGATCACGAGCATCATTCATAATTCGTTACAAAAGAATCTTTTTTCTTTTATTGATTTTTATAATCGAAGGCTCTGGCGTTTGCAACCCGTACTTATTTGTTTAATCGTTACCACTCTTCTTTTAACTTTAATTTTTTATTTACCTGAAGATTTGATTCTATACTCCAAGAGTGCCCGTAAAACCTCTCTTTTTATTTCAAATGTCTTTTTTGAAACAGCAACAAAAGGTTATTTTTCACCAAACATTAACCAATTGCCTTTATTGCATACCTGGTCATTATCTATAGAGTGGCAATGCTATCTTATCTTGCCTATAGTAATTTACCTTCTTTATCGAGTGGTGAGCAAACAGCATATTGCCAAAGTCATCTACTTACTTACGCTACTATTTTTTGTTTTAGCTTTATTCTTTTCAGTTAAGGAACCAACAAAAACCTATTACCAATTATTAAGTCGTATTTTCGAATTTTTAATTGGTTCCTGTATCGTCTTTAGTTCTCATCGTTTTTCATTCAATAAATATTTTTTAGAATTGATCAATATTATTGCTTTCCTGTGTTTATTTTACATAGCAACTCATGAGCAAGTTAATGCAGGATTCCCTAACTGGTATGCCCTTATTTTATGTTTTGCAACAGGTATATTAATTGCCTCAGGAGGACTTCACCCTCAACCGCTGTTTAGTCGCTTGCTTTCTGTCAAACCTTTGGTCTTTATAGGGTTGCTTTCCTATTCATTGTTCGTTTGGCACTGGCCCGTATTTGTACTGATTCGTTATTTAGGATTCGAAGAAACCACCCCGGTTCTATTATTCGCCTTGGGGCTCGTTTTTGTCATAGCTTATTTTTCTTGGCGATTTATTGAAAAACCAGCACGTCAATTTCATAAACTTCACTTCGGTTACAGCCTTACTTGTTTATTTATAGTACCTGCCCTCTTCATGCACATAAGTGATCATGAAATTAAGAAGCATGAGGGATACCCCCGGCGTTTTGAGGAAATGGCTCGAATTAACACCCAATTAAAACACTATACTAATCCACAAAGAGCCTTGTGTCTGCAGGAAAAAAACATGGAAGTAAATACTCAATGCACCCTTGGAGCAACACATGCAGGCAGTAAAAAGGGATTCATGTTTGGGGATTCGCACGCGAATCATTTGTGGGGATTTATGGACACGCTTGCTCGAGAAGCGAATATATCGATTCTTGCTCATTCCACTGTTGCATGTCTTTCTTTACCTGGAATCGAGCAGTATGACTGGAATAAAGTAGTTTATACTGCATGTCATGAACAAATAACGCGTTATTATCAGATGATCAAAACAAATCATTATGATTTTGTGATCTTGGGACAAAACTGGGACGGTTATTTGGGGAATAAACTGATTGCCAAGGAACCGGTCGAACTGGTTAAAAGACGAATTGAAAAAGCATTAGATGAGGCATTACAAATCATTATTGCTTCGGGTTCCAAGCCTATATTGCTCAAAAGCATTGCCGTGCATGACTCCTACACTTGTTTTTTTAATCACATCAAACAAAGAAGCACATACGATCCCAAACAATGTGATTTTGATCTGTCTACACATTGGCAGTCATGGCAGGATGATTTATTTTCACGAATGAAAAACAAATACGCGCAATTAATCATTATTGACCCGAAAAAGGTCCAATGTCCCAAAGGTAGATGCCAAGCGGAGATTAATGGCATTCCTGTGTTTCGTGATTCTGGGCATATTACGGATTATGCTTCGTATCACTTGGCAACTCGTTATTTACACCGATATAAGAATCCTTTGATAGAAAAGAGGACAACCTAAGATCTTCATTTCATTCAGTTAGTTGACGACGACAGTCCGTATAACCCTCGTATATGAGATGCCATGTAAGATTATGTTGAACGCTTAATAAATTGTAAAAAAATCGCAATAAATTGGGGTTTAATCGGTGATTCAAATCATTATTGGGTTATATTATTACAAGTTGAATTTTTTTTGTTTTTATAAAAAGATTATTGTGGAGATACATTATGTCGACGTCTGAAGAAGAAATGAGAAACAGATTATTGGCCGAAAAAACTGAAGAAGAGCGAGAAAAAAAGAAACATCAGCTGCAAGAATTAGAACTTGAAGAGCAAAATAGAAAAAAAACCATAATCAAACCGGAACAAATGAATAAGGATTGGCCCAAAATAGTTGAAGAGTTCAAAAAACAATATGGCAAAGAGCCTGACAAAAATGGTGCGCTGGTTTTTGATTCACCCGAAGAAGTAACCAAATTTTTCCTAGCGCAAGCCACTGCAACACCCCCCCGAGAATTTCATGGAGTCCAATTAGGTCAAGATGGCAAGCCAATAGATAACCACGTATATTCCTGCGGCAGTGGTCATCTTTTTCAAGGCAGCTTAAAGGAAATTCAAACTCAGATAAAAAAAGCGTTAGAAAATGATCCTGAAAATCAAAAACTTAAAAATGGACAAGCGTATATTGAAAATTTAATAAACCCCCAAAAAACTATTGAGATGCGACGCAACATAAGTGACTTGAGAGATTCGAAAGAAGAAACCTTACACGAGTCACACAAAAATTCCATGAGCAGCACTCTTTAATCACCACATGTAGCCTGTTTAGGCTACTTTTCCTGTTTGGATGTCCGCTTATTCCTTTATTTTATAGTTTTTTTACATAGTCCTATACGTAATGCATTTTAGCTGGAGTCTAGACTTTTCCATAAAAAGGGCTTAACTCGAGCTCAGTGCATTGAAGTGATTTAAGACAACCCCTATAATTTGATTTAATTAAAAATCACAGGATAGAGCATGAAAATAGACGAAACCCCTCAATCAGTTGAAGCCTTAACCAATGAAGACTATTCCAAGGCAATGAACTTTATCGGGCAAAATTTATTGTCCTCTTTAGTACAATCCGTGGAAAAATTACCGCCACATTTTCGTAATAGTAATGTAATATCCCAGGCGCTCTCTGCATTTGTGGCGAATATTATTTACAAACAATCGCCAGAAAATGCTGAGTCCCGCCAAAAAATGCTTGAGGCAATGACCAACCTTGTGCGAATGCAACTGAACAACATCCCAAATCCATCAAAATAAAAATTGGAGTGATTCCGTATTAACTCATACGGAATCAAAGATAAGCTGCATTAAATTCAGCTTCACTCATAAACAATCTTTTTTCCTTGAAGTTGCCTTGATGAATGTTTTTTTCACGGTATTTGTTAAAAAATTCCGTTGGCTTGTAAATTATTTTGGGTGGTTGGTAGGTATTATTTGCCCGATATTCATTATAATTCGGGTTTATTTTACGAAGATTATCATCTAATAATTGAATCGAAGTGTCTAAATTGGCTATTGGCGTCGATAAAATAAAAAAGAGCCGATTACCCGATCTGCAATCAAGATAAACCGCAAAATCATGAATAGGTTGATTGAGTGCATGAGCAAGACATTCCACTACCTGTTTTATTTCAGAAACCAGGATTTTTTCAGAAATTAGGGAAATTTGTTCTTTTGCACGCGCAAAAAATTTGAAGGTAAGTGGTTTCACAGAGGTGATTTCAATAATATCTTCCATTTCATAATTGATTAAGCCGGCAAGGGTTGTAACATAAATAAGATAACGCCCCCCCTCTTTTAGCTCATGCAATTGCAAGAACTCGGAATCATCTCGATTGTGTTTAAATTGATAAAAGACATCAAAGGGATTAAAAACAAGGCCAGGCCAATCGCTATGTAAGGTATGCCCAAAAAAACCTTCTGCGGCGGAATAATGCTCTAAAAATAGGAGCTTTTTCTCTGTGCTTACATCACCTATCCAACTTTTTTTAAGGTAATCGATTTGCGAAAGAGATAAAAAATTTCCTCCATAGACACATACAGATAAATTTGTCCATAACTGCTGTAGATAGCTCACATTAAAATAGGATAATGCTTTTGCAGTAACTAATTGGATAATCGCAGGAAAACCTAAAATGATGCGAATATCTTGATCTTTAATTTCCTCAAAAATACGTGTCATTCTTACTTGTGCATCTGGGATAGACAATGTTTTTGTTGATGGGTATAGCAAGTCCTTATAAAGCCAATGCCGCTTTGAATTCATATAGCCCGATATGAAGCCTACAGGCAAAGCAGTAGGAGAATCATAGATATAGGGTTGCGCACTCAAATACAGCGCCTTGCCATCAAATAACTCCTCATGATTATTTAATTCATTGGAAAACCCTGCATATAAACTAAAACCAATGCGTACCAAGTTGTTGATTAAACTTGGGGTTATTGGAATGTATTTGGGACCACCAGTAGTTCCTGAGGTTAAAGAAATGGCTTTAATAGGCTCCCAACTGAAGAATCCCTGTTTCCCTTCTTGATAGATTTTTTCAAACTCAGGGCGTAACATTTCATAATTAAAAGCAGGTAGTGTTCGTGCATTATCCATAGTTTTTAATTGAGATAATCCACAGTGGATGCCAAGCTCTGTTTTTCTACATGTATTGATAATTTTTTTAAGTGCTGCATTCTGATAAGGATAGGGATCATAAGCGCTTTTTTCGATTTTTTTGGCGTAATGACGAATAATCGGTATGCCACAATTTTTTAGAATCGAATGGCGGAACATGCTTCTGGCCTATAGTTTATAAAAACAAAATGTCTCATTACATTAAGTTTAGATTATGGGCAATTAGTTTGTCTTACCCGGAGATTTTAATTCAATGATAAAACAACTCGCCTGAGTCTCATTCACCAAACAAGAAATCATGAATAGACGGAACACCTTGTAGCCCTTATTATTTCTAAACTGGTTGATTTATAAAATCCAATCCTTCCCCTATAATTTATGATAAGCCCCATGTATCTTTGAACTATAAAATTTTTTTAAATCAATTAAAATTAGGAACCAAGGTTTTAATTGCTCAACGGACTTGAACATGATTATTTCCTCTATTACTGACTATCGTGAAGCGGCTCGACGGAAACTTCCTCGATTTTTGTTTGATTATATCGATGGCGGTGCTTTTGCCGAACAAACACTCAAGGCCAATACTGAAGATCTTGCCAAGGTACTATTACGGCAAAGGATTTTAAAAAATGTAGGGCATCTCAATTTTGAAACTGAACTTTTAGGACAAAAGCTGGCAATGCCAGTCATCTTAAGCCCCGTAGGTCTTACCGGCATGTACGCCCGACGAGGGGAGGTCCAAGTAGCCAAAGCAGCTGCAGAAAAAGGAATACCTTTTGCCTTATCTACAGTTTCTGTATGCTCTTTGGAAGAAGTATCCGCTCATAGTTCCCAGCCTGTCTGGTTTCAACTGTACGTACTCAAAGATCGCGGCTTTAATGCAGAGTATGCTGGAACGGGCTCAAACTTGTGGTGTGACTCATCTGGTATTCACAGTAGATATGTCCACTCCAAGTGCTCGCTATCGAGATGCACGCTCAGGAATGTCTGGTCCATTTGCCCGTGAACGTCGATTCTTGCAAGCCCTGATGAAACCCTCCTGGGCTTATCAGGTGGGCATTATGGGGCGTCCACATGATCTAGGAAATATTTCGACCTATTTAAAAAAATCGATAGGACTAAAAAATTATATTGGGTGGTTAAATAACAATTTTGATCCCTCAATCAGTTGGCGCGATCTGGAGTGGATACGTCATTTTTGGAAAGGACCCTTACTCATCAAAGGAATACTTGATCCAGAAGATGCAAAAGATGCAGTAACTTTTGGTGCAGATGGAATTATCGTCTCTAATCATGGCGGACGGCAACTGGACGGCGTATTATCTACCGCAAAAGCGCTGCCTATGATTGCAGATAAGGTCAATTCAGACCTCACAATCCTTGTTGATTCAGGGGTACGCTCAGGACTCGATGTGGTACGAATGCTGGCTCTTGGGGCCCAAGCAGTGCTTCTGGGTAGACCGACAGCATATGCTTTAGCGGCAAGAGGACAAGCGGGAGTGGAACATATGCTTGAGTTGATACGAAACGAAATGGGTATTGCCATGACCTTGATGGGCGTAGGTAGGTCTACAGAAATTAACCGAACTCATCTTTGTACTGGTTCATGAACTCGAAATCATCCCCTGGAACATTTTGCTCTACTTCTGAGCATCCTTAACTCCTTTCAGACTTGGTCCATATCCTTAGGTAGGTGTTCTTAATATCTGTTGCTTTATCCAGGATGGATTCGTATTAATCTGGTAACATAAAAATAACATTTATTGCAAAATAAGCTATACCTATGTTTGGTCTATCATGAAATACATCATGCATGCACATGCTATGCGACGTGAAAACGCTTTAAGAATTGGTGCAGACCGTGAGATGAGTTGTAACACTATAAATAACTTAATAATTTTTTAGGACCCAATATATGGAAAATAAATTGGAACTTATTGAAAATGAATCGTCACCTCAGCAGCTACCCGTCAAAGAATGTGAAGCGAGCCCTAATCCACAAGGCACCTATTTGTTCTTTACGGTTCAGCACAAGAAAAATTTCGCTCCCCTGTATCCCAAAAGACTATCCATTTCTCATGTTGCCCAAGGAGCCATGAGTGGCGATTGTTATCTTCTCTCGGTTATCAATGCAATCCTTGCTTTACCGAATGGCGAACAATACATTCGTGAAGCCATGATTGATAAAAAAAATAAAATCTATGTCCGCTTTTTTAAGGATGATAAGCCGCAATGGCTGATTATTGAAAAATCATTACCTACCTCTTGGGGCATTTTAAGTTCGGGCAAAATCTGGGTCCGTTTTCTTGAAAAAGCCTATGTTACTTTTATGGGCGGCAATTATAATAAAACGCTAACCAGCGGCGATAGTCGAACCGCGTTAAAAGCATTTCTTGGGGGGTTTACTGAATCAATCGCTATCCCGCAACAAGCCCAATGCTCTCTTGCTCAATTATATAAAAAAGTGATTTATGGCTGTAATGGTAAAGACATTTATTCTTTAATTTTTCTTCTGCGCCCTCATGATAAATTAGCAAGTATCACCAATATGCTCCAATATATTTTTGCGGATCAGCAAACGCTATTGCATGAGTGGTGGAACTGGATCCATTTGAATCAAAAATACATTGAGCAATTGCTTGAAGAAAATCTCTTTTTAACCAAAGAGGCGTTCATTTGCTTTTTACAACAACGAATGCATCACAGCATGGCGCCCCCAGTTACAGCGATTGCAGCCGTGACACGCTGGTTGCATCAGTATGCCATTTTGCCTGGAGAAAACGAGTACAGTTATGATGAAATTGATTTGTTCCTTTCATTAAAAAAAGCTCATTCAGAACAAAAACCCATCGTCTGTAGTCCTAAAGAAGATCCTCCTGAAGGAATTACCATGCAGCATACCTATGCGTTGATTGACACTAAAGAAAGTAAGCTAACTCATCGGAAATTTGTCATTCTTCGCAATCCACATCATGAAAACCGTCATTGGTTCTCTCATTACCTCTTCTATGGCGGACGATATTCAATCGAACAAGAAGAAAATGGACAAATTGAATTGATTACTTTACCAGTAAGGCGCTCTACTTTTACTATGGAACTCAGAGATTTTGCTCATGCATTTGCGTATGTTGATTGCGGCCGCTCTTTGTTGGATAAACAACTTCAACAAGAACTTCAAAACAGCGCTAATTTAAAAACTATGGATAATTTAAACTATTGATAAAGATGCCAATAAGGTTACATCCATTTCATTTTTTTAAAAAGGAAATAAAGGAATAAGGCACAGAAAATAATTAAACCTAATGCGCCAAAATATCCGTATTTCCAGTGTAACTCGGGCATCCATTCAAAATTCATTCCGTAGATTCCAGTAATTAAATTGAGTGGCAAAAAAATGGAGGCAAAGGCAGTGAGTACGGCCATTGTCTTACTCATTTTTTGCATTAATTCATTATCAATTTGTCCTAATAAGCCATTTAATAACTCACGAATTGAATCCACTTCATGAATGATGAGATGGCTATGATTCGATAAATTATACAAGGAAGAACGGCATTTTTCTGAGACAACAGAAATATTGCGAGTCGTAATCCGCATTAAAATTTCTCTTATTGCCATCATGTAGCGTTTGATTTGTAAGGTCTGGTGCTTTACCTCCGCAACATCCTTATAGATATTCTCATTCGTGGTTTGTAATACAGAATCGAACTCCTCCGCTATTTCCTCATAATTAAAAAGTACCTTGGCATAGTCATTAATAATCCCTTCAAGAAATAAAAATAATATGAAACATGAGGTTTTTGCATAACGAAGAGAGTTTGAACAATTGTTAAGAAAATCAAATAATACAGGCAGCGGTTTTTCCGATGCAGTAAAGCAGTAATTCGCAGTAAGATGAAGCACTAAGTTATCGAGATTTATTTCATTATTCTCATTGAGCTCAAGCGAAGCCAAACATTTAATTTGCAATGTGAGCTCCTTATCATTATCAATAAGATTCGTTAAATTATTTTCTGCACATAATTTAATGACTTCCTCAGGTAATTTGAGTGTGTTGGCGAGTTGATTAAAAACATCGACTTGCTTGAGGCTACTATGGATCCAATACACTTTGCTTTTATCTTGGGTATTGATCTTCAATTCCTCAAGAGCAACCTGTTTCATGCTGTGATGGGTTAAATCAAATTCAATTGCTATGGTATCAAAAGTATTCATTTTAACGTACATCCCTGTGATGCCTTTAATTAATTATGACTTGTTTTTTCTGATAATCAATTTCAATACAACTGCTGTCAATTGGAGAGTATTCTCTAAGGAATCCCGTCATCCTGAATTGTGCGGAATGACATGCTCGGGCTAATGAACTACTTTACCTGAGGGTCAATCACATAATCCCAAAGATTATTAAATATTTGCACGATCTGAAATGGGCTAAGGACCACCGAAACATTCGCTAATGCAACTGATAAGTCACTGCTGTCACCCACCAAGATATTGGCTACAATGGGGGCGATTGCCCCACTATTTTTAATGTAATCAATAATTCGTTTATCCAGATCTTCAATACTATTTAGATAGGGAATTAAGATCAGTGGATGTACGTTTGGATTCATTAAAATTTTCAAAAACTGTTCCCAAGAAGCAATGATTGAATCAGGGGCTATCATTTTACTGGCAAATTCTTTCCATATTTCCAGCCTCAGCCTTTTAGCAAACGTATCTTTAAAAACACTTGATTTATCATCATCAAAAATGACAATCGATGTTTCGCTATCATGGGTAAAGGAGCGTTGGTTCACGTTCGCAGAACCTATAATAACGATTTCATCATCCGCAATGATTATTTTAGAATGCATGGCAGGATGATAATTTTCTTTTGCGGCATTGACCCGATCGATTAGAACAAGCGCTACTTTATCTTTAACCTGCTGATTCACTCCACTGAGTAAAGCATCCCAAAATTCCCCTCTTTTTCTGTCGGGAATAAGTATGTCCGTGGTTTCTTGTGAATCCTGAATGGCTAAAATTAAACAAACAAAATTGGACTCTTGAATTTTTTTATTGAGTTGCTTTGCAACATCAACATTAACTAAATATTGATCTTCAATGTAAATATACTTTTGCGCGTTAGCGATGATTGCAAAATAGGCGTCCTTCAAACTCCGATCTTTATCATTGCTGTTAGGATCATTATACGTACCGACAACTTTTCCGTAGTAGAAGTTACCCATGGTCATTTCACTTGGTTTTGTTTCATTTTCTCCTTTGAGTTGTATATTCTTGGTACTGGGATGGTTATGCCATCTTTTTTTAAATTTTTGCAGGATTTGATACGCAGCAGGTCCTTGTACTTTGCAATGGACGTCATGAACATTGGAATAATCTTTATGATAGGAATCAAACCGGTTCTTATTGATATCCATCCCCCCGCAAAAGGAAATGAGCCCTTCTTCTCCTTTAATAACAAGTACCTTTTCATGATGACTGCCTACATTCTTACTTAAGCAGTATCTAAGGATCGCATAAAAAGGATCTAACTCTTTGAAAATCGATTGGTATTGACTAAATTTCTGCATAATAAAGGGGACGAATTGAGCAACGAACTGTCTCGAGTCCGAGGTGGAATAAGTATTATCATCCAAGAGCGCAACTGTATTTGATAAACCATTTAACTTGGGAATGTTATTCAGGTTCATTTTTTGTAATTCAACACTCGGATTATTCCAAACTAATATCCGTATTTCGACTCCTTTTGTAGATGCCGTATTTAATAAATTAAATAAAGTCGATTTTTGATCCGTCTCTATGAGAGGGAAATCAATGTCCAGCATCCATCCAAGAATATAAATATAGTGATCTGGAGTCTTTGCTGTTTGAAGTGCTTTCACAATTTCAGCAAAAGCATTTGCTCCATCGACCATATATTCAATTTGATTCCGTGTTGCATCCGGAAATATTTTTAACCATTTACTGGCCATGGCTAGATCTGCCTACCCGTTTTGGGATCGTATTTTACCTCTACGGGAACGATCTGATCGGTTGGCAGAATTTCTATCCATTGATCAAAAATTTCATAGTTTTTACCCACGTTTGCTCGAAAACCACCCTGTAAGGGGAAAAATCCATGTTCGTAAACGCGATCAATGGGGGTTGCCGTTACCGTGTTGGTGTCATCAACCAATGCAGGATCAGATACTTCACTGGGTTTAGGATATTTTCCAGTTTGGATTCCTTCTTGATATTTCTGTTGTATTTTTTTAGCTAAATCCATGATGACATCAATCATTTTTTGGCCATCTAAAGGATGGCCATTAATGTCTTTTTCATCCGGATTATTGGTGTGATAAATGACGTCATCGGTAATCCCATTCAGGCCTTCAACACCTTTTAACCAGTTAATGGCAGCTTCTTCTTTCCCAGGCCGAATAGGAATGACCGCTTTTACCCAAGGGGCATTTAAAAACGCGTTGCGCATGTTGTCGCCATCCAATTGCAACAACCAGCCTAGACTGCTCCCTAACTTGGCGGGATCTGAATCTTCGGTAATATAATAATTATCTCGTTGTTGTTCATTGATGCCTCCCCAACCCACGGTACTCGAACTTAAGAGATTATTTTCAGAATTTAAATCGGCAATGCTTATTTTATTCATCAAGCCCTTCTGTAAGACTCTATTGACCCCACTCAATACCGGTCCTGATGGATTAAAAATGGGAGTTGGTGTTTCTTGCAACTGTTGTTTGCTACGATGTAATCTGGGCCTCCACCATTCAGGAGACACAAAATAAAGCATTTTATCAATATCAAAAATAGAGTTTATGAGCTCGGCGACCACATGTCGGGTGCGATCATCTGGCAGGGGAACATTGTTTAAAAGCATGCTCTGCACCAGCTGACGGTAGACGACAATCCGTTCTTCTTCTCTTAAGTCATCACTATCACGTGTTTTAATTTTACTTGCCAGTGTCACCCTATCTTTAACAGTCTCTACGTAAGCTTTTTCATATTCTGCTTTTTCTTTCGCTTTAAAATTCGCGAGATTTGCATTGTTTTGTTGAATGATCGCATCATTGGCACCTGCTTTGGGAGCCCAATGCAGAATAAGGGCTACATCCAGACTATTTTCTCCTTGAAAATCAGCATAATCCAAATGTAAGGTGAAGGTTGCCTTATCCGATAAATTTTGAATCGAATCTTTTCTTGATACTTTTACGGGTTTACCCTGAGGATCAAATTCCACATCAGTCAAATCATAATTCGCTTTGGAACATACAAATTCCTGCGCAAAATCTGCTTGAATTTTTTCCACGTCATCAAACACAACCCATTCCGTACCCGAATAAACCCCGTTTACATAGACCTTTTTATTGTCTGCGTCCGTACCATCTATGGAAACAAAAGGAATGGTAATGTTTTTTTCTTCTTGAAAAGGCTGGAAGGTAGGAATTTCCTCCGGATGCGGGATACTATCCAAATCAGCGGGGACGGCAATATGAACCAATTCTGCTATCCCTAATTCTTTGCCTGGATCATCCACATAGGTTTGCCAACACAAATAAGATCCTACATCCTGAACCTGCACCCCAACTTGCCGCATTTTTCGGCGTAATTCATAGTTTATGAGTTCTTCAGTAGTATTTGTTAAAGTATGTTTTATGCTCGAAATATCTGTTGTTTCGGTCACCGTTTTAAACGTCGATTTATAATTTTTCCTTATTTCAGAGGATAACTGTTCTGTTTGCTGGCGCATTTGTTTGTGTGTTGCCTCGCGTGCCGTTTGCTGTGATGTCTTATCATCAAAGCTGGAGGTTGCCTCGACTGATGCATAAGAAGCTTTAACACTCGCCCCGAAATTGACATCTTGTTGATTGTCCTGTTTAACTGCATCGGAAAGCTCATCTTGCGTTGTGGTCGTTGTGGAAGACTTTGTGATGAGATCCAGTGTGGTTTCCAATGTACGCTCAATCGTTGTGCTGCGCGTATGGACTTCGATGAGTTCCACAGTAGAGCCCGGGCTTAGCCAAACATGATCAACCGGGGTGCCAAGAAAAGTATCTAATTCAAAGAAATATTGTCGAAATAAATGAACAATACTGATTGGTGATAAAGCCACACAATCAAGATAGTCTTTATTGGTTGGATCCAGATCATTAATATTGAGAAAAGCATCACTACTGTTATCGGCAGAAAGCATCTTGGCAAGTCGCATCGCTTCCTCGGTATTATTCACCGTACTGTAAAAAATCTGGGTTAGAAGATCGTAGGCTCGTTGCTTCACGAGAAATAATAAGTTTCCCGCCACTGAGGACTCATATTCTAATTGGTGTTCCAATACCCCAACATCTATTCTTCGAGTGTTAATCGATGACCCAGTCACATTGCCCGCACGTGAAAGAATGCCTGTACTGGGATTTAAATTACTTCGGTTATTAATTTGCGAATAGGCATCCGTATATATTTTTACAATATTTTTGTTGAGGATTGCATTCACATTGTCATTGGTAATGATCGTATCCCATATACTCGGTTGATAATTTTGATAGGGCGGCAGCTGTAAGGAAATTTGTTGTAATACCACGCTATCAAAAGTGCGGATTTTTCCCGCCTCCAGTGCACCTGCTTTAATTTGGATATTAATTTGGCCATCCTGGGTATAATTAATATCAATCAAACCCGCAAATTGATTTTTCAATTTCTCTAAAATTGACGCTTTGTCATTTTGAAACCCCGTCTGAAAACGTTCTTGAATTCGCTTGGATTTCCATCCAAGCAAAGGTTGGTATATGCCAAACAATTCACTATCATAAGGAAGCACAGTAGTATAATTCGAAAGATCGGTTATCCGTTTCACTATCGTCATTTTCACAATCTCCTTGATTCATCCATGAATTCCTTGAGCTTGTTTTTGATAGTCAATTATTTTTATGAATAAGGAATCCAACAACCTTGTTAATCCCCAATTGTATAAATTTAGCACAAAAATTAATAAAGTTTCTTAATATTTCCTTAATAATTCATCTATAAAATGCCGTCATTGTTAAAAACTATTCATGCAGATATAGATTATCAATTCTGGATGAGCGGAGGACTGATACAACTTAGGCAATCTTAATCAATAAGCTCGATTTTGTTGAAATAGATTTTTTAAGTTATATCAGTGATGTTTAACAAATAAAACCCAATCCATAAGAAAAATAAGGGTTAGTACCATTCCATATTTTTGTTTGCACCCTACCTTAAAACATCTACTCACCCACTATCTAAAATAAATTGACATGATTTCCTAGGACTAAAAATTAATTCGCATAGATCTATTATTTTTCATTTTAAAAAACGAATTAACTTTATAAGGTTCAAAAATGACAATACGCTATTTATCTTTTGATTTTGATGGATGTTTATTCAACAGGGCTTATATTCAATTACCCCATAACAATTTTAGTAAGGATAAAACTAATGCCGTCCTGGTTAAAAATAGGAAGTTCCTGGACAAAATAAAAAGTGAAAATTCCAAGTTTTCAGCAGCTTACGGTTTCATTGGTTCCACGCGCCAAGATTACTTCATCGACATGATAAACGGCGGTATTTATACCCCAGGACAATTTAGGGGCTCTTGTTGCCCGGCAATGGCCACCATTTGTGAGGATCTGGGTATTACTTTTGATCCACTCCTGCTCGCAGACATTGACGGCGAATTGGCTATCGGCACTTCATACCAGCGTATAATGGATGAGATTAACAACGGTACATGGAGTGATAACAATAAAAATATTCATCAACATGCAAGCTGCGCCAGTATGGATGAATATAAAAGAACCATTCTTTTTGCGCAAATGCAAAAAGCAGCGGATGATCATCCAGAAGAAGAAATCATATTTGATTTTTTTGATGATCGACTCGACATCTTAGGGACTCTAAAACAATATTTTAGCGAACATAACCATATGATTCCTAAGAATGTACAATTACGTTTACACAGTTATGCTGGAGAAAAAGACAAGTTAATTGCGTCTATACAAGGTATAGGAAACCCGATATCCAACTATCAATTCTGCTTACGCAAGATGCATGAAAACGTTAAGTATTTACATGAAGTTGCAGAGGCGCTAAAAGAAGTAGCTTTACAACCCCATCCTGGAGAGAAAATATTTTCTATTATGAAGGAACTTGTTAAAAAGGGACTCTTCATCAACAGCGTTGCGGAAGTAGACGCTTTCTTTGCTAAAAACCCTGATGCAGACTTCGTTGTACATCCCAGCTCACAAAAATCGGGTGATCTCCTCCTGTTCAATGCTACTTATCGAACGTCTAAAAATATTGTTTCCACAAGATATGGTTTTGATTTAGATGGCAATTTATTCCTATTTGATAAGGATGAGCGATTTGCGATTAAAATGGAGCCTCAAGGATTAATTGCCACGCTGGCAATACATGTTGCAAAAGCTCGAATTTTTATAGAAAACAATGACAATTGGAACAATCCAGTCCCCCAACCTGCTCAAGAACAACCTCAGGCAATGTCAAAAGGTCAAAGCCTCTACCTGGAGCTTACAAATAGCCCTTATTTTGTTGCCGATGCATCTCAGGCGACACAAGTGTTAACCGATAATCCTGCATTTCCCTTTGTGCTCCGTAAAAGCAGCACTCCACATGAGGGAATGATCACTTTCACTGCCCTCTTTGATACAGCGAAAGGGATTAAGGCCTCACGTTTTGGACTCACTCCAGAGGGTGAACTGTTTTCTCTAGATAACGTTGCAGCATATAAGATAAAGGAGGGGGCATCTGAGGATTTATTGGGCTTTTTGAAAGAACGTATTCTTGTTGAAACAGAACGGGTCAATCAAGCCGAAGATCTTGAGAAGATCACCTTTAGGGGAATCAAACCCCAGCGGGAACAATGGGAGAAGCTGCGCAAACCAATAGAGCAGTGGCTTCACAAAAAGGATTATTTGCCCACAAAGCCGTCGCAAAACCTGCAGCAGAGGCTGTTCTTGGGCATGACATGCAACCTTAAATAATCTGTAGCAAGCATAAGCCGGGTTTATGCTTGTTTTTTTTCATAAGGTTATCAAAATGACAATACGCTATATATCTTTAGATTTTGATGGATGCTTATTCAATAAGAGGTTCATGGAATTATGGGGTAATCAATATAAAGGCAGGCAAGCAAATGCCCTTCTCCTTGCGAATCAAGATCTTCTATTCCAACTGAAAAGAGAAAATAATGAATTTTCAGAAACCTATGCATTCATTGGCTCGACCAGACAGGACCTGAGTATTGACGAAGTGAATGGGAAAGGATCATGTTGCCCAGCCATGCTCACTATTTGTAATGCTCTGGGTATGGTACATGACCCCTTACTGCTGGCCGATATAGAGGGCGATTTGGAAAACGGCACTTCCTTCAATTTAATCATGAGCGAAATCACTAAGAACACCTGGGGTATGTTCCATGAGAATACTCATCATCATGCTGATTGCAAACAAATTGATGAATATAAAAGGCCGCTGCTTTTTGCACAAATGCAAAAAGCAGCAGCGGATCATCCAGGAGAAGAAATCGTTTTTGATTTTTTTGATGATCGAATGGATATATTGAATATGCTGAATCGCTATTTTAGCCAATATCCCTACCTGATTCCTCAAAATGTGACCCTACGTTTACATCGTTACGCCGGAGAAAAAGAGCAATTAATAGAGTCTCTTCAAGGTCAAGGAAAAGCCATATCAAACTATCCATTCTGGGTACGTGCGATGCATCAAAATATTCATGATCTGGATAAAGTTGCAGAGACGCTGATGGATAGTGTCATGAGTCGCAAAGAGAAAATATTCTATATTATGGATGATGTGTTTCAATATGGCTTATTTATCAAAAGCCTTGATGACGTTAAAGAGCACTTCGCTAAAGATCCTAAGGCTACTTATGTTGTGCATCCCAGCAGGCAACCTGGTGCTCAAGGTGCACTGTTCTCTATTTCTTTTAAAACGGCTAAAGGTATCGTTTCATTTCCCTTTGACTTTGATTTTAATAGCAAAAAAATCTTTTTAGTTAATGAGGATGAGCGATTCGAGGTAGAAATGCATCCGCGAGGAATAACGACCACACTGTTTTTGCTTACTGAACAAGCAAAGTTCATTATAAACTACGATGACCAATGGAAACCTGGCACTCATAAGGCTCAATCAAACCTTAAGAAAATATCAAAAGGCGAAATTCTTTATCAGGAGCTTACAGAAAGTTCTTATTTTGTTGCCGATGCCCAACGAGGTAAAACCATTCTGGCAGAGAATCCCAACCTCCCTTTTGTAATACGCAAAAGCAGCTTCACAAGGAAAGGGATGATCACTTTTGCTACTGACTTTAATACCTCTAAGGGAATTTTTTCTAAACGTTATGGCCTGAATGCTGAAGGAGATCTTTTTGTTCTGGATAACAAAGGCGCATGTAAGCTCAAAAACGTTTCCAAAAACTTATTGGACATTTTGAACGAGCAAACTCTTGTTGCGGAAATACTTGTAAATGGAACCAAAAACCTTGGGGACATCACCTTTACTCAGGATCAAAATGAAGCGGGTTCTAAGGATCAAACAACTGGGGTTGTGGCCTCACAAAAAGGATTCTTTGCCCACAAAGCCCCAATGCCGGCTGGTGTGCATGTTCTTCCTCATAATATGCAACTGAAATAATACTAAGTAGCAAACATAGGTTGAGCTTGTGTTTGCTATTAACGAGTAATGGCATTAGAACATTATTTTTTTCAAATCCTCTTGAACCTTTGGTGTAGATAAGTTAACTATCAAGATGGGCCCTAAATATTCAAATAGATTATTGGAATGCAAAAGGATTGAGACATGAAGACAAAAATACCTACCTTCTCAAAATCGCAAAGCAAAAATCCTAAAGACAGCCGGGCCTTGCCCCTTCAATTGGTACAACAGGCCGAACCCGATCGCACATACTACCTAAAAAGTACCGCAGCAGAAATAAACAATTTTTTTTCCTTGCGCGTCAAAGAACTGTATCACACTCTGGCATGGACCTTTTCTTTAGATTCTGTGGATTGGAGTACATTTAAAAAATACATCTGGCCTACCATTTCTTCAGGTGCGGCCTTGGTTCTTGGTCATTATCTAACACCATACCTCAGTGAGTACTTCATGGGGAATCCAGAATATGATTTTGTTGTCAAATTTCTTTTTAGTGCGAGCCTATTAGGATATTGCGCCTTAAACCGGATTACTGATAAAAAACTGGAGTCCGGGGTAGCACTCTCAGCTGCGGTAGCCAGTGAAGTTTTGGCAATAACCTATATGTACAGCTCCGTTTTTAAGGCCACTACTTCTTTACTTCCTATTGCTGATGAGTATTCATTAATTGCCGGACTGGGCGCGAGTGCATTGGTTGTTCCCAGCGGCATTTCGTATCTCACGCAAAAAGCACAAGAATTACTCGTCCGCTTCCAATACAATCGAGGCGCACAACGCTCAGATACAGCAGTGATTTCCAGCGGGTTAACGCCAGTATCCAATATATGGCTCCAAATCAATCACTTTATCGCCAGTGAGCTCATGGTCAGTTCGCGTGCCTTTCAATTGGGACTTATTTCTCACAATATTCGCTATGCGGACCGAATCGTACAAAAATTTCGTAACTTACCGGCATTACTCGCTGATTTAGCACCATCGACTATAAAAAAAATGCGTGTGCAACAAGAAAAATTGAACCATGATTACGAATACAATCATAAGGTACATCGGGTTTTAAAATTTACCGCGAAAGGCCCAGAATTCGTTAACGTTCCCAGATACCAGCTCCGTACAGGAGATTTGGTTCTTTGTGATGAGAGCATCCATTTGGATTGTGTGCCCATATCGGGAGAGCTTGTTGCCCTACAACGTAATGTAGAAGGCAAATGGACCCCAACGCTGGAGCGAAAAAAATTTAGTGTGAATCTTAAAGCGCAAAATGGAGAAGATGTTTGGATAGAACATCACACCAAAGCTAATTTGACATCAGATTACAAAAAAGTGGACTTATATGCAGTTCGGGATGGCAAACAAGCAGGAGTACTGGTAGGCGATAAATTAAACCTATACGGGAATGACAATATTTTTATTCAAATTAAGCCTGAGAAGGAACTTATATTGAGTAGTAACTATGAGAAGAAAGCCGTTATTAATGAGATTATTGCCGAACGCAAGCAAAGAAGTGTTTTATATTCTATTTTAGGCTCCATCATTATGGCTGCTTTTCTGCAAAGAGACATTACCCTAATGCCTGCAGAAACGCTAAGACTCATGTTCACCCTCTTTCAAACGATGATTCCCTTTTCTGAGGCTTTTTTACGGGAAACTGTAAATAGCCGTTTAATGAAAAGCCTAAATAGCAATTTGGGGGATCAACCTTTTGAAACGATTGATGCGCTTCGTCTGGTCGATTTATGTAATGCTTTAGGTGGATATTATCGTGATAAATTTCCCCATGGGGTTGCGATTATTTCAGATAAAACGGGCACTCTGACTACCACTCAAATGGATGTATTAGGATTGTGGACTACCGATATGCAATCTGAAGTACAGCACCTAATCAAAGAAAACAAAGGAAATCTACTTCTACCCGAAGAATCACAATGGCGTAAATCCTTTGAGGTATTTTGTTATGCCTTTACTAACAATATAAAGGAATTAGAACCTGAGGAACATGCCATTTTGGGGTTATTCAAATCTTTATTGGATAATTCTCAGTGTTTGGAAGTAACCACCTTGGGAAACAATCACTTTAAAAAAGTAATTGCTTCTAAAAAAGAAGTTGAGACATTTCATCTGGGTTTATATCGTACCTTTGGCGGCCGTTTCACCCTCGTGCAGGATGGTGAAGAATCCTCTCTTGTCTTTTGTGGAGTGCCTAAAGCGGATGCATTTCAAGAAACGCCTTTGTTGCAGGCATATACTTCGATGCAAAGTCGTACCGCAGTTTTATCCCGCGATTGGTGTATCGCCCACACGCCACTTAATGAATTTGAGTTTACAACCTTAAAAGAATTATTTGATAAAGATGATAAAAAAGCGATTGAAGAATTTATTTTAAAAAATCCATCATTACTCAAAAAATTGGGCTATTACGGCACTTTTATTATTGATAACCCAGTAAAAAAAGGAGCTGAAAAATTTATCGCTCAATGCCGAGAAATATCCGTTCCGGTATTTGTAGCAACAGGGGATACCACTAAAGCAGCGGTAAATATTGCCAAAGTATTATGTCCGGAAAATGCGAAAAACATCATTACCATTCGCGCCAATCAGGCTGAAGACCAAGCTGTTGACAGTTTAAGTGAAAAAAATTGTCCACCCGATGCCACCGTCATATTTGCCGGCGTTAATGAAACCGTATTGGCACAGTTGCAAAAGTTGATGGATAGAGATAAAACAAAACGCCCAGTCATTATTTTTGCCGAAATGAGTACCGAGGGAAAAGGTATTCTTGCCCGTTATCTCAAAGATCATCATTATTTTATCGTCGCAAATGGTGATGGGACCAATGATGTCATGATGATGAAAAACTCCAATGTGGTTATCGCCCATCATTCCGATGATGGTACGTTTGCCCCTGGAGTAGGTGCTTTAGCAAATATCAGTGAAGAGCAACTAAGAAGATTATTTGGTTCTGATAAAACCTTTTACGAGCTTTTTGATATTAACCTTCCGAAAAGCTTGTTTGTCCAGCAATTCGCTCCTTTAGCGAACTCACAAGAAAAACCGACGATGGCCTTAGCACTTAAAAGCGGGAAAATGACCTTTGATATAGCAAAAGCGGTCGGCGCAAATGTCACGGAAATGAATCAGCAACATTGGTATAGCGTTGCATTTGACCTATTATGGTTGTGGATTGCATTTTATGAAATTAATCAAAGCGCTGATTTACCCATGGATAACCGCAATATCAATGCTTCAAGGTTGATTTCAAATACTATGGGCATTGCGCTACTCATTGCAGTTTTTCAATCTTTAGCGAATTATGCGCTGTTTAATGAATCAACCAACTTAGGCAGCATGCTGATGATGTTAACCCTGCTCCCTTTCGTTCTAAAAAGTGTTTTTTCAGGCTTTCAAATGGTTCAAGAGAGTTTGTACCCAGCACCTGAAATTATTGAAGTTGAAGAGGAAAAGGAGACGAATACCAATCGCTCCATCCTAAGTTATGTGGGTTCTTTTTTTTCACGTAAACCTGCAAAGCAATCGGAGAAAATATCTGCTCTTCCTAAACTGCAATAGGTATAAAAATCTTGAAGAAAAGTCAGATTGGACCACCCAATGTGACTTTTCTCAATTATTTTTTAGTAAGAGGAGTGCTGAAACGAGCAGTAACACGCCTCCGATAACAATCAAACCGGCACTGGAGATAAGGGATAATAAATTGGAGCCAAATCCCGTAACCATCCAGGCAAAGGCCATCACAGCACCGGATATGCCCATTACCCATCCTTGCGATTGGGCATCAACTGCATTGGAGAATAACGTTAATAAACAAGCAAATGCCATAATATCAAAAGTTGCGATAACCACCGCTAAGGGCCATTGCAACAAAGAATTGGGAATCACATAAACCAGTAATTGCCCCAAGCCGGTAAGTACAAGGCTATATAAAGCGATGTGCTGTACCTTATATCGTTTAACACACAAGGGCATACCAATAAGGATGCCAATAGCAAAACCTAAACCAATCATGCCTTGAACTGCACCCAATTGCCAATTGGTGTAATGGTAAGCCGTTTTCATGTGTACAATGATGAATTGAAAATAAAGGCTAAATCCCATTTGCATCAATAAAAAAACCAATGCCAGAATGCGAACGGATTGATGTTCAAATGCTTCTATGAAAATTTGTACTGGCCGAAAAAAGGATATTTTTTTATGAGACAAAGCTAAAACAGTATCTTGATAGCCAAGTTCGATCCAAACCCAAGCGATAAACGCAAGGAATGCTGCCATCAAAAAAGGGGTGGTAAAAGTAAACCAAGGCAGTAATTGTTGATCCGACATCACTCCACCAAGTAAGGGCCCCAGAACAGAGCCAAAACTAAAACTCATGGAAATTAGACTCATGTTTAAGGCTTTAGTTTCAGGTGTACTAAAATCAGCAATAGAAGCTTGTGCTATGGGTTGGCTACCCGCCATTAAACCCGAAAGAGCCCTGCCAATAAGTAATAAACTCAAACAAGAAAAAGCAACTCCAGCCCCCATGAGTAGAAAACTAATGGTTATTCCCAACATGCACAACAACAATACTTTTTTCCGTCCCCAAACATCGGATAAATCCCCCATAAAGGAAGTTCCAAAAAACATGCATAAGGGATAAAGCATATAACTTAATCCCAAATAAAAATGTTTTACTGCCATACTCGCATCGGCACTTAAAACAGGACTATGTTCCGCTGTAAATATAGCGGTCATTACCGGATAAACAAGTCCAAAACCTAACGCATCAATGACAACGGCAAAAAAGCAAGGAGCGGTTTTTCGAAACATAAAACACCTTTGGATTAAAAATATAATCTAATATACTGATATTTCTAAGAGATTGTCTAATAAAGAGAGTGAGTAATCCCACTCATTCCCCATTGCCAAGAGCTTTGATTGAATACATGTTTGGAAGGATATGATAATTACCAAACTACCTTCAGGCCATTTCTGCAAAGACGGGAATGACATATGATTTTTTCAATAAAGTCTTTGTGAGAAAAAAAACAATACTACTTTCCTTTTACTGCTCCAGTGGCAATTTATTTTGTTCGATAAGTTTTAAGGCGGCATCGACAACGTGTTCATCATATTGAATCCCTCTTCCACGTTTAATTTCTGCAACAGCTGCATTCACACCTAAAGCGGGCCTATAGGGTCTATGGGATGATATTGCTTCCAATACATCAGCTACGGCGATCACCAAGGCTTCAGGCAAGATCTCTTGTCCTTTCAGTCCTCGCGGATAGCCACTGCCATCAAGACGCTCGTGATGTTGCAAGATAACTTCAGCTACAGGTTCTTTAAGTGGAACATCTTTTAAAATATCATAGCCCGCTTGTGGATGCCCCCTGATGAGCTCCATTTCAACATCGGTTAATCGAGTTGGCTTGGAAAGAATTTCCGCGGGTATTGAGATTTTCCCTATATCATGGACTAACCCCATAAGTTCAAGTGATGCACAACGTTCAGTAGACCACCCGAGCTCTTTGCCAATTTCCTTTGCGATTAATCCCACCCGACGCTCATGGCCTGCGGTATAGGGATCACGAAGTTCAACCATCGACGAAACAGCGAGAAAAGTTCCCTTTATAGCCGCTTCTAATTGAGCGACATATTGATCTATTTGTTCCCTTGCATGCTGAATTTCAGTCACGTCATCGGCTATAGTCAAGAACTCAGAATTACCTTTCCAGGATATGACCGTCGTATCAATTCTTAAAATTAAGGAAGCACCGTCACTTTTTCTTGTTAAAGGTAAGTTATAAGCAACACTCGATTGAGCGTGATCTAATTGCTCCCACTGTTCAAGAACTAACTTTTTCGTTGATTCATCCTCGATCAAATCCAGCAAGCCAATGGATAACAAATCTTTTTCATTTCGACCAACTAGTTGACAAAAACGTGGGTTTACATAGAGAAATCGCTTTTTATTACGTATGTAGACACCAACATGTGCTTGTTCAATAAATGCCAGGAAACGTTTTTCACTTTCTTTAAATCGCTGTTCTGCCTCGGTTGCTTTTTGTTCCGAGTGAACTCGTGTAAGCGCAGTCTGTAATAGAATCGCTACTGAATCTACAAGGGCAACTTCCTCGGGTAAAAAAATGGTTTCTGATGGAGGGGGAACACAATAATATACGTTTATTTTTATTGCAGCCCCGCTATTAAGTCTAAATGCCTTTTCCAATTGATAAGGTAATTTTTCCGCATCAGGATTTGAACTAAACTCACCCCAACTACTTTCTATTTTTGCAACCATATGTTCAGGGTATTGAAAAGCGGAGGGTAACTCATTAACTGTTTTTGTAAAGAGTTCTTCAATATCTAAACTGCTGAGTGCAATTAAATTTGAAATGTTATAAAGACATTTAAGTTCTTTAATCCGTTCGCCCAAGTTGTAGGTCAATTTTTTTCGCTCGTCTTCAAGCGCTTTACGAAAGGTGATATTTCTTACTATTTGTACCCAAGAATTAGGGAATAAATCAGATTCGATAGGTGACAAGCTGCATTCCACCCATCCCCCTGTTCCAGTCTTAATTTCGACAATAAATTTATTTCTTGTGATCGGCAGTTGCGAACATACGGCACATTGCTCGATCGCTTCAGACTGATTATGAAACAGGTTATGGGAAGATAGGCCTACTAATTCCTCGGGTTTAATCTGGGTATATTTTCCTGCCTCAGCGTTCGCTTGGCTGATGGTGCCTTCAGCTTGAACAATAAAGGTAGGATCAGGAATATTATCGTAAGTTGTTGCAGCACGTGCCAATATATCAAAGGGTCGACGTAAGGTTTGTACCACTAAAGCGATGTAGATAAACCAAAATGAGTATATTTTCAAAATATGGCCGACTATGTTCTGTATGCCAAATAAATTTTTATAATCTGAAAATGCTAACTCGGAAAGGATCATCGAGATTAAACTGAGGCTCATATATAAAAGAAGCTCTTTTGATATCATGGCTTGCTCATACCAAAGTAATATGAGGGTCATAGTCAAAATAAGAATTACCCCCCATTCGCAATAAAGCTTGAACCAAGTGACCCCATAATTATCAATATAGGTGGTTGGAAAATGACCTGAAAAAATGGCAGCAAAAATAGCTAAGACTATTAAAAAAAAACTCAAATTAACCACCCAAATCTTCATGGAATGCTTAAAAAAATAAATCGCAAAAAGAAAAGATAAAGCCTGAAGAAGACGAGCAGAAACCCAAAGTTGAGTACTTAAATTACCTCCCCCTTGAGGTAATAAAACCATTCCCTTATACGAGAGAATATGGGCGATATCGAGGAGTGTAACCCAACCTAAAGCAAAAGAAATAAAAACCACAAACTGATTTCTGGTGAATTGTGTCGTTGTGGCGGCTACAGTCATTGCAGTTAATCCAATAAACACTGAAATTAACTCAGTCAGAGTGTGAAACACCAGAAAGTTGGTTTTATACTCGATTAAAATACAGATTAGGGATAAAGCTGTGGGTGGTATCAATACTCTCCACAACGGGGAGTGCACTGGGACATAAGGAGTATAGGCTTCCCTATCAATACTCATAAATGTTCTCCCGATGATATTCTTTGTTCATCCGTATGCATCCCGTAAATGGAGTTGACTCATATTTTGCTTTTCTAAGTATAGTTGAATTCAACGTTTAGGTCTGATTTTAATGGAGTAGTTGCATAATTAACGGCATATCTTTGATTCACTCAAATACTCACAAAAGACTCAGCTCATATTTCCTTAATTATTTATTGTTAAAATTGGTTTATTTTTAGTTAATAGTAATGAGGTTTTTCATGCAAAAAAAATACGAATCCACGACAATGGGAGCAACCAAAAAGGAGAAAAAAACTGTTTCCTGGAATGACAATAAGACAGAAGGAAAAATAGATGAGGAACATCTTCAGATTGGGGAAGCAGCGTCTCCAACCAAACAAATATTAGAAGACCATATTAAAGAATTACAACAAACTGGTTATACAGAACTTGAAGCAACTGCGATAGTAGGAAAAGCGCAAACACCCAGTGGAACAGTGATTATAACAGAACCGATATTTTATGATTCTAAAGAAAAAATCGCCGAGCGCAAATTTTTAGCGGCACAAACCAATTCTCATATAGGTAAAGAAGAATCTCCAGACAGTGAAGTGAATGTGTCTTCTTCGCGAGATAAAGAGCGATGGGTGGAAGCCGTAACTACTCCTAAAGAAAAATCGCCAAGTTCAGGAAGTGAAGCGCAGGGCGCAAAACTTGCGTTACCTACACAAGAGAATAAGCAAGAAAAAGAGAATGCAGTAAATCCTCATAGCTTTTTCTCTCCAACCACTATTGGAGTAGGAGTAATTTTAGGCGTCGCTGCAACACTAGGATTCGCTGCATTAAGGAAATAAAAAAAGAGTTATAAAATCTCAATTTGAGCCTGGGTGAAAGCAACGCTGTAGCCCGGGTTTTTGAATAAAATCACACGAATACCCTAAGCTCCCTGAACTGCACCCAAGACTACAGAACGCCTAACTGTCAGTGGTTAAAATAACCATTTTTTAAATCCGTTTCAAAATCAGCAGGCCAATTACTTCAGTATAGACCATATTGTTTTTTTTATGGAATTCTTTTCAATCGTTATCCACACTTGCGTACTGACTATTTGGTTGGGATCATAACTTGAACCGTTCTTTATTGTTATGTTGAATTCATGAGTAGAAAATCCATTCCTAAATAAAATGTTTTGAATATCTTCTTTAATTACATCCCTCTCCATTATGCATTGTTTATTCCTTAAACGGGTACTTGAGATAATTATAGTATCGGTATGCTATTTCTCTTTAAATTTCAGTGATCCAAAATTTTTGTGATGAATTGATATTTTTAGGTACAGGCGCTACGACTATGGTTTGAACCAGGGGTGGATTAAATAGCCCGTCAGCAGTTGCCCATTGATAAGTGATTTCAAATTTCCAAGAATTTTTACCTTGCGCCATTTTTTTAATCTTATAGGAAGTAATCCATGGGCTAGAAACTCCGGAAACCCAATAAGGCCATTGATCTTTAAATTTCTTTTTTAATTGATCCGAAAATAACATGTATTGGACGGCGCCGTTACGTTGTTTATTTGCTTTTGCAAATAAGTTCGCTACTCCATCCAGCTTCTGAGGTGCCAGTGCTTTCTCCAACATGGAGATTCGCGCTGTATCTGAATCAGATGGTGACACATTTTCAGTCATACTCTGTGCGCTAACGGAAAATAAAATCATCAACCCGCTGAGCATGAAATTCATTTTTGTAATGTTCATAAAGTTCTCTTTATGAAGGGTGGCTTTAATCTATTTTATAGGCCAATTTATACCTCATGTCACTAGGGTTAACTTCCAATTCAACTGTCTTGGCTAACATGCCATGATTTTAAAACAACCAACCTAGCTACAGCTTATTGTAGTTGGACGAGTATTTTTTAAAGAGCCCAATTAAATGTTTTGCTGATGGCCCCATTTCTTGGGGTTGGTGGTGCACTAAATAAACTGGATAGGTTCTGATGTTATTTTCCTCCATAACCAGAGGGAGGATCGGTAAATTCCTCTCTTCAACCATTTGCTGTGGGAGCCAGGCAAAACCTATTCCATGCGCCACACATTGAACTTTCATTTCCAAGGTACTTACCTTCCAATGAAATTCAGAACCTAACCAACCTTCATTTCGTTTATTATTGGCTCCAGAATCCTGAGCGATGAGATAACGTTCCTCATAGAGATCTTCGAGAGTAACCTGTTTTTGATGCAAGGGGCTGTCTTTGTGAGCGTATGGACGAAAATGCACGTCCATTAATTTATTCCCTGTATAACCTTCTGGAATTTTTGAAATAATAGCAAGCTCTACATCCCCCTGAACTAATTGATCACTAGGACCTGATAATAAACCTTGATGGATAATAAGCTTAGTCAATTGGTTTTCCTGAGCGAATTGGTGCAGTACGGCCATTAATACAGATGCTGGGAAAATCTCATCAATGGCGAGGCGTAATGATTTTTCATGGGTTGATTTTAAATTAAGCGCCGCAAGTTCAACATTTTTTGCCGCCCGGGTAATTTGTCGCGATAACTTGAGAATTTCCACTCCTTGTTCAGTCAACACAGCCCTACGTCCTTCAAGCTGCATTAATTGCAACCCTAACATGTCCTGAAGTTTTGCAATGGTATAGCTGATATTGGATTGGCTTTTATGCAATTTTATTGCTGCTTTAGCAAAGCTGCCCTCGTCGATCACGGTTTGTAATACCCGCCATTGTTCCAAAGTGACCTTAGTCATTATTCACCACTCCAATCTATCTAAAAATTAGATATATTTGACCAAAATTATGCGCTTTTTTAATTTAAATAGCTATTTATAATCAATTTGTTAGATTAAAAAGGAGCAATAATGAAAAAAATACTGTTGTCATTAATAACTGGCGGTTTATTGATTCACTCAATTTCTGGAGTCGCAGGATCTCTTCAGGAGACGAATAAACACATAGTAAGCCAATTTTATCAAAAAGCATTGAATGAAAAAGACTTTGATGCGGCACAAAATTACTTAGGCGCATGGTATATTCAACATAATCCTATGGCTCAAGATGGGATAGAAGGCTTAAAAAATTACATTAATTACCTCAAAAATACGTACCCTCAATCACACAGTGAGATCAAACGTATTCTTGCCGATGGAGATTATGTGATTGTCCATGTTCATTCTGTTCTAGAGCCGGGGACTAAAGGACGAGCTATAGTGGATATTTTTCGTCTGGAAAACAATAAAATTTATGAGCATTGGGATGTCATTCAACCCATACCGGCTGAGTCAGCAAATAGTAATGGGATGTTTTAGGAATCACTACCCGCCCTATGGGCACCTTCTCCCCTTAGGGGAGAAGGGATTCAATAAGTTCCCCTCTACCGCTGGAGAAAATAATATAATTTGACCGCTTACAAAATCATTATGTACACTTAATAGTGTAAACTTGTGGATTTCCCATTATGTCAAAACCATTCATTTCTCAAATAAATCCACCTACCTCATTTGTTGAACCAGCATTTTGGTTTATCTTTCATGGTGAAAATATTCTTTTACAAAACCATACCATTCCTCAATTTTTTGGGATCAATACACTCAATCTCTCTGTTGATCGCCAAATTTATTTAGGGACATATGGGAATACACCGTGTTTTGCAGTGCAGATTAGTAAACAACCACAAGCATTACCCGAATACATGGCTTTTCAGCACATTCGCCAAGCTCATGAACTTATAGGCGATGAGGATTTGTTTTTACTTGTTTCCAAAGCGAAGCAACTATTGTACTGGGACAGCAGCACTCAATTTTGTGGCTATTGTGGCCATAAAACCCAGTACAGTAATAAAGAACGTGCTAAAGTATGTTCCAACTGTAACTCATTAATTTTTCCGCAAATTGCCCCGGTTATGTTGGTACTCATCTGGCGAGATAATGAAATCTTACTAGCGCGTTCTCCTCATTTTCTACCTGGGATTTACAGTCTCTTGGCGGGTTTTGTGGAGCCAGGAGAAATGCTTGAACAAACGGTTGTACGTGAAGTAAAAGAAGAAGTAGGCTTAACAATAAAAAATTTGCATTATTTTTCCTCTCAACCCTGGCCATTTCAAAGTAATTTAATGTTAGGATTTATTGCTGAATATGAAAGCGGTGCGATTCAAATCGATGCAACCGAGATCGAAGACGCCCAATGGTTCTCAATAAAAAAACTACCCCAATTACCCAAACCCATTAGCCTTTCACGCCAAATGATTGATAAATATTTGGCCATGCGCTCTAAATAAATAATAAATATACATGCCCTAAGCTTGCACAAATCATTTCTACCCACTTCAAAAAATGAATACAAAATCATCAAAAAGGTATATAATTACACGCTTTATCAATTAAAAAAACTAATGCATCAGGAATTAAATGAAGTCACAAAATGAAATTCTAGATAATTTAGGCTTACTCTACGAGAAAAATCAATTACCTACCATTGAATCTTCCGTTGAACCGAATGGTGGGGTTTTGAATCTTGATAAAGCGCTAGCTGATAATCCAGAATGCTGGGATACCATCACGACAGGTTCCGTTCAACTCGAAAAAAAAGCCATCATTATCAAATGCAATTTAAATGAATCGTCACCACATCTTTATCTAAAACAACGAATTATAAAAAAATTAATTGATGATAATTTTTCCATATACGTTCCTACTCGGGAAGGTTTAAAAAAAATAGACGATGAGGAGCAAGTTGATCAAATCCATAAACAATATTATGAACTGGATCCAAGTCAAGAAACTGCTCAGTTAAAAAAATTAAATCTCATTCGCGATCGTGTTGATTTTTTAGATGTATCTGGATTTAATGATCTTTGTACCAAAATTTTAAACTCTCCAGATGCATTTTTTCATTTTATCAATTTCTTAATCATCGACTTGGTTCCCCTATACAAAGAACTGTATTATTCTGAAAGGTACGATAGAGGTTTGCTCAGCGTCATCGAATGGTCTTTTGACTCTCCTCTTAATCTGGAAAAAGATTGGCTTAAAAAATATTGCAATTTAAACAAAGAAATTTCAGATAACCGCACCCAAATACCATTTCCGCCATTTCTGCAATCATTAATAGATGAAAAGAATTTTAATGATCCTGGCATTCTTCTTCTTCCCTATTTGGAGCAAAATTATCCAGACTTACTCAAAAAACCAACTCATCTTACTTTGACCAACAGCAAGCTCTCTTTATTTTCTTTTCTCAATCAAAGAAAAAGCCTTTTTTCACTGGTCTTGGATAATTGTGAGTTTGAGGGAGAGTACCATGAGGAAGAACCAGTTAATGAACCCCTTTTGACTACCGCATTAAGGTTTTTTCAAGCAGAAGAAATAGGGTTTTCTTCAGAACAATTCTCAACCTTTCTGAATAACTCACCGAATTTGACCTCTCTTTACCTCAATAGCGGAACCATTAAAAATTCCAAGCCACAAAAATTTCAATTGAAAAAGATGGCAAATTTAAAAACCATTTCATTTTCAAATTTGCAAACCTCGTTAGCTCAAATAGGAGAGTTAATCAATGCGACACCTAATTTAACTGAACTCTCTCTAAGGAATCTTTTTGTCACTGTTTCGGATGGTTCACTAAAAATTAAGGCGCCACTTCCCCACTTAAAAGTACTGACTATCAGCTCCAGTCTCATTTTTGAAGACATCTACACACTCGTTAATTCTGCCCCCAATCTCGAATCATTAAATATTTCCTGGTTCGACTGGACAGAATTCGAAGAATCTCTAATCCAATTAGATAATCCGCTCAAAGCCCTAAAAAAAGTGACTCTCTATCAAGGGTATATGTCCTCAGGGCAACTCCATAGCCTCCTGATAGGAGCCCCCAATTTAACTCATCTTAATCTTGGTTGTCGCTTTATTGGTTCTGACTTCATTAATTTTGCACCCAATTCACTGCCCAATTTAAAAGAATTCATTGTTCCAAGAAATAAGCTACTCCCCGAACAATTACTGAACCTTTTAGCCGCTGCACCGAATTTAAATGAGATTAAAATTAATAATCCCAACAATCTTCTTGATCTGCTGAATCGTTTGGCACCTGGTGCACTTCCTTTATTAACTCACGTTACTTTTACTTCAGATGCCTTGTCCTTCGCAGAATTAAATCAATTAATTAAAATAGCACCTAATTTAAAATCAATATCCTATCCTAATCCCCAAAATAGTGTGGATGTACTTGGATCACAATGGCTTCAATACAGTTATCCGCACATTGAAATCACGTTTTTGGGAGGCAGCTCAGAGAGTACTCAAAAATTCGTTGCACCAAATGATGGTTCTCTGTCGCTTGATGGAAATATAGGCAAACCCGAGCACATACCTACTTTACCTGCACGAACAATTTTCAAAGCAAAAGAAGGCCCAAATCCTCCTGTTTCCAGTTACCATCTTGACACATTTTTTTGGTCTCCCCTCAATAAATGCTTTAAACCCTACATCCCTGGAGAAGAAAATTTAGAGCCTGTTTCTGAATCTTTAAAATGTTCTATACAACAATTAGAGGAACAATTTGACCATCCACATACATCCCCAAAATCGGTGTATGGTCAATTTATTTTTGAGGATCCCCAAGTCGGTAAATGGCTTCAATTACCCGCTTTAAGTACCAACGATAAACTCATTAATTATGCTGTAGAACAGCCGGATTTTGAAATAAAAAGGTGTCCCGCTTCTGGTTATTACTTCATCAAGTTTAAGACAAAAGTAGAGTCTTGCCTTGTGAATTATATCCTTGACCCAGGGAATAATGTTGATTTCACCCTTGATCAAAATGCCCCCAAAGAACATCTCGAATGGATATCCAAATTATCCTTTGACGCAAAAGGAAAATTAGTTAACTGCGAAGAATATCAAAGGTTGTTAAAACTCGATGCCATACAACGCATTCAAGCGTTAGCCGAATATTGTCGTTTTGAAAACGAATCAGCGGAATCTGATATCCATGGTAATGTCATTGACGTTTTGAATGCCTTAATCCAACAACGAGCGGGGGTTTGCAGGCATAGAGCGCAACTCTTTTCAGCTCTGGCGGATGCGTTGAACATCGATGCCAGCCTGGTTAGTAACGACACTCATCAATTCGCACTTGTAAAAGACAACAACAAACCTTTTACTCTGAATTTAGGTGGAGGGGCTGCGAATATTATTGATCTTCCAATGCCTCCCCTGATAAAAAAACACGATGCCAAGGCCAAAGAATCAGTAGAGGAAACAAAAAACACCGTTCCCCCCTTAAAAGCAAATAATCGATTTCAAACCTGGAATAGCTTCCCTATTCAAGCCCAAAATGCGGATGAGCTGGCACAGATACTTACTTCTAAAGATTCGCCCTCAAGGCAATGGCTTATTTTTAAAAACAATCAAGGTATAGAAGCGTTACATCAAGCATCCTTATTATGCAAAAACACGTTGTTTTCACGTGACCTCGATTCGCTGGTACTTCGTAACACGCGGGTCGAACACAATAAAGACCAACAGGTAGATAGTCCAGTAAGTCAATTTTTAAAGAATGCCACGTTAAATCCGAATGAATCCTTTACTTGGTTCATTAACTGGTCTGCTCCCAAAGCACGTCATGTCAGCTTAAATAGTGTTATTGATAATGAAGACCGTAAGCTCGGAGATCTCCCAATCCCACCCAATGTGCATATCGTCGTAGGAATGGACGAACGTTCTGCATTCAAAATGGGTGATGATTTTTATTCACGCTTTGATGCAATCAGCCAAGCACCTGAGATCCCCTCCGTAATCTTGCCAGAAATAAAACCGAACCAACCTATAAGCGACAATGATGTTCTTTTTCCTTCGCTGCTCAATTGGGAGTCCATTTTTCTAGGACGACATACTTTTGATGAGGGAACTTTAGACATTGCACCAGGTGCCCTCCTAAAAGCATCTAAAAATAAAACCACCAAATTAGTTTTGCATAATGCGCCGTTTGAAGATCCTAAGTTCCGTTTCTTGATCAAAGAATTGTTAGCAAAGAAGCGCTTTTTCTTTAATGGTGAATGGCATGAGCTACACAAGGATTTTCATCTGGAGTTTGCCCAACCTGATTTAAGTACCTACCCCGAGGTTTTGACGCCTAAAGAAACCCCTGCGAAAAAACGAATTGTCAACCAAACGACATTGCCATTATTTTCCGGTCAATACAAAATCACCAAAAATCATACACTTAAGCCGCTGCCTGGATTTTTTGCTGCCGATGCCGCTCTTGAATTAATCGTCACCGATAATTTAACTGAAATCCAGTGGTATAGCCTCTTACGGGAAGCCCAAAAAGCATCCTGCGCCCTAACGATTAAAGCAACGCCCAAGGTATTCATTCCTGAGCCATTAAAAAAATGGGTAATTCCTATAGAACCATTAGGACAAAAGAGTCGACTCATTATTTCCAATGATTTAGATGATGCGGAGGAAAAATACAAAGCAGAAGGCGCCATCACCATCAATGTTGACCCCAAAACCAATTTTAACAGTTTGTTCTTTCATGTATCATTAAAAGACAAACAATTTAAAGGTCAAGACACTGAATTACTAGAAGCCATTAAAGGGGGCCAACCGGTAATTCTCAAAGGACAATTCTCAACAACTTTTGCCCAACAAGTACAGACCCTCTTCGTTGATCCCCCCACACTTTGGGTCAATGGCGAACCCGTTTCAGCGCCAAACATCACCTTAATTACTGACCATGCAGCTCCTTTTAAAGCCGTCCATAAGACAACCCATGAGTACAAACCTGAAGAAGATTTCGCCCGCTTAACGCCTGGTTTAGCAGAACAGTTACAGAAAACCTACCAAAGGCTCCAACTGACAGCATGTCATAGCCATTTTATTGATTTGCCTAAGGACCCAACTCAGCATTCAAAATGGCTGAATCATTTAATCCAGCGACTAGAGCACCGAGCAGGAATTCTTCCTGACCATGCTGAGCCAACTACTCCTGAAATGGTGATGAACTATCTGGACGATCATTCATTTGTGTTTCTAACGAGTAAAACTGGGGCTGGAAAGAGCTATTTTGTCCAGAAAATCCTGCCTAAGTACGGTAAGCAACATCTCAAACCCATCAAAATCTATCATGGATTGGCTGGAGTAAAAAACTGGCTTGAGCATCAGGATGCAAGACAACCCATATTATTTCTTGATGAAGCCAATATCAGTCAGAATCATTATGCGTTGTTCGAAGCACTGGCACGAGGTGATAAAGAGTTTTGGTATGAAGGAACCTGTTACCCATTAAAAAAACATAAAATTATCTTTGCAGGAAATCCGACTCATTATGAGGGACGTTTTGAGCCTGATTTATTTAGACGCTTCCCCCATTATTTGTCCTTTGAAGGGCAACGCTTGGATAACATTTTAAGTCCTTTACTTAAGCACTACGATGATGCAAAAAGCTTGTTGAATCTCATTCAAACTTACTATATCAAAGCACAAGCTGCCGGACTGAATATTACCTCCCGCAATGCGCAAATGATGTGTTTGCGCTTTTCCATCTTAAAAGAGTTGTCGCAAACTAAATTGCTATCCCATGATTTTCTAATGCGATATGCCATTTTAAGCGAAATCAAAACTTTAAATCTCGATAAAAAACTGAGCCAATCCATTCGTCTTGAGATCAAGCAGGAAAAAAACTGGAAACAAGAAAAAAAGCCACTCAAAGAAGTCTTGCAACAATTACAGCCGCAAACGATTGATAAAAAATTCATCTGGACTGACTCACGCAAGAAAATAGCATTAAGCATCGAAATGTTGTTACTTATTCGAGAAAAAAAGATAAAAGGTCTTTGGGATCAGGAATTGGGTATCAATGGAATCATTCTCGAAGCAGAACCGGGTCTAGGTAAAAGTCAATTAGTCTATGCATTGCTGAAAGCAAAAGGGGTTGAATACCACACCATTGCCCCAACCAATCCTAAAGAAGTACAAGCGAAACTCTTAGATGCGTTTCATAAAGGACAAGTCGTTTTTATTGAAGAATTCAATACCCAAGTGCATGAAGAATTACTTAATGCATTACTTTCGGGCTATGACCTTGAAGGAAATCCGCCAAAAAAACCCGGGTTTTGCCTCATTGGGACCCAAAACCCAACCACCTTTCACGGCAGACAACCTTTATCCAAAGCATTAGATAATCGTCTTATGTTGGCCGAATTAAGCCATTATAACTTCAGCGAATTCATCCAAATACTGACAGAAAAATTCCAATTGCTTGTAGAGAAGGCAAAAACGATCACTGAAGAGTATTTTTCAGCACGCACCTATGCGCAAAGTCAAAGCTTATTCCCACCCCCAAACCCACGAAATGTCATGAAAGTGGCGGAGGAAGAACAAAGACATGAAGTATTGGTGTTTTAACACTCGATGGCCATTACAAAAGCTGCATTTGTAGTAGGGTGAGCCTTGGCCCACATCGTTAATTACCCGCAAAGTTTTTTTGTTCGGTCAAGGTTTAACCTACTTCAACACGGGTTTCGTTACCGCATCCAGGCTACAACACTCACAAAATTCCTATTGGGCTACACTTGAGTTATAAGAGGAATAACAGGAGTGCTCAAATGGACACATCGAAGTTTTTAAGTAAAGTCCTTGGGATTTATCTCATTGTGGTCAGCTTAGCCATTCTAATCAATCTGCATCAATTTACCCTCTATGTCCAAGAGTTGTTAAAGGATGGTCCATTAATGCTCGTCCTGGGGTTTTGGACCTTTACTGTGGGTTTACTGATGGTTGTAGCTCATAATATTTGGCAATGGAGCTGGCGACTTTTAATCACGATTATTGCCTGGATTATCTTATTAAAAGGTGCAAATATGATTTTTTATCCGCACTATATCGATAGAGCGACCCTTTTATTTGTGCAAAATAATAGTATTGCCTACAGCGCTGCCGGATTTGATCTGATCATTGGCATCATCCTCTGCTATTTGGGTTTTAAACGTTAAACGTGCAGCCAATCGAGCAGGCTCTCTGATCTCTCGTTACGCTCAGGAGACGTAGAGAACACAGAAAGTCAGTCATTTTGGCCAAGAGAATAGAAATATAAATAGGTCCTAGTCAATTTATAGAGGATTAGGTAAAGTATTAAGACCGATTATTTTTTCAATTAAGGGAATGGTAATGAAAATTTTGGCAAAATCGCTTTTTTGTACGGTCTTTTTAGCTAATATTGCTTTTGCTGATGACATATCACAATTTAATACTCAAATTCAAAGCCAGTTAAAACAATTGCAAACCGATCAACAACATCAAACCCAGCAGATGAACTCCCAGCTGCAGGAGCAAATTAAAAAAGTACAAGCTGATTTGCAACAACAAATTCAATCGGTAAATACTCAATTGCAAAATCAGATAAAAACAGTACAAAGTCAGCTACAGACGCAAATTCAAACTGTAAATACTCAAGTGCAACAATTAGCAAGCAAACAAGCATCTCAACCCATATCCGTTCCCGCTCCAGCTGCTCCGGGAAAAAAATAAAGTAATTAAATCACCTTTCCCGCGCGAGCGGGAACTCTTTATTCCACACCTTCTTAATACTTCCTCATTCTTGTTTTCATCTATTTTGGTCTTTTCACAAGCCTTAAGCGAAAGAAATCTTGGAAGATGACAAAAGAATTTCTCAGCTGATGTATCTTTAAGCAAAAAATGCATTAACAGTATATACTTTAAGATAAAACTGGATCAGAGCAACAGATACACCAATTTGTACGTAGTTGAGGGGATGAGTGAGGGAACATGACCAGACGTCAAATAGACTATCAAAAAGTGGCTAGCGCCGCAGAGAGAGTTAAAAAACAAGGCCGAGAACCATCGCTTACGAATGTATGCGAAGAATTAGGAATGATTACACCAACTCCTAATTTATCCACGCTACTTGAAAAATGGTATCACACACAACCTGAGTTTCAGCGCTCTATTAAAGCCCCACTGTCAGAAAATATTAATGTGAAGACCCATAATATTCTTGAAAAAAATATAGAACTGGAAAAATCTTTATCCTTATTGCGCGCTACTCTTGAATCCACTGCTGATGGCATCATGATGGTTAATGGTAAAGGACAGGTGGTGGATTGGAATCAAAAGTTCGTGGAAATGTGGCGAATCCCTTCTCATATGTTGGAATCTGGCACCGAAAGTATTGGCTTTGAATACATTTTACAACAGCTAAGTAACCCCGAAGCAGTCATTGCTGATGTGAAGTATCTTTATGAAAATCCAGAATGGCAAGGAGAATTACCTGTTTTACATTTTAAAGACGGACGAATTTTTGAGCGCTTTACTCAACCCCAACGAATAGGTTCTGAAATTGTTGGCAGAGTATACAGTTTCAGGGATATAACCCAAAAGCTCATGGAAGAAGATGAACTTCGCATCCGAGAGCGTGCCATTGAAGCAAGTACGCATGGTGTAGTTATCCTTGACATTTCCAAACCCAATTTGCCGATTATTTATGTTAATAAAGCCTTCGAGCGCATCACTGGATACAGTGAACGACAAATATTAGGACAAAATCTTACCTTTTTGCATGGCAGCAAAATGGAACATGTAAATCAAAAGCGAATTAACCTGGCAATTAAGGAACTACGTGAAGAGACCGTGGAGTTAGAAAGCTACCGACGCAACGGCGAAGTGTTCTGGGCGGAGGTGAGTGTCGCTCCCGTTAGGGATTCATTTGATAACGTCAAACATTATGTCTGTATTCTTAACGACATTACCCAACGACGTGAGATGGAGCAACAATTAATTCAACAAGCAACTCATGATTCGCTCACTGAATTGCCCAACCGAGTATTATTAATTGACCGTGTGGATCAAGCCATTTTACAAGCGAAGAAAAAAGGTTCTATGTTAGGCTTTTTATTTCTTGATCTGGATCATTTCAAGATGACTAATGATACTTTGGGACATAGCATTGGCGACCGGCTGTTACAAGCAGTGTCCAACCGCTTACTTATTGCTACTGATGATTTTGATACCGTTTGCCGCTTAGGCGGTGATGAGTTTGTCATTTTATTACAAGATGTGGCAACTGAAATGCAAGCGCAACAAAAGGCAGAAGAAATTCTCACGTCAATCGCAAGACCCATTCAAATTGATCAGCACAATTTAAAAATTACTGGCAGCATCGGTATTAGCTATTTTCCTAAAGATGGTGATGATTATGAATCTTTAATGAAAAGTGCGGATCTATCGATGTATCATGCCAAAGACAGCGGCCGCAATACCTATCGCACTTATGACAAAGAGATGAACATGCGCATCATTAACCGCATGCAACTCGATAATGCGTTACGTGATTCACTTAAGAGAAATGAATTCCATCTGGTATATCAACCCTTTATTAATTTGGCTACAAACAAAATTATTGGCTTTGAAGCCTTATTACGCTGGCACAGCCATATTCTAGGCGATGTTCCACCCAATGATTTTATTGGCATGGCTGAAGAAAATGGTTTAATTCTTGATATTGGTCTGTGGGTTTTGCGCGAAGCATGCAGCCAACTGGTACGTTGGCATGCACAAGGTTATGATCAGTTAACAGTTGCTGTAAATATTTCGGGACGGCAATTCCGTCAAGCACATTTATCTGATGTCATTGAAAATATCCTTCTTGAAACAGGCTTACCGGCCAAATTCCTGGAATTGGAGCTTACGGAAAGCTTACTTGTGGATAATGTAAAACATGCTGTGGAAACCATGTATGAATTAAAAGACATGGGGGCAAAATTAGTCATCGATGATTTTGGCACTGGCTACTCCAGTTTATCTTATCTCAAGCAATTTCCTGTAGATAAATTGAAAATTGATCGTTCATTCATTAGTGAGTTAGTCAATCGGGAAAATGATGCCGCCATTACACGAGCCATCATCAACTTAGGGCATAGCTTAAATTTAGAGGTACTCGCTGAAGGAGTAGAAACCGATTTACAACGTGAATTTATTATGCAACATGGTTGTGATTATGCTCAGGGATATTATTTTGCCATGCCTCAAAAACCAGAAGAATTAAGCGAATTTATTCTTCGTCATCTTTAGAATCGCTACAACTGCACATCACCCCAAGCTGTCTCTAAGGCATCTCTCCTGTATATTCGAACTACACTTAATCCCAAGCGTAGCGAGGGATAACGTAGGGGAATGCCTTGGAGAATCGGGATGACTTAGGTGGCTCGGTATGATGTTCCATTTATATTTCCTATGATTCTTTCAAATCGGTATGATTTTTGCTGGTAAAAATTAGGCTGAGAAGTATTAAGAGAGTTTTTTATGTCGCATTGATTGATTAATTGAAACAAGCAATCGCAGTACTTTGTTACCTGATATGAGTTGGTACAGGTTTACTGCATTTAAGGAAATAGCGAAACAGGGGCAGAGGTCACTGACATTACCTTAAGAATCCCCTCTCCCACTTGTGGAAAGGGGTAGGGGTGAGGGTTCATTCGTTGTAATACCCTCATCCGCCCTAGTGGACACCCGCTCCCTTCAAGAGCGAAGGGATATTTCCCAAAAATGGCAGTATTGAAACCTAGCCTCAATTACGGCTGCGATTGTTTTAAGGAGAATGGAATGAAAGAGGTAACCATTATTGGATCGGGTTTGGCAGGAACTTTACTCGCACTCTATTTGGCCAAAAGAGATTATCAACTTGAGGTTGTTGATGCACGGCCTGATCTAAGATTTATGAGTACAGATGATGGACGCTCCATTAACCTGGCCTTGTCATGTCGTGGCATTACTGGCATGGAAGGGGTCGGTATCATGCCCCAGGTGAAAAAGCTCATGGTTCCTATGCGCGCCCGTGCGATTCATGAACTTCAGGGACAAATTAAATTCCAATCCTTTGGACGGCATCATGATGAATACATCAATGCCATTCAACGCAATGAACTCAATATGTTATTGCTTAATGAATTAGAAAAATTTCCTAAGGTTAAACTTAGTTTTAACAGGAAACTCATTGATTTGGATGTTGACAAAAAAAGGGTTACTTTTGAATTATCCGATGGTTCCTTCATAAACCAAAAATATGAGCTTTTAATTGGTGCGGATGGAGCAGGTTCATGCGTTCGTGAGCAATTAAGGGCAAAACATTTGCTTCATGCCTCACGCACGTTCCTACCTTATGGATACAAAGAGCTTTCCATTGGTGAGCCTGCGCAAAATCATCTCATTCACGAACATTTACACCTGTGGCCAAGAGATGCTTTTTTATTGCTAGGCAATCCCAATCTTAACCAGTCAATTACAGGCTCCTTGTTCTTGCCCACTGAAGGAAAAAACAGCTTCGCTGAACTGGAAAATGAATTGAAAATCAATGCCTTTTTTAAAGAGTCCTTCCCAGATGCTTATGCGCAAATGCCTAATTTATTGGAAGAATTTACCCAACACCCTATGGGTAATATGAGTACTATAAAATGCGACCCCTGGTATTACCAGGATCAATGCTTATTAATCGGAGATGCCGCTCATGGTGTAGTCCCCTTTTTTGGTCAGGGAATGAATAGTGCTTTTGAAGACTGTCGTATTTTAAATGACCTTCTGGATAAATATCATGATGACTGGAAGCAAGTCATGCCGGCATTTTATCAATCGAGGAAGGTAAATACGGATGCGGTGGCTCAAATGTCTCTGGATAACTTCCATGAAATTCAAATTGATATTAGAGACAAGCAATTTAACTTAAAGAAACAGCTGGAACATGAATTAATGCATCGATATCCGGAACATTATGTTTCAAAACACGTTTTGGTAATGTTTACCAATACCCCATATGCTGAGGCACAAGCACATGGTGAGTTACAAGCACAATTTTTAAATAAAATATGCGACAAAGTGGAGCGAATTGAAGAGATTGATTGGAATAAAGTAGAGAACGAACTTAAACAATATGACAAAAAATTGGCATAATTAAACTGAATTTTAAAATATGTCAAAAAATTCAAGGGATTCATTTGTCAAAAATTTGGCAATTAGGCTAATTTTTGCTCATTTTTATTGACAGAGCACTCTGCCTTTTGATGAAAATAAGGGCCAAAATCCCCCTTTTTATCATATTCGAGCAAAAAAGAGAAAAAAAAGTTGGTATGCGTCATGCATTGTTAAAATTGTCCAACAAATTTATTCTCATGGAGATGGCTATGAAAATCATACAAGATTATATTGATTCCAAACAACAAGAATTCATGAATCATCCTTTTTTTGAAATACTCGAACAATTGAAAAGTTTAAAAGAATTGAGTTACTTTGTTCCTGAACTAACCTTTTGGGCAATGACGTTCCAAGATATTTTAAGAATAAATGAAGAACGAGTGAACGACCCCTACTTAAGAAAAGTTGCCCGTCATCACAGGCTCGAAGACGCAGGCCATGAAAAATGGTTTCTGCATGATAAAAAATATATGGGAGCAGTTAATATCGATCCAACAAACGATACAAATGATGTAAGTTGGCTTTACAGCAAAGAAACTCAATTAACTCGTGATGCCGCCTATGCTATTTTAGCTGAGGTTTATAAAGCGAGTGATGAAATTCTCAATATTGTTCTCCTTTTAACAATTGAATCATCAGGCCACGTTTTCTTTGAAAAAGTTTCAAAACAAGTGAAAAAAACAGGGGAAGATAAAAACCTCAAATATTTCTCTACATCACACTTGGAAGTAGAAATGGCTCATGCCTTGTTTGAAGAAGAAATGGAGCGCTCACTGTTTTCGAGAAAAGTACCCATTCACACTCGACGTGAAGCATTAAAATTGGTAGACCGATGCTATGATGCGTTTAACAAGATGTTTGATGGATTGATTATTGCTTGTAATCGAAGACTCGAATTAGCAAAACAAAGGAATCATCAAGATGCTGCAAACAAAGAACCAGTGGAACTCATTTCACATAAAGCAGTGTAAAAAAGAGTTTGGACAAGCGGTGCTCAGCGATGAGCACTCGCTTTTTTTATTTCATGAAGATTTTGGTAAACTCATTCACTCTAATCCTGTAGCCGTCTTCGAGCCTAAGACTATTGAAGACGTGCAATCATTTATCCAATATGCCCATACCCATCAATTGCCTATCACAGTTCGTGGTAATGGAATGAGCCAAAGCGGGCAATCACTTGCAGTTCCAGGTGGATTAATCCTGAGTATGAGGCACTTCACCAATACATCGGAAGCGGATGCAGGTTCGATTTGGGTTGACGCCAACGCCACTTGGGCATCTTTATTAGAGAGCTCGTTAAAACAGTCTATGGTTCCTTATGTAGTTCCCCATAATTGTAATTTATCGGTTGGCGGTGTGCTCTCTGCTGGAGGGGTAGGTGCTGCATCATCCAAATACGGTAGCGTTGTGGCTCATGTAAAAGCCTTAGAAGTGGTGCAAGCAAATGGAAAAGTGGTCCATCTAGAGCAACATTCACCTTTAATGTCTGCTTGTTTGGGCGGGCAAGGACGCTTTGGTCTGATCACCAAAGCGTGCATTGCCTTAAGACCCTGTTTAAAAAAGGTGAGAACATTTTTTTTGCTTTATGCAGATAAGAACGAATGGCTGCATGACCTGCTTTTGTGCCAAACCAATGCAGATTATGTGGAATCATTTTGCACCCCAGCCTTACAAGGTGCGAAATTATCGGAAAAAGGTCGCCTCCCTTTTGCACAATGGTTTTATGCGCTGCATGTCGCTTTGGAGTATGATAATGATCCTCCTGCTTTCAGTGACTTAGGCTTAAAACCTTGGCGGCTTTTACATACCCAAGATGAATTAATCCATTCTTATTTGCATCGTCATGATTCACGCTTTAATGCGATGAAAATGACAGGGCAATGGGAGCTACAACATCCATGGTACGAGTGCTTTATATCGGGTGCACAATTGGAAAACCTGGAAGAGTTATTAGCTACTTTGCCGTTACACTATGCTACTGTAGTACATGTTGCACGAATTGCTTCCCACTCCCCGACAGGATTTTTACAACTTCCTAAAGGTAAAGATATTTTTGCTCTGATGATCCTGAATCCCGGTTTACCAAAAGCGTTAATTCCAAGTTGTTTGGAAGCCATCAAATACTTAGATGCACTCTTTCTACCGCAAGGAGGTAAACGCTATCTTTCTGGATATTTAGGTGATGCTCCGGATAAACACTTTTGGCAACATCATTTCGAAGAACGCTATGATGATTGGGTTCAATTGAAAGAGCAGTATGATCCACAAAATATTTTTTGCTCTGTGTTGCATCCTGAATAATTGTAACCTGGGGTAAATCCAGGTATTTCCCTTCTCCCCTAGGGGGAGAAGGGGCCCGTCAGGGTGGATGAGGTCGTTAGGCACTACCCTCACCCCTGCCCCTTCCATAAATGGGAGGGGGATTCTTATGAACTTCCAAAATTGTGCTGCGCTCCTCAAACTATTTGGGTTTAAATTCCATTAAAGTAAATAAACTATTCGTAGGATAACTGTTTTTAAAAGTAAACCCCGTGGGTTCAATTGATTTTTGCCATTCGGATAAGGTACGTTGCCGTCCTCCTAATAAGACCATCATCACCAGATCCATCGTTTTATTTGGGTGTGGCTTAGTGTCATCGGGCATGACTTGCTCTGCAATAAACAAGGTTGCATTTTTCGGCATTTGTTGTGCGCAGTTCTTTAAGATTTTGTGCATCAATTCATCATTAAAATCATGCAAAACCCCCTTAAACACATAAGCATCTGCTTGGGGTATTGTCGCAAAAAAATCCCCTTCTTGAAGGGTAACTTGTTTGGAAAAGCTCTTGCGATCCAATTGACCAATCACGGCCGGCGTATCAAAAAGAATCGCTGTTAACTCAGGATATTGGCTGGTGATTGCTTTCAAAAGTCCTCCTCGGCCTCCCCCCATATCGACAATGCTGGAAAAAATCGAAAAATTAAATGCTCGGCTGATAGCTGTTTCATCATAAGAAGATAATTTCGCCATCCCTCGATCAAAATTTTGCTGTTTCTCTGGGTGTTGGCTAAGAAAACTAAAAAAATCATCTCCATGTTGCAGTTCAAACGCAGGTGTCCCTGTCTTAAGGCTGGCATCTAACTGAGAAAAAGCTTGCCACCAAACATCATCAACCATACACAATACATCACGCATTGAGTGAGGGTCATCATCCCGAAGCGGTTTAGATAATTCAGTTAACGAATAAAAGCCATTATCGTATTTAAATAAATCATAACTTGTTAAAAATTTTAAAACCCTATCCAGCAATTCGGGCTTGCTTTCCGTGAGTTTGGCCAACTCATCAATCTTTTTAGGTCCCAATGCAAGATGATTCGCGATACCTAATTTGGCGATGGCATGTAATGCCCGTGAAACCACATACCACCGAGACATAATCGCTAATTGAATATGAGGGTTGTCCATTTGAGATTGCATTTATAATTCCTTTTAATACGATTTATTTATTATTGGTTAATTAGATAAAAAAGTTAAGTATTAATCGTGTAATTTCTCAATCAGTGCGGGCTGATTATCTATGTTCCCCTCAGCTGCTGCTTGCCCTTAGCAGGTAGGCTTTGTATTTGCCAACCTTATTAAGAGGGTACTTTATCCCCAAAAAAACGTACGCATGGATATCGAACTGTTCTCAATACCCTCATAAATGAAAACCAATTCATCTTCATTTCGTGTTGCACCTAAAATATAGAGCAATGGATAATAATGATCCGTTGTAGGGACACTCAATTGACCTGCCTCGGTCTTATCATAATGATTGATCAAAGCGTTAAAATCCCGAGTGATTAGCTTTTCCTTGAGCCATTCATCATACTCTACTGCCCAATCATAGGGCCTTGATTTGCATTCCCAACTAATCTTAGAAAGGTTATGTACCAGGTTGCCACTACTGACTATAAGAATGCCTTGTTCACGTAACCCTTGTAATTGCTGACCGATTTGATAATGAAATTCCCCGGGTTGCTCTATGGCGATACTCAGTTGCACGATAGGAATATTCGCACGAGGATATACATGTCGCATCACCGACCAGGTTCCATGATCCAATCCCCATTGCCCGTCATCTAAATGAATTGCTGTCCTTGTCACAATGGTTTGAATCAGTTCTCCCGTCTCAGGGGAACCAGGGGCTGGATATGAAATATTGAACAGTTTTTTAGGAAACCCATAAAAATCATGTATCGTTTTGGGATTTGGCATATGGGTAACCCAAGAACCTTCGGTGAGCCAGTGAGCTGAAATGCATACGATTGCCTTTGGTTGAGGGATTTTATTACCTAATGCATGTAAACTCGAGGTAAATTTATTGTTTTGAATTGCATGCATAGGACAGCCATGGCCTATAAAAAGCAAAGGCATCCGCGTGTTGCTGCCCCAATTATCCCTAATGTCCATAATCAAGCACCGTAAGTCAGTACTCACTTAGTATCAATATTAGTTCAAAAAAATCGCACAGGTTTGATTTCAGCCCCAAATTGAAAAAAAAGTGTCATGATCTATGACTGTATATTGGGGAGCAAAAAACGCTTTGATGGTAATTCAAAAAATCTATTGTATTCTTTTTAATGCCTTCCTGTAAAAAAAGAGTCTCTATTGTAAAACATGCTATCATAGTTTTCATCGTCAACTCAGAGAACAGTGTAATGCAAACCTCTTTCGGCACTCTTTCAATATGGGAAGAGAATCCAGAAAAGCCGGTATCTTTGTTGTTTCTTCATGGTCACTGCACCAATAAAAAATTTTTCGCCCAACAAATGAATGCGGATATTTTTAAATCCTATCATCGAATTGCTCTCGATTTGCCGGGTTATGGTGAAAGTGAACCGCCGGTTGATCCTACAAGAACCTATAGTTTTCCTGGTTTTGCAGAAGTGGTTGTCGAGGTAGTTCAACAATTAGCACTGAAGCAATTGATTGTCATTGGTTGGTCACTTGGAGGGCATGTTGCTTTGGAAATGACATCCAAGGTACCCCAATTGGCTGGAATATTCATAACGGGAACACCACCTTTTGAGATATCACTTCAAGGGATCCAAAAAGGGTTTAAAGAACTTGAGCCTGAAATTATGGCCTGTTTTGGTAAAAAGGACCTGAGCCGAGATGAAGCAAAGTTACTTGCAAAAGTATCGGGTTATGACGGCAGTAGAGCAAAAGAGTTTTTGGTTGATGCAATACTTGCTACAGATGAAGGAGCACGGTTTCTTTATCCTCAATCGATTATCAACGGAGTGGGGCAAAATCAGTGTCAGATTATTGCTGAATGGGACAAACCAATTGCAGTAGTAGCCGGAGAAAAAGATATCGCGATTAATTATGATTACGTGCGGAATGAGCTGCAATTTAAAAATCTTTGGCGCAACCAAATACATACCCTTTTTAATGCAGGACATGCAACAATGCTGGATCAAGCGGATCTATTTAATCAATTACTTAAAGAATTTATCGAAGACGTAACTCAGGATAAGAACTCATGAATAAAGAACAGTATAAAATTGTGAGTCTTACTGCACTTGGTGGTGCATTAGAATTTTATGATTTTACGATTTATGCACTCTTTGCTTCCTACATTAGCCAGAATTTTTTCAACAACACTGATACGCTAATTCGCTTGATTAATACTTTTGCGGTCTTTGCCCTGGGCTATTTAGCACGCCCCATTGGCGGTATGGTATTTGGACATTTAGGTGATAAATATGGTCGAAAATCTGCTTTTTCGTTAGCTGTTTTTATGATGGCAACGGCAACACTGCTGATGGGATGTTTACCTAATTATCAATCCATTGGTATGGCCGCCCCCATTATCCTCATTTTTTTACGGTTGGTTCAAGGATTCTCTGTGGGGGGTGAAATTCCTGGAGCGGCAGTATTTACGCTGGAACACGTTCCACGGGATCAACGTGGATTAGCTATTGGTCTTGTATTTATGTGCATTACCCTTGGTAATAGTCTGGGCGCATTAGTGGGATTTATTCTGACATCACTATTAAACCAAGAACAAATGATCTCATGGGGCTGGCGCATTCCTTTTGTCATCGGATTTGGCTTAGGGATTATCAGCTATATCATTCGCAAACGCTCAATTGAAACCCCTGTTTTTCTTGCCATGGCAAAAGAAAAACAATTACATCTTCAGCCATTTCGGGGCCTCTGGACTTTATCTTGGGAAAAATTATTCCATGCATTTTTACTCACTGCCGTCGCTTCCAGCATTATTTCACTTTTTTTGTATTTGCCGGCCTATCTTAGGTCTATAGTCAAACTCGCAATAACGCACACCTACTTGATTAATTTAGTCAGCTTTTTAAGTTTTGCCGTTCTCACTGCGGTCTTTGGAGGTTTATCCGATCGCTTCAATCGTAAAAAATTACTGAAGCTCGGAGCCGTACTTTTGATTTTATCGTCTTATCCACTTTTTTATGGGTTAAGTCATTGGGGGGAATCCTTTGTTTGGATTTTCACTTTTTGTTTTGCTTTATTTGGAGCGATGATCAATGGCAGCTATGTAGTTCTGATTAGCGAATCATTCCCAGCTCATTTACGTTACTCTGGAGTTGGATTTAGTTATAGTCTCGGTATTGCATTATTTGGAGGTATTGCACCTCTTGCTTTTACGCAACTGATTTATATCTTCAGAGCACCGGAAGCACCGGCCATCTACCTAATGGTTTGTGCCTGCCTCACGCTCATTGCGATTTTGCGTTCAGAGCATCAGGAAAAAAGCCCGTCGCTTTTGCGAAGCAAGGAGCAGACAAATCTTTTGTAGTCCGGGCACAAATCCCATACTTTAGCGCAAGCTTAGGAACAATTATTTCCGTCCACCTTGTGAAAAGGCTTAAGGTTACTGGCATTAACTTAAGAAGCCCCTCTGCCATTCGGATAGGGGGTAGAGGGCTCGGGCACCTCTTCTTCATGCGGGGAGAAGGGGGGTCTTAACTTAATGGCGAGAGGGAGTCCATTTCAGCACTCTAGCCTATAGACTATATTCTGTTGTTGGTGTTGCTTGTTGTTGGTGTTCTGATTCAGATTTTTGCTGGGGAATTTTAAAACCTCCTTGTTCAAGGCAAGAGGAATCTACAGGAATGATTTTGCCCCAATGACTCAGATGAATATTTTGTGCTGAATGGGATTTACTAAGTAATATATTAACTACATCATTTTCAAAGCCTACCGGGCCACAAACAAAGATGGATGTTTCAGGATCAATATCTTTTGTCTTTAAATGTTCTGAAATACGTCCTGATTTAAACTGATTTCCTTGTTCCGCTGTAAATGAAATATAGTGTCGTTCATCTTGATTGAGCTTCAAAATTAACTTTGGAAATGGAAGATCTTCAAGCTGTTTTGCAGAATAAATAATTGAAACCTCTTTCCCTTCGGATGTTAAATTTTTATACATGTTTCTCATGACAGATTCTGCAGAACCAGCACAAATCAATAATACTTTTTGCCCTGTTGGCTTAAATTCATTGCCACAGGGTGCATCAACTTCAAGATCTGAATCGACTAGACTTTCAGAAAGACAATTTTTAGCCCCTTGTTTCAACACTTGGCTAATCTTGATGTACGAATCATTTTTAGCTGACGCAATTGCTAAATAAATGGGTTTGCTGGATCCATGAATAACCATATATTGTCCATTTCCACAATCTTTTGGAGAAAGGCCATTTACCTCTAAACTATAGACTTCGCTTTCTCCGTGTGTTTTCTTTTCTTTGATTGTAGCTTTTTGATGTACCATGAGATGACCTCTAATAAACTTTAATTGAACAAATAATGCGCCATATCGGGAAAGACTCAGGGAGTTCCGAACATCGAAATCAACTCGAATATCCAAAGTCCAGCATATTGTGCTGATCATAAATCGCAACCGCAGGAATTTGCTTTCTTTTAATCCTTGAAGCGCATTTATTATACAAATCTTTCCTTAACAAATTATTATGTCCATTGTCCTAGAGGGTAATGAATTGTCTCAATTGATTGGTGGCTGAAAGAAAGAAATAGAATGATACCAGTTAATATGAATTATATCTGGGGCCTTTATAGTATGGGCAAAGAGCCCATACTGTGAGATAGAGTATCTACTCAGCTAATGCTACCGGCAACATTGCTGCTTGACTCAAACTGGCGACTCTTACTCCAAAAGCAACGAGTAATCCTCCCATGATTTTAACAATATAAAATTGCAAACGATTCAGGTTGGTTTTGACATACTGGTGGGTCAACATATAAGAAAGGCAGGAAAACCACATCATGTGAATTAAAGCGATTTCTACCCCATAACCTAACTCAGCGGCAATGGAATGCCCAGGCTTTACAACTAAGGTAAAAAATGCCAGTAAAAACATAATTGCTTTGGGATTTAAAAGATTACACAACAAACCTTGATTAAAGGCTTGTAAACCCTTAATCGAATGCGTGGCATGATGGGCTTCCAGCTTCATCATTTCGCGTTTGGCCAACAAGCTTTTGATGCCAATATAAATCAGGTACGCTGCACCCAAATATTTGATAATACTAAATGCGAGCAATGATTTTGAAATAACCAGTGCCAATCCTAAAATACAGTAACTTGCATGAATCAAGAGACTTACTGAAACCCCCAGGGCCGTATAAATTCCTGCTCTTCTGGAATAAAGTAAAGAATTCTTAGTCACCAGGGCAAAATCAGGTCCAGGAGAAATCGCAGCTAACATAATCAGCATGCTGATCGATAAAAACTCTTGCACAATAATCCTCCATATAATCATAAAAATATCATGATAACATGAAATATGTTTACAGAAATGAGAATAAGTGCATCATAATTTGCTTTATTGGTTCTTGCTTTGTAATGATGTTTACCTGTTGCTTACATACTTTAAAATCTAAAGACAAAAATGAAAATCGTTCATTGATACTTCGCTCAATGACATCGTTTTTTAGAAGATAAGTGATGCATTCAATAAATTCGTGTTCATTAAGGGTCAAATCAAGATAGCGGCGATATAAATTATCGATAAAATCGCAAAAACGGCGCACCGCTGCACTGACACTCTGAGCATCTCGTGTATTTGTTTTACCTGACCTGGATAGAAACATATCGGTTTCGGTTCGCAGTAATTTCAATTGTGCATGAACCGTACTGGTTCCAAAACGCTTCAGCTGTCTTTTCTTTTTTTCAGCTTCAGCTAAAGGCTCATACCATTCATGATCCTTGTTATCTCGGTAATAGGTAATGAAATTTTTATCAGCACTCATTGATTGTTGCGTATAGGCTTCCTGAGATAGAACACACTGAGAATCAAAAATATCACCCAAATGTTCCGCTGCATAATGTGAGACACTTTTTCCACCATGGCCATCGTAAATTCCGATTAAAAAGGGTGAAGACTGAGACAGTGTTTGTACGGCAATTGACACATTATCGCTTGAGCCCAATGCAAGCGCTTCATTAACGAGCATTTTTGCCAGTTGATGCTCCTGCTGCTGACTGGCGAACGGTACCTTGCTTAAACAATTAAAAAGCCAATGTTCATGCTCTTTCTGGGTCTGTGAAGCTAAAGGTTCTGTAAAACCATCACACGTCATAATGATTTGCACCTTCCCTACCTTTGCTTTCAGAATTTCCAGTTGTTCATAAATTTTATCAAGTGGGTTAATGTCGATACTCGCATCAGCACAAACGACCTGAGCATTAAAATTAAAATCTCCTAGCGCTCGTGATACTGCCAATTGGCCGTTGATGCGATCAAAAAAAACGACGCCACCAGCTCTTTGAATACGCTCTAACTCAACGTTAGGATGGTGAATGATACTATTTAAACGGATCACTCCTGCCAATTTTTTCTGTATGTCATAAACCACGGCAAAAGAAAGAGAATCCGCTAAAGTTGCGGTGATTAAAGTTCTTTGACCATCGTACACAGTTGTCGATGCCGTGCTACCACCATCAGGTAAAGAGTAACCTAAATGGTTAACCAGGTGATAACTGGTCCACAAACGACGACCAATATCTTGGGGAGTAAGCAAATTAAAATGATCTGGGGTGTACCAACTTGCAAAGGCTGCATCCTCTTGGCTTGGACGAGCCCCCATCGTCTCGTATAAACCAAAACCATGGGCTTTTACTCGTTCACAGACAATCTCTTGATCATGAGGCAGTGATGTCATTTGATGAATGCGCGTCATGCTTTTTCCTCATCAATAGCTCCCTGTAGAACTATAGCATAAAGAAGCCCCCCATTTGGCCCAAGTCCAGCCCCCTGCACCAGTTTATATCGCGGAGGTCGCGCGCTGATAGGGATAGCCCCTATTCTGCAAAGACTTCTTCTCTTAAGTGGGTTAAGTAACCGCAATCAATCAAATAATCCAGGTATTTATTAAATAGAGTTGCATCTATTTTTTCGCAGTGAATCCCATGACTGGCTAACTGATTTTTAGTATAGGTACAATCAATTTTCGCTCTATTGTTGTGCAGATATAAATCGAATAATGAACGGTCTTTCTGGACCAATTTTTCGGTGAAAAAGGGGCGAAGAGGAGAAAATGAATGATTAAGATGGCTACTATTGTTTTGAATCATTTGTTCCCAAGCAGGATAGGCAACCTCCTTAATCTTAAAACCTTTCGCTTGAATACATCCAAATAATTGCGCTACTTCGACTTCGTGCGAATTTATTAAGTGATACGTATCAGCCTGATAGGGTTTTTCCATGGTGAAATGAGTTATTGCCTTGGCAACATAATCGACAGGGACAAAATTGAAGCCCACATCAAGAGTCGGCCTCGCTCCCAATTCGATACAACCTTTGAGTATACGACATACTACATCTTCATGGTTCCAGTATCCCGTTTGGCTTGCCCCAGTGATCAGGCTCGGTCGGTACACTATCGTTGGAATATTGTAGCTTCGAGCATGAACTACCAACCGCTCTGCCAACCATTTTGTTTGATTATAACCGCCATAAATTCCGTCTTCTGGTGTAAGTTCCGTTTGTTCGCCTATCACCACATCCTCTGCCAAATCCGCGGACATAAAATAACCTACAGTGGAAATATAATGCAATGCCTTCAACCTTTTATAAGCCGCTAATTTGATGAGTTGTTTCGTGCCAAGGACATTACTCGCCATCAATTTTTGATAAGGATAGATAAAGTTAAGTACTGCCGCCCCATGAATAATAAGATCGACCGTATCGGCCAAATATTCCCAATCTTGTCTGAAAAGGCCTAAGTTGTTTTTTTCCAAATTACCTAATACCACTTTAATTCGCTCATGAAAAACTGAATCCCATAAACCATAATCCTCCATGTTTTTCATCACGCGACTCATTCCTGCAGCCAGTGAATGCGCTTGAACAAGGCAAGTAATACGCCAGTTGGTATGGGTTAATAACTCACGCAGTAAATAAGCTCCTAAAAAGCCTGTCACCCCGGTTATTAATACATGTTGGGGCATGGGTTTGGGCGAACACGTGATGTGCGGGACGAGGTGTTTGTATTGATGAAACTCAGCGGCCAGATCAACTGAAGTCAGATCAAGCCTTTTTTCTGTTTTTCCTGTATCCAATAAGTCTAAAATGTCGCCCAGACAAGGATCCGCAAGTAAAAATTCAATGGATATGTCTTTACCCGATTGGGTTGAAAGGGCCTCATGCAACTGGGCCAGCTTCACAGAATTCAATCCTAATTCACTTAATTTTTTTTCTTTATCTAAGACCCTAAGATCACGATTAAAGATCGAGTTGAGCCGCTGGGTAATCTCTGAACTTGTAAGCTTCTTGACCTGTTCCTCTGCTTCATGCGAAACAATCTTATCAATACAGAGAAAATCTAAATCCTCGTCCAAATATTTTTTCTTACATAACAAACGTTGCGTTTTTCCACTGGTTGTTTTAGGAACTGAATTACGACCAACAAGCGCGACAACATCGGCATCAATCCCATGTTTTTCCAGTAGGGTGCTGCGTAGAGTTCTGATGATTTCTTCTAAGTTCGGTGCCTGAACGTTCTTTTTTATCTCTTGGACAATCACCAATAATTCACGATCATGCTCTTCTATCGAAAAAATAGCACAACAATGCTCACGCAAATGAGGGTGGCATGTATGAACGGTATCTTCTAAATCATGGGGGTAATAATTACATCCGCGAATAATAATCAGGTCGTTCAGACGTCCTGTGACATACAGCGACCCCTCATCCAGATAACCCAAGTCTCCTGTGCGTAAAAAAGAAAGCGCCCTATTCGCAATACGCGCATTAAAAGAACGGCTTGTTTCCGCAGGTGCTTGCCAGTAACCTTGGGCAACACTCGCCCCTGCCACCCAGATTTCACCAACCACTTTTTCGGGACATTCTTGTAATGTCTCTGGATTAACAATGGCTAGAGTACAACGATCAATGGTCTGCCCACAGTTTATCAAACTACGCGCATCAGGATGTGTTTCATCACAATGAATTACTTTGCCTTGATTTAATGCATTCTTATCGACCCATTGACTACTTATTCCTTGCTTGCGTCTTCCTCCTGTAACCATCAATGTCGATTCGGCCAGTCCGTAACACGGATAAAAAAACTCAGGCGAAAATCCACACGATGCAAAACGTTGAATAAAACGCTCAATCGTTGCCTTGCGAATTGGCTCTGCTCCGCTCATGACAAATTGCAAGCTGCTTAAATCCAATCGACTTTTTTCTTCTTCAGTGATTTCGCTGGCACATAAATCATAAGCAAAATTGGGGGCTACCGTTGCCGTAGCCCGATAATGCGATATGGTTTCTAACCAAATTGCCGGACGTTGTAAAAAAGTCAATGGCGACATAAGCTTGGCAGGAATTGTACTGAAAACAGGTTGTAATATTCCCCCAATAAGTCCCATATCATGAAAATGGGGTAACCAAGAAACACTAATATCTTCTTCAGTCAGCTCAGTTGCTTTTTTGATTACAAACAAATTATGCAGCAAATTACCATGACTGATCATGACTCCTTTAGGTTTTGCAGTAGATCCTGAAGTGTATTGTAAAAAAGCGAGGTGGTTTTCTGTGAGTGCAGGAGAATGCCATGTATCCGTTGCATTCATCCAATCTTCTACGGTGATAAACCGTATCGCTGCATAATTACCATATTGACCCTTTAGTTTCTTGATTTGCTGCACAAACTCTTTAGTGGTTAAAACAACATCTGCCCCTGAGTTTTTGATAATATGTTGGAGTTTTTCCGCCCAATCTTTGGTAGTCGGAGAATAAGAAGGTACAGCAATGGTCCCGGCATACAAACAACCAAAAAAAGCGGCCACAAAATCCAAACCCGGTGGATAAATAATTAATACACGATCACCAAGTTTTGCTACTTCAAACAAAATACTTGCTATTTTTCTTGCTTGCTCTGCCAACTCACGATACGTCAGACTCTTGTTTTCCTGTATTTTTCTGTCTATGAACGTATAGAGTGGGAAATCTGGTTTGTTTTCTGCTTTTTTTTCCAGTAAATCAACCAAACTTGTATAACCTTCCCCCATACCCAACCCCTAAGAACTGCATGTAAAATTTTTTGGAAGTGCCGTCTAAGTACCTAAAAACTTTTTTAGGCAATTTATTATGGAATATCTATTTGAAAAGTACAGCGATCTCAGACAAACTAAAAAAATTTAAACGACGTAGTAGGATTAATTGAATGTTTCATTTCCTAGTTAAAGCCATTTTGAAAATAAAAGAAGCCAGCATTTATTCTTTTGCGGGCTTAAAAGCAGCCTTTCAAGACGAGTTTGCTTTCCGCCTTGAAGTGTACGTTGGCATTATTGCCATACCTACAGCGTTTTTTATAGGAAAAACATCGGTTGAACGAGCTTTATTAATTAGTACCTTACTCATAGTTTGGGTAGCTGAATTATTGAATTCAGCGGTAGAAACTACATTAAATCGAATTGATCGCGCCTGGAACCCTTTAACTAAAAAAGCCAAAGATCTGGGCTCAGCAGCGGTTTTTATTACGATTGTTAACGCACTTGTGGTGTGGGTCTTCATTATAATCTCTCGTTTTTAAAGCGAACTCATTAGTGAGAGAATGTAGCAACTGTCTTGAATTAAAAATTTAAGACAGTTGCTACAGGGCTACAACGCCTACTTGCTTAATGCGTAAAGGTTGTTGTGCTTTGAATAAATTGAGCGATTTCATCCAATTGCTCTTTTGCAAAATATTCAGTTTGCTCTTTTTCCGGATCAATTTGTGCCAGTTTTCGATAAAATTTCTCTATATTCTGATGCCTTCCCTTACCAAAAATCCTGGAATGGCTGAAAAAGTAAAAAAATCCTGGTTCAATCTTTGTCTGACCAATTTTTTTCAATTGTTCCAATTGCTCTAAAGGGGATAATTGAGAACACAAAATGCTGGCAATTTTTCTCATCCCCGTGCTGTTTGTATTAATAAATTTCTTTGCTAGCTGTTTGCCCTCTACAATGCTCCAAACGCAGTCATTAAAACTATCCATGGCTCTTTTAAATTTCAAATTTTCCTTCTGTAACATGTAAATCACTTTTTCCACATTAGGATACGGATTATCTTGATCTTCAAAATCAGCCCTTCGATTTTCTTTAATTAATCTTTTCGCCAATTCATAATGGGATTGAGGTAAAGCAAATCTTGAAATTTCTTTATAAATAACCGCCCTTTTTTCGAGCATCGCTCGATTAAATGTATGACTCAGTGCGTTATGTTCATAAAGTGGGTTCACTCCGAATGGGACTAATTCATGTTGTGATACTAACAAGTTCATTTTCTGATGATAGCCTTCAAATTCCTTAAAGTATTCAACCATCTTTGCCCAATTATCACTAAAATTTTTATAGGCATCCATCCTAGCGGGGAGAGTAATAAGGAATTTATTGACTTCATCAATCAATGGGCGGTCTGTGGGTTTTCTGCTTTGTAAACGATAGAGTAATGTTTTTATGTCTTCTAAAAGATAAGGATCAATTTCGGATACATCATAACCAGTAAAAAGACCGTCTAGACAATACGTTGCTGAGGCTAACTCGGACACCGTTGCAGCCGACTCTTTATTTTTTAAAATATTTTTAGCCCCAAAAATCTCGCCCAATATCGCAGCGAGAGCATACATATCGGATTGATAAGTGCTGCCCTCGCCAAGAAGTACTTCCGGGGCCATATAAGCAGGAGTTCCTGAGCGTTTTAGGTTATTCTTTGAATCAATCTCTTCGGCCAAACCAAAATCAATAAAAATGATCTGAAATTGTCCATTAGACAATTTCTTATAACAAATGTTAGCGGGCTTAAGATCGCGGTGCACCACGTCTTTTTGTTGTAATAAAAGCATTTCACTGGCTATCCTGGCAGCGACTTCCAAGCGAAACTGAAACGAATAGTTGTGGCTGGGTCTAAAGGGCAATAGCTTATCCAGGCTAGTCCCACAGTCTTCAAGGATGGTAATGACCCTGTCTTTTGCCCCAACAACACCAATAACATTGACCCCATGCTTTTTTTGTCTTAATGCTTCTTTTTCGGTCCTCTTCAATAGCTCTGCGTAGGAGGTTTCCTTCGATGGCCTTTGTATTTTGACCACATCGTTAACAGGGATGAGTTGCGCCTGATATTGCTTCTTTTTAGGGCCATGCGTCACCACGATTTTATATTTTGATTCATTAACCGAACCAAAACCGCCCTTCCCTTTGTGGGCGTTAGCAATAATATGCCATTGATTTTTACCGGAGAGAACTAGGCTGTGGCTGAAAGAAAATTGGGGCTCACTCTCAAAGAGACTTAATTTTGATTTTGATTTTGATTTTATTGGCACAAGACTATCTAGCGGTGAAGGAAAAAAGTTGATGTCCTCTTTTTGCTTAAATAAAAATTTAGCAACTTTTTCATCCAGAAAAATAGGTTGCTTCGCAGTATCCCATATTTCGTCAAAATCAATGTACTTCATAAGTCCATAACGCTATAACAAATAGGATGCCCATAGTATCAGCTTATTTCTTATTAACAAAAAAAATTTAAATGCACTTACGAGAATTTTCAATTCGGGTTAATATAAGCGTTTATTAAAGCAGCCGTTTACCAATTAAACCCAACATGTCCAAACCAATAAATCATACAAAACGCGTCTCCTATGTTGTTCCAGTTTACAATGAAGAAGCAGGGATAGCCGAATTTATTACGGCATTAACTGATACCCTAAAAAAACTGGGTTACGCTTATGAAATACTTATTGTGGATGATGGCAGCCACGACAATACGCCAGTAATAATTCAGCAATTAAGAACACAATTTCCGCTCCGCTGCATTCGTTTTAGTAGAAATTTTGGCAAAGAAAATGCCATTAGCGCCGGGCTTGACTATGCTCAAGGCGATGCCGTGATTCTAATGGATGCTGACTTCCAACATCCGCTGGAACTTCTAAGCCAATTTCTAGCCAAATGGGAAGAAGGCTATGACATGGTCTACGCTGTACGTCAAAACCGTGCTAATGAATCTTGGCTAAAAAGAACCTGTGCCAAAGCCTTCTATCAACTGACATCACGAATCAATCGGATTAATATCCCTGCAAATGCCGGTGATTTCAGACTTTTGGATCGCAAGATCGTGAAAGCACTACAAAAATTACCCGAGCGAAATCGTTTTATGAAGGGCTTATACAGTTGGGTTGGATTTAAACAAGTTGCTATTCCTTTTGAAGTACAACCTCGAAAGACAGGTACTTCTCAATGGAATTTTTACTCTCTTTTGGACTTGGCAATTACAGGAATTACTTCATTTACTGCATTTCCATTACGAATGATTGCTATTGGTGGAATTAGCGTTGCAACCCTTGCAATATTTTATGGGATTTGGATTATTATCAGTACCCTGATATTCGGTATAGAAACTCCTGGTTGGGCAACCATAGTCACAACTATTACCTTTTTTGGTGGCTTACAACTCTTTGCCTTGGGCGTAGTAGGGGAATACATAGGACGTGTTTTTGATGAGGTCAAACATAGACCCCATTACATTATTGATGAGGAATCCAGCTTTGATGACAGCTCAACTTAAATTAAGGCATCGACTGATTTATTTTGCAGGAATAGGTGGCTCTGCGGCTTTAATCCACCTCTTTGTTGTATTCAATTTAGTGAATTTCATGCAAATCCAAGCGCTCACCGCCAATGTTTTTGCCTTTTTAATTGCCTTTAATGTCAGTTTCTTAGGACATAAATACCTTACTTTTTCTCGACTGCATAATGAAAAAATTTTAAGTTTACCCCATTTTTTTTTGGTAGCCGCTTCTGCGGGAATCATTAATGAAATGCTGTACTTCTTGCTTCTACGTTATACGACTTTAAATTACATGTTTGCTTTATTTCTGGTTTTGGGATTGGTTTCAGTATATAGCTTTACGATATCTCGATTTTGGGCTTGCCGTTAGATTCATGACCACCCCTTACTCCCGACATCCCGAATGCAACCAGTACTCGCCTATCCTAACTCGGCGCTACAGCATGGAAATCGCTCGCTATCCTCGGGATGACGCCCCTCCCACAAGTGGGGAGAGGAGCTTTCTCACTTAGGATTTAAATGTCCACCTCACTTTGCTCAAGTAGAACTTCATTTTCTCCCCGAATGCATTGAATTTTCCTTTTTTTTACATCAAAGACATATTGTAATCTGCAAAATTCCCTTGGATTAGAAAGTACATTCGGATTAAAAACCACGAGATTCACTCCTTGTGGCTGTCTCGCTGAGGGAACAATTAACAAGGGATGTCCCTCTTGAGCAACTCTTCTCCCTATTTCTTGGCATTGTGTGTAATTGTCTGGATCAATTAACCAGGGGAATTCTTCTTTTTTTGCAGTAAGGTCAAGCCCTAAACCCTGACAATATATTTTCGCCACTCTCCTATCAATGATGACGGTCTCTTGGTTTTGAAAAATATCCCAGGAATCTTTAATTTCCTGAACAAAATGATATCGTGTTTCATAAATCGTGGTATTTAATGTTTCCGAACCATACCAGCAAGCCATTGAACCATCGCTATAACGAGAGCTTGTTATGTTTTCAAATGGATAATCAATAAAATCATTTTTACTGTAATCAAATGCACGTTGAATTAAAGATTGGTGGGTCAGTACGGGATGAGTATGACTTTCTATTGTATTTGCTGCGTCCCAATTTAGGGGATCATCACTGAGATCATCAAATAAATCTTGAGATACTTTGATTCCTCTTATATTTCTAAAAATATCTTGTGAATATTCCCTGACAGTATCAAATAAAGACACGTTTACTGGCCTCGCAGAAAATCAGTGAGTCGTCTTATTTGAGCAATGCCAATATAACCTTGCTCCAGCATCACATCCAAAGGGCGTAGATTATGCAGCTTTTGATTTCTTCCTTTTATCCATTGATAGACTAATTCTCGATTGTATGGATAGAGTATTCTCAAATTTTTATGAATCCCTAAAAGATTGCCCACTCGCTCCATTGTATCCCTACCCGATATATGAGCCGTTCCCTTCTTAAATTTAGCAAGTTGTGCAGGGCTTATGCCGCCTAACAATTCACACTCTTCTTCATTTTTTAATTGCCAATGCTTAAAAAGGGCAATGACGTTCTGAGTATTACGTTTCAAAACGTCTTCACTTAAATCTTGTGATGTATTAAACGGTGCTAAATGTAAATGATTCATGCTATTACCTCTATTTATAGATAATAATAGTATATAAATAGATTTTTTACAATAAATCGAGTAAAGAAGGATAAATACACTCAAATGAATGCCCTGCTTTAAAAGAGACTCAGCATCCAATTTAATCGATTGATAGGCTTTTTTTACGGGCGATTAAGAAACAGGATAAAAGCCATTCACGACTTCTACAGGCTCACGAATAATGAGACGTTTCCCAACCATTTCTTTCACTTGAGGTAATACCGCATCCACATTTTCCGGTGTATCAACGAATTGCACTACTAAAGGAAGATTGCTACCTATATCAACCAATGAGGTTGATACAACAGGGCTTTTTAAGGTAAATCCGGCAATTGCGCGCAACACAGTTCCTCCAGCAATTCCCTGTTTATCCAGCATACTTAAAAGTTCAAGATGTAGGGGACGATGTTGCCATTTATCTCCTTCGTTAATATAAATAGAAACTTTTACATGATTCATATTAGATTGTCCGAGCGAGCACTACGCCCGCAATAGCTGCTGCTAGTGATAAAACATTATTACAAATAATATTTAGTGCAGCAAGGGCGTAATCACTTTGTTCCAACAACACATAGCTTTCATAACTGAAACTTGAAAATGTTGTATAACCGCCACAAAATCCAACTGCAATAAACAAGCGCCATCTTGGATCAACCTCTACCCGCTCTAAAGTCCAGGTCATAAAAAAACCAAGGATAAAACTTCCAGTAAGATTAACAATAAATGTTCCAAAAGGAATACCTGCAGATAAATATTTGACGGAAAAACGGTTCACTAAATAACGCAAATTCGCACCAATGATCGCGCCACAAGAGATCCAAAAAAAATTATTCAAGGTATTCTTCCTTTTTTTAAACGACTTCCAATGGTCTAAAAGCGATAATACATAAAAAAAAAAGACGAGTAAATTTAACCTGCAGCCTGTTTACTATCCCTGTCATCCACGAATGATGAGAGAATCCCTGCGCCGCAGCCCCGACTTGCGAGGAAAGATCCCTCGCTACGCCTGAGATGATGGGAAAAATGCATGTTCATCTTGGGCTAAATGAACCTGAAATTCATCACAATCTTTTAAAAATTCTTCGCTTAAAAAATAATTAAATTCATTTAAACGTGCAGGGGATATAGGATCAACAGGGCTCACTTTATCTGCTGGATGACACATAATCAGTGTGTTTTCCTTAACTAAACTCATCCACTTTCTGAACAACTCTCGATAATTTGCATCAGGTGCAAAATCATAAATGCCCGAGAAGTAACGATTATGTGGAATGCCCAAATCTATCAGTTGCTTCAGTAATGCCTTACCTCCTGTAAACGCCAATACTTTTGCTTTAAATCGACTTTGCGGCAAATTAATGGACGGCCAAGTAGCGCGAACAAAAGTTCCATAATTTTTCAATCTTTGTTCATAAAGATCCAAAATGACTTTCCGTATCCCTGGAAATTGATGCACATGCTGGTGGCCATCAATAAAATCAGGCGGTTGTTGCATGATATCTATGAACTGCTCCAATTGAGCTAAAAATTCTTTTGCAATAAAAGATAATTTCAGCGCGTGCAGATGCGACTTAATCAACAATTCATGTAATGTAAAAGATGATTGTTGTGGGTTGGATGCTAAATAACCTTCCGTTAGATTAAAATGCAAACCAATCTGGATGTGCTTACATTTTTTTAAAGAGAGCAGCTCTTTGGCATGAGGAATAAAACTCGGCATATTCACCATGCAACTTACAGCAGACAGACGCCCTATATGTACTAATTTTAAAATACCTTCCGAAATCCCGGAATCCAAACCAAAGTCATCTGCACATAGAACAATAGTTTTCGAATCAATCACAATCAAGCGCCAATACTTTGTAACAAAAGCATATGATATATCATTTTAACGGTAATATTGTAGCCTGAGTGCAGAGAAGAATCCGAAACGTGTGTATGCTAGAAAAATGCTCACCAACAGGGCACACACGTTTCACGTAAAATGAAGGTCGTTACATTTTTTACCTTAAAGCTGCTTCTGTCTGTGTTTTTACAGGAAAAAAGCGAGCCCCCAAAATATTGATGAACAAGCCACCAATCACTAATAATCCTGCAGCGAGCTTCCACAGTTGGAACGGTTCATCCAATACGAAAACCGAACTAATCATTGCCACAATGGGAACCAACAAAGTAAAGGGCGCGACCATTCCCACAGGATAACGAGCAATGAGCCAGTTCCAAACCCCATAACCTATCCAGGTCGAAGCGAAAACAATATAAAACAATGATAATGTACCCCGCCAACTTATATGTTCGTAGGTATAAACAAAACTCGATGCGCCCTCAAATATCAAAGAAAAAAGAAACATCGGGATGCAGGCAACAAAACTCCCCCACACAATAATTGCCATCATGTTGTTGTTACTGCCTTTAATTTTCTTGGTGATCAGATTTCCTAAGCCCCATGTTGCGGCAGCAGCAAGAATAAAAATAAAACCAAGCAAAGAGATATCACTGTCAAAATGCATCGCAACTAAACCAATCCCCGCAAAAGCAACCAGGGCACCTATAATCTGGCCTAGATTGGGCTGCTCACCCAAAAAAATTACTGCGAAAAACATACTAAAAAATACTTGGGTCTGCATGAGTAAAGACGCCATTCCAGCTGGCATACCAACATTCATGCCGATAAATAGGAAGGCAAATTGCAATGCAAACATGACAAAGCCATATAAGACAATCTCCTTAAATGACGCATGAGGTATTTTGACAAAAAATACAGCCGGCACACTGGCAAATAAAAAACGTAGCGCACACAGTAGCAGAGGTGAAATTTCTTCCAGTCCAAAGGAAACAAAAAGAAAATTTACCCCCCAAATCAAAACGACTAAAAGAGCCAATAAAAGATGTGTAATAGGCATCATCAGTGCTCCAATAAAAAACTTATTTTAGCCTAAAGTCTGTTATAAAGCTATTTAAACCGTTTACTTTTTGCTCAGCTTAGTGGTTAAAATTAAGAAAAGATTTGATTGCAATTTAGTGTTGGATACAGGAATCAGGATAAATTTAATTTCTATTTTGTAATCACCACGTTAAACTGCACTATTCTTTTTAAAATAGGTTTAAAGAGGCCTGTTGAGAAGCACTATAATCCCCTTCACCCGGAGTACAATGCAAAATGCTGGGTTGCCCGCGGCGCTTCGTCCAGGCTATATTCCACTACTTTTTATGGCTTAAATTATGAAAGAAATTATTCTCGCTACCAGCAATTCCGGTAAAATTAAAGAATTACGCGATTTATTAGCACCAATAGAATGTATCCCACAAAGCGATTTAGGTGTCACTGATGCCATAGAAAATGGCTTAAGCTTTATTGAAAATGCACTAATTAAAGCACGTCATGCCAGTCTACATACAGGTAAACCTGCTTTAGCGGATGATTCGGGCTTAGTAGTACCGGCCTTAAATGGCGAACCGGGTATTTATTCTGCTCGCTATGCCGGCGATAATGCAACCGATGTGGAAAACATCCATTTACTCTTGGAAAAAATGACTCATATTCCCTCACAACAGAGGGAAGCATGGTTTTATTGTGCCATAGCATTAGTACAGCATGCCAATGATCCTACGCCAATCATCGCCACAGGACTATGCAAAGGGATGATCCACACTCACGCTGTTGGCGACAGTGGATTTGGTTATGATCCCATTTTTTATATTCCTGACTTTCAATGCACAGTAGCTCAATTACCTGCTAAAATTAAAAATAATATCAGTCACCGCGCACAAGCATTAAAGCAACTGCGTACTCTAATTAAGAATTGATGATGGACACTGATGCACTCTTTGCGCAAGCATATAAGTTCCAATATGAAGGACATTTGCCCCAAGCCATTAGCCTTTATGAACAAATCCTGTTACAAGAACCTAAGCATCTTAATACCTTGCATTTTTTAGGGCTTACTTATGCTCAGTTAGGGGATATGGATAATGCCATTCTCTATCTCTTACAAGCACTCTCGTTAAATCCAGAGAATGCAAGTTTGCTTAATAACATAGCGAATGCGTACAAAAAACTGCACCGCCTGGATAAGGCAATTGAATACTATCAACAGGCCATCAAACTGAAACCGGATTATGCTCAAGCTCATAATAACTTGGCCACGGTGTATGCATTACAACATAATTATCCCCAAGCGCTATTACATTATACCCGAGCAGTTCATGCTGAACCTGATTTTAGTGCAGCACATTTTAATTTAGGCTTATTATTGCTGCAAAATAATCAATTGGATGCAGCCAAAACCCAATTTAATAATGTAGTCTCCTTAAATCCTTTTCATACTGAAGCCTTGTTTTATCTCGGTGTTTTACATCTGGAAAAAAATGCGCTGGCCGAAGCAGAAGAAGCATTTCAAAACGTGTTAGAGCAAGACAGTAAGCAAATAGAAGCGCTTTCCAACTTAGGAGTGATCGCTTTAAAAAGGCAGCAAAACCAATTGGCAATTGATTATTTTAGTAAGGCATTAGCCTTGGACAATGAGAACATCGAGGCACGCAATAACTTAGCTGCGACCTTTATGCATCATGATCGTTTCGAGAATGCACTCATGCATTATGACGTATTACTGCAAAAAGAACCGGATAATATTGAATATTTATACAATTCCGGCGTAGCCCAAATGGCTTTAGGCCATTTAAATGAAGCCATTATTCTTTTTGATCACATACTCGAGTTAGAGAGCACTCATACCTCCTCTCTCAACAATCTGGCCGCGATTTATCTTAAATTGGAACAAAAAGTTAAAGCCAAAGAATATTTAGAACGTGCTCTGGAGATTAATCCAGAAGATACAATAAGCGCCCACATGCTCTCCGCTCTTACCAGAAATAAACAAGCAACAACGACTCCTGAGTATGCCCATAATTTATTTAATAACTACGCGCTTTATTATGATCAACACATGAAAGGCACGTTAAACTATTCCATCCCACAACACATAGCACGTGTAATTCACCAATTAGAATTACCTGCAAACACCCATACCTTGGATTTAGGCTGTGGAACGGGTTTAACTGGGATTGTTCTTCGTGAAGTCAGTAAACACTTAACCGGGGTTGATATTTCTGAAAAAATGCTGGCCCAGGCTAAGTCAAAGGTAATCTATGATAATTTGGTGGAAGCGGAACTCAATCAATTTCTGGAGCAAAACAAGGCAACGTATAATTTGATTATTGCCGCCGATGTCCTACCCTATTTTGGTGAGCTCGATGCGCTATTTCATACAATTCATCAACATCTGAAATCCAAAGGGTATTTTATTTTTACTACAGAAATCAGCTTGGAGAATCCCTGGTCGCTTGAAACAACTGCTCGTTTCAGCCATCATCCGGACTACATCAAAAAATTAGTAGAACAAAATCAGTTCCAACTCGTTAAACAGGAAAAAATTCCTGCACGCATACAAGAACAACGCGTTTTGGAGGCCATGCTTTATATCTTAACAATTTGAATAATTTTAAGCAATTAAGCAAAAAAATAGATATACTATATTATATAAGGAATGGGAAAGTGACTCTACCACTTTTATAGAGAGCAAGGAGCTTATATGTCGAGGCCCATCAATGCACATAAATTTGTCGAGGCACCACAACTAACTTCCGATGAACAACATGAAATCAATCGGAAAATTGATTATGAAACCGCAAAATCATTTCACAGCATGGTTAAACTTGGCGCTTTCGCCAATATCTGCGGTGCCTTCCTTTATGTTCTTGCTATCTATAATACAACCCAACCTGTATTAATCATTTCTTGGTATAGTCTTTTGGTGATTGCCAACTTACTCAATGTATTATGGGCCCTACGCTTTGAATACAAACATATAAGCCGTAAAGAAATTCTTAAGTGTCGAAGAGGTTTTCTCTACATCGTCATTTTAATATGTCTGATATGGAGCAGCATTGGCATTGTGTTTATGGATGATGGAATGCATCAACAGATGACCACCATTATCTTTTTATCTGCGGTTTTGATTTGTTTTTCGTTCTCGACAGCAATTGATTTAACCATGGGAATTGCCAGCATTGTTTGTTTGCTTACCCCTACTATTTTATATCATTCTTATATAACCATCAGTGCATTTCATTCTCAAGCGGGCAATATCAGTATGTCAATTACTGGTTCATTTGTGATACTTGGAATCTTTATGCTCATTGCCTGCTTTGTAGCCAATAGAATCATTTTAAAATTATTTCGTTTGGGTTATGAAAATGCTTTACTGAGCCATAAACTGGAAAACTTGAATGCTCTTTTGGAACAACGGGTCAAAGAACGCACTGAAGCGTTAGAAAAATCATTAAAATTAGTCACCTACCAGGCGACGCATGATTTATTAACCGATTTACCTAATGAACGTTTTCTTTATGAACACATAAATAATGTAGCCGAAAGAGCCGTTAAAGATCATCACAAATTTGCCATTGCCTGCTTTTCATTAAACAATATGATGAAAATTAATGACAGTATCGGTCATCACGCATCCGCCACCATTATTCATCGTATTGCCCAACGGTTTAGTCAACTTGCAGAAAAGAACTCCAAATATTTCTTTTCATTATTACGTAAAGATGTATTTGTTATTCTAATTGATCCCATCATCGACATTCTGGAAATAGAAGAATGTACTCAGGATTTATTTATTGTATTAGATAATCCTGTCTATGTAGCACAACAAGAATTGAATTTAACCGCAAGTATTGGTATCAGTGTATTTCCCGATGATGGCCGGGATGTAGACACACTGATTACACATGCAGAAGCGGCACGCACCCTTGCCACAGAGCGCGGAGGCAATAGTGTTCGTGTTTATAATACGATAATAACCGCCGATGCTACGAGACAATTAAACATTGAAAATCAACTCTATCGGGCGATTGAAAACAATGAATTAATCCTAAATTACCAGCCATTCATTGACTTACGAACCGGGACTATTTGTGGTGCAGAAGCCTTAGTGCGCTGGAATAATCCCGTGTTAGGATTGCTTTCCCCAATGGAGTTTATCCCCTTAGCAGAAACAAACGGCATGATTCTTCCCATTGGTGAATGGGTATTAAGCACTGCTTGCCAACAATTGAAAAAATGGCATAACAGTGGATTTAAATTGATTATGTCCGTTAATTTGTCAGCGAAACAGTTAGTACAACATGATCTGGTCGAGCATATTGCACAAATTTTAGCTGATCTGAAACTTTCTCCCAAGTACCTTGAGTTAGAACTCACGGAGTCGAATGCATTTCAAAATGAAGCCATTCCAATTATTAATAAATTTACGGAAATGGGTATTTCCCTGGCCATTGATGACTTTGGTACAGGTTACTCAGAGTTTGGTAATCTTAAGCTCTTTAAAGTCAATAAAATAAAAATTGATAAAACATTTATTCAAGATATTGACGTGAGTATTGATAGTAGAAACATCGTAAGCAATACCATTGCCTTGGCACATAGGATGAATATTGATTGCTTGGCAGAAGGAGTAGAAACCCTAGAGCAAATTAAATTCTTAAAAGAAAATGGATGTTACATCATGCAAGGTTATTACTTCAGTCAACCGCTGGATGTCAAAGAGTTTTCCGAGTTTTTAAAAACGCACTCCAAAAATAACTACGAGGCACTAACGAATTGGTGAAGCCAGTGCATCCCATCACTTCTGAAAAATCTCGTAGCCTGACTGCAGCAGGTTGGGCCTCAGCCCAACACTTTCTCTAAACGCAAATCTATTTTCGAGTTTTGTTGGGCCAGAGCCCAAACTTCAGATACTACACCCAGGTTACAACATCATCCCTCAATATAAAGATGACATTAACTAAGAGTATTGATAGCATGATGCAAGTTCAGATAATCGATTTAGCAAAATGGAAGTTGCATATGCAAAATATTATTAATCGAGTACAGAAGCGAGCTCAAAAACATCCTCAATCTGAAGCAGTTCTCTATTTAGAAGATGGAAAACATCCGACTGCAAGTCTCACTTTTGGCGCGTTGGATCATCAAGCCAGAATGATTGCCGCCCATTTACAAACCCAACAGATGAAGGGCAATCGTGTAGTCCTTCTTTACCCTACAGGGATTGAATTTATAGTCAGTTTGATAGGATGTTGGTATGCAGGTGTCATTGCTGTGCCAGTACCCTGCCCTAAAATCGATGAATTTGCCAAATACGAAGATTTTCTGAACAGCATAGCTGACGATGCGGATATTGCTGCCGTTTTAAGCCTCGATCAATTTCGTTCCAGTATTAAGACGACTCTAAAGAAAAAAGTACCTGTATTTGCCACGGATAGGCTAAAAAACAAACCGGCTAACGATTATCAAGCCCTTCATATCACTGAGGATACCATCGCCTATTTACAATATACCTCAGGGTCAACCTCTACTCCTAAAGCAGCAATAATCACCCATGGTAATTTACAACATAGTTTGCAAGAAACCCTTAAAGTTTGGCATTACACCAAGAAAAGTATCACCTTAACCTGGGCTCCCCATACCCATGTTTACGGATTGGTATGTGGGATTCTAGTACCTCTATATCATGGCACACTGGCCATTATTATGCCGCCTTCAGCCTTTATTAATAAGCCGCTTACTTGGTTATCTGCCATTTCAACCTACCGTGTCACCCATAGCGGTTGTCCCAATTTTGGTTATGATATTTGCGTGCGCGACATTCAGGATGAAGAGCTTGCCTCGCTTAATTTAAAACATTGGAACGTAGCAATTAATGGTGGCGATATGGTTCAATATCAAACCCTTACTCGTTTCGCCGCAAAATTCAAAGTATGTGGTTTTGAGTTAAAACAATTCTGTTCAGCCTACGGGATGTCCGAATTATCGGGAGCAATTGCCGTAACGTCTTTTGGCTGTGAACCCCGCTCGTTACCACTGCAAGAGCATGCACAACGACAATTGGTCAGTAGCGGCAAATTATTACCAGGACTGCAGGCCATTGTTGTTCACCCTCAAACGAAACAGCCTGTCGCTCACGGAGAAACCGGTGAAATCTGGTTATCAGGCAAATCGCTGGCTGAAGGCTATTGGCGACGTCCTGAGGAAACACAAGAGGTATTTCATGCGACCGTATCTGGCGGTGATTTACCCTATTTCAAAACCGGAGATTTGGGATTTATCTTTGACGATGAAATTTATTTAACTGGACGGTTAAAAGAAGTCATCGTCGTTTATGGCAAAAAATATTATCCTCTTGACTTGGAAGCTACCGTCGCCAATGCACTAACCCCATTCCAGATCAAACTCCCCCAAGTGGTCTTTTCTACAGAAATTAAAGGTAAAGAAAAAATTATCGTAGTTCAGGAATTGTCGGAAGAGACAGATAAGTCGCTCTATCCTGAGATCAAAAACACAATTCGTCATGCGATCACCAAACATCACGGGCTGGATGTTCATGAAGTCCTGTTAAGCCCAAAGGGGGCAATTCCCAAAACCGGAAGTGGCAAATTACAACGAAAGAAAGCCGAATTACTCTTTAATGAACAAAGTATTGCGGTATTAATACAAAATGAGCCCATAAAGGCCATAACCAAGCAAAATGAAGCGCATAGTAAAAACCTATTCATCACGCTGATCGCTAAAGTATTAAACAAAGAGGCGCAAGAAATCGACTTGCATGCACCATTAAGCCATTATTCCTTTGACTCGATTAATATCATTCAGCTCACCAGTGTTCTTAATGAAACCTATCAACTCGCCATTTCTCCTGCAGCTTTGTATGAATACGCCACTTTAGCAGAGTTTTATACCGAATTATTGGAAGCAAAAACGGTTTTAGCCGATCCTGAAGAGGAACAGCAACCCTCCACTAGAGATCTTAGTCAAAAGGACATCGCCATCATAGGAATGAGCGGTATTTTTCCACAAGCACCTGATGTGGATACCTTTTGGGATAATTTATGTCAAGGGAAAGATTGCATCAGTGAGGTCCCTTTATCTCGCTGGAACTGGCATGATTTAACCGTGAGGTGGGGTGGTTTTATTGAACAGGTCGATCAATTTGATGCGGCATTTTTTAATATTTCAGCTCACGAAGCAGAACTTATTGATCCGCAACAACGATTATTTTTGCAGATCGCCTGGAAAACAATTGAAGACGCTGGATATACTCCTTCATCCCTTGCGGTATTGAAAACAGGATTATTTGTAGGGGTATTTAATCATGATTATGCTGAGTTATTGCAAAAAAATGAGGTTATGGATGCCTATCTGACTACCGGTACGATGCACAGTATGATTGCAAATCGTATTTCCTACATTTTAAATTTGCGCGGACCCAGTGAGGCAATTGATACCGCATGTTCGAGCTCCTTAGTGGCCATTCACCAAGCAGTGCACGCTATTTTGCAAGGCGATTGTGAGCTGGCAATTGCAGGAGGAGTGAATACGTTAATTACCCCTACCTCTTTTATTGCAGCTCAGCAGGCAGGGATGCTCAGTGACGATGGACGTTGCAAAACGTTTGATAAAAACGCCAATGGTTATGTTCGTGGCGAAGGGGCAGGTGCCATTTTATTAAAAAAATTATCGCAGGCATTGCAAGATGGGGATCATATCTATGGAGTAATTAAAGGCACAGCGGTGAATCACGGAGGACATGTGAATACCCTCACTGCACCTAATCCCAATGCCCAAGCAGAAGTCATTATTTCAGCATGCCAGCGGGCGCAAGTACCCATTGACAGCATTCAATACATTGAAACCCATGGCACCGGTACACCACTAGGTGATCCCATTGAAATTAACGGCTTAAAAAAAGCATTTCAATACTTGGCCTTAGAGCAAAACATTGACTCTTTGCCACAACACTACTGTGGATTAGGAGCAGTGAAAACTCATATTGGTCATTTGGAATCTGCAGCCGGAATCGCGGGGATTATAAAAACTTTATTAGCCATGCAGCATGAAAAGCTACCGGCTAATTTACATTTAAATGAATTAAATCCTTACATCGAACTTGAGAACAGTCCATTTTATCTCGTTGATAGACCCACTCAATGGTCAAAAGTCCCGGGTAAAACCAGAAGGGCGGGAGTGAGCTCCTTTGGTTTTGGGGGAGCGAACGCGCATATTATTCTTGAGGAACCTCCCGAACGAACACCCGTTTCACCTCCTAAGCATCCTGTACACCTTATTTGCTTATCAGCAATGACTCTCAATGGATTGCAGCAACGGATAATTGATCTGCTCAATTGGTTGGAGAACCCAAAGAATTTACCCACTCTGCCAGCACTCAGTTATACTTTAAATGCCGGGAGACAACATTTTAGCAAACGTTTTTGCGTGATGGTGAAAACCATTGCGGAATTAAAGAAACAATTAAGGTCTATTTTATCCAGCCAGGACATCCAAGCGCACTTACTTGATTATGAATTATCCAATACCAATCATCAACCTGCTGATTTAACGCAACTATGCCACGACTACCTCAAAGGCAAATCCATTGATTGGCGCGCCCTCTACGGTGAGTATCAGGAAAAAATATCGCTTCCCAGCTATCCTTTCGCCAAAGAATCGCATTGGGTCGATATCAAAAATAATGCACATCACCCGCATACCTTGATTGATGAGAATATTTCTACCTTCTCCTCGTCTGCTTTTAGTAAACGATTTACTGGAAATGAATTTTATTTGCGCGATCACTTGATTAACAAAGAATCAGTCTTGCCCGGTGCGGTGTGTTTGGAAATGGTTCGCATTGCCGCCAATATGGCGGCGAAAAATCAGCAAGTGACGACTCTAAGCCAAATCATTTGGGAAAGGCCAATAAAAAATCCGGATTTGGCCACCCCACTGCATGTCGTTTTATTTCCGGAAACGGATACTGTCTCATTTTCCATTACTGACCAAGACGAAGCAGTTTCTTATGTGCGTGGAATGATTCATTATACGGATAATTCTTCCGATGCCCCGCCCTACTCAATTGAGCTACACGAATTAAAATCGACATTGCCTTATACTCAAGATCCCAAAGTCATTTACAACTATTTTAATCATGCAGGGATAACCTACGGCCCCAGTTTTCAAGTCATTCAAAGCATACATTTTGATGAGCATCATCTTTTAGCTGAAATTGCTTTGCCTGCAAACCTGGCGACTCAACATCATGAGTTAGTACTACATCCCTGTTTATTGGATGGAATCTTACAAACTACCCAGGTACTGCTTAAAAATCATGAAGTGCTTTATCTACCCTTTTCTATTGAGCAAGTAGATATTTATAAGCCGCTGCCAAATCGCTGTTATGTACATGCGAACCAGATTTCGACGGCAGACCGTCAGCATATGCCGACATTTAATATTCAAGTCACAGATGCTGAAGGAGCTCTCTTATTAGTCATTACTGGATTTAGCTTATATCCAGTGCATGAACCTGCAGCCACGGTAGCTTATTATACCCCTCAATGGATTCCCCAGCCTGCGCAAGGAGCAACCCGAAAACATCCAGACTCCATTCTGATTTTAGGCCATAACGAACAATCAGTGCTCGCAATAAGGGCCCAATTCACCGATCGCACTGTCTCGTACCAACTCCTAAAAGAACCTTCTCATTTAAATATCAACATTGATGTACTGAGCGAGTGTATTATTATTGATCTGGAAGAACTCCATAGTGAGTCTCTTTCAACGACAGAAATTCAAGAAAAAATTGAGCAAACCTATTATCTGGTCCATGCTGTAGTAAACCAAATCAGTAAATTAAAACCCAAACAGCCCATACAATTAGTGGGTATCGTTAAAAATCCCTCCATTTTTTCGCGGGCATTGGATGGATTTGCAAAGTGCCTGCATCAAGAACAATCCAACATCTCGTGTCGCTTAATTGAATTACATGATCTTAGCCTACTGACCAATGAATTAACTCAAAATGAGATTTATGTCCGCTATGAGAAACAGAATCAGCGATATATCAGAGATTATGTCCCGCTCCCTTCACTAAAAGAAACACCGCCAAAACTCAAGAAATCCGGTGTTTATTTAATTACTGGCGGCATGGGCGGGCTGGGCTATTTATTTGCTACGTATTTGGCCAAACATTATCAAGCCAAAATGGTATTAACAGGTCGTTCCCCGCTGTCTGAACTACATCAAAAAAGAATCGCAGAACTGGAACAGAACGGCGCCTCGGTAGCTTATATATCAGCAGATGTATCGTCCTACGAAGAAGTGCACACACTGATTCAAATCATTAAAGAACGCTTTGGTGCAATAAATGGCATTATTCATGCTGCAGGACTGACTCAAGACGGATTGATTGTCAATAAAACACTACCTGAAATAGAAAAGGTTGTCGCCCCCAAAATTTTTGGTGCCTGCAATTTGCATACGGCAACATGTACAGAACCTTTAGATTTTTTCATTCTCTTTTCATCCGCCGCAGCAGTGTTTGGAAATTTAGGACAAAGTGACTATGCCTATGCCAATTGTTTTCTTGATGAATTTGCCTACACACGGGAGCAACAAAGAGCTCAGGGGCACTGTAATGGACATACTCTTTCAATTAATTGGCCGCTTTGGGAAGAAGGAGGTTTACAGATTGCTCCCGAATATCAACGGGAGCTTGAGCATGCTTTAGGTGTTCTGAGTTTATCCACTGAGCAAGGATTGAGTGCTTTCGTGCACGCGTTACAGCACTCTGGTGCAAATTTTATTGTTCTTCCAGGCTATCAGCAAAAACTCAGGCATGCACTGCAAAAAAATTCCATGGTGAGGCAATCCATCACTTCTTCCAAAGGCGTAATGCCCAATTTACGTGAACAAGCTGAAGCGTTTTTAAAGAATATACTCGCTGAGACCTTAAAGTGTTCACCAGAACGTATTGATGGAGATACGCCTTTCGAACAGTACGGCATCGACTCCTTAATGATTATTCAACTTAATCAACGCTTGGCCAAAGAGTTCACTGCATTACCCAAAACCTTATTTTTTGAATGCCAGACCATGGCCGACTTAACTGAATACTTCATGGAGCATTACCCCCATGAATTGATTCAACATTTATCTCATGCGCCATTGTTCTCCCCGTACGGAGAGGGAATTGCCCCCGATCAAGCACCAATATCAACTCAGAAATGGTCGGAAATGACTGAGTCCCCTCACTCAACCACAGCGCCCCAAAGCTTAATGACCGCACCAAGACGACTTAATTCGAGGAAAAATATCTCAAAATCACAGGATATCGCGATTATTGGGATCAGTGGACGCTATCCTGGGGCGCAGGATTTAACAGAATTTTGGCACAATCTGTATGCAGGAAAAGACTGTATTACCGAAATTCCTCAGGACCGCTGGGCTTTAGCAGATTATTTTGATGCCAATCCGGACCGCCCAGGTAAAATGTACAGTAAATGGGGTGGTTTTTTAAAGGATGTGGATCAATTTGACCCCCTCTTTTTTAATATTTCCCCACGTGAAGCGGCCCTCATGGATCCACAGGAACGTTTATTTTTAGAAACCGCATGGAAAACCATAGAAGATGCCGGCTATGCTCGGGAAGCCTTAGTTAGGAAAAAAATTGGGGTCTATGTTGGTGTGATGTATGGCCAATATCAGTTGTTTGCCCATGATTCATCATCCTCCGGTCAGTTTGTCCCGACAAATTCGGTGTTTGCTTCTATTGCTAATCGGGTTTCTTATTTTTTTGATTTTCATGGTCCGAGTATTGCGCTGGATACCATGTGCTCTTCTTCGCTTACTGCCATCCATTTAGCTTGTCAAAGCATTCATGAGGACGAATGCGAGATGGCACTTGCTGGTGGGGTGAATCTATCACTGCATCCCAATAAATACCTTTTGCTAAGTCATGGAAAGTTTTTAGCAAGTGACGGACATTGCCGCAGCTTTGGTGAAGGCGGCGATGGTTATGTTCCTGGCGAAGCCGTAGGGGCAGTCTTGCTCAAACCCCTAGATAAAGCACTCGAAGATGGCGACCTTATTTACGCGGTAATTAAGGGAAGTCATCTTAATCATGGTGGCAAAACCAACGGTTACACAGTACCCAACCCCAATGTTCAAGCCGAGTTACTTGCAGAAACCTACCGACAAGCCAAGGTTGACCCAGCACATGTCAGTTATATCGAAGCACATGGCACAGGAACTTCGCTGGGCGACCCTATTGAAATTGCCGGATTAAATAAAGTATTCGGTCAATCCATGCAACACCAATGTGCTCTTGGTTCAGTCAAATCGAATATCGGACATTGTGAGTCTGCCGCAGGGATTGCTGCAGTCACCAAAGTAGTCTTGCAACTACAACACCGTACTTTAGTCCCTTCGCTTTTCTCAACCAACTTGAATGCCAACATCGACTGGTCGCTCACCCCATTTAGGGTGCAGCAAACCGTCAGTGAGTGGAAACAACCCATACCCACTATGCCGCGAATTGCGGGGATCAGCTCTTTTGGTGCTGGAGGTTCTAATGCCCATTTGATTTTGTCTGAAGCACCAGAGGTATTTTCTTCTTCGACAAGGAACAAATCACATTATTTGCTCACGCTATCGGCCAAAACCGAATTCGCCTTAAATCAACGTCTCGATGATTTATTGGCATGGCTTGAGCAAAATCCATCAGCACAGCTAGAACAGGTTAGTTACACCTTAAATGCAGGCAGAAGTCATTTTGAGTATCGTTGCGCCATGGTCGCAAGCTCGCTTGATGAGGTAATCAGTTTAATTCAACAATTTAAAGCAGGACAAAATCCGACTCACTTGTTGATCCAGCAACATGCAGGCAATACCTTTGAAAACCGCCTTATCAACACAACGCTTTTGCCTTTAGTAATGCAGCAATTGTCACAAGCCGCTCAATATCAAGAGGCTTTGCTGGCACTGGCAAAATTTTATGTAGAAGGCCAAAATCTGGATTGGCAGCAAATCCATACAGGTGAATCCAGGAAAAAACTATCCTTACCCACCTATCCTTTTGCCAAAGAACGTTATTGGTATTCTGATGAGGAGCAACATACTTCTGCTCAAGAAAAGCCAATCAACGGGACATTCACCCCAAATGGGCTTTCGGATAAAGTAAATTCTTTTCTGATACGAGAAGTAACTCAAATATTGAAATTGACCCAACACCGAATTGCCATAGAAAAAAATCTTGGTGATTACGGCATGGATTCAGTGCATTTTATTGAATTGGCCAAAAAGATTACGGAGCACTACGCGATAGAATTCACCCCTGCGGTTTTCTTTACTCACAGCAGCATCTCATCAATCAGCCAATATCTTATCAATCAATTTCCAGAGGCAGTGGCACCAACACACCATGAGGTGACCCAACTGCGCGTCAATACTCATCCAGTAAAATCGAGACGGATAGTAACCGATGAGGCGGATTCGATTGCGATTATAGGGATGCAAGGAATTTTCCCTCAAGCAGATGACCTAAGCTCATTTTGGCAGCATTTGGTAGATGGGCATGATTTAGTGACGGAGATCCCTGCAGAACGCTGGGACTGGCGTGATCATTACGGCATTGAAGCCAATCAAAGTAACTCCAAATGGGGTGCTTTTATCAACAATTTCGATCAATTCGACGCAGGCTTCTTTAATATTTCAGCCCGTGAAGCAAATCTTATGGATCCACAACAACGACTTTTTTTGGAAATCGCATGGAAAGTCATTGAAGACGCAGGCTATGATCCCTTTGCATTATCCTCACAGAACATTGGGGTTTTTGCCGGAGTAGAGTTTAGTGAATATCAAACGTTAATTGCCAAACAACAAAAAGAACATCATGGATTTATCGCTACAGGCAACTCGCATAGCATGATCGCCAATCGTGTTTCCTACTTTTTTAATTTCCAAGGTCCAAGTGAGTCCATTGATACGGCCTGTTCCAGTGCGCTGGTTGCGATACATCGCGCGGTACAAGCCATTCGCCATGGTGAATGCGATATGGCAATTGCCGGCGGCGTAAGCCTTATATTAAGCCCAGATACCCTAGTAGTTACCAGCCAATTAGGTGCCTTATCTGCAGATGGACGTTGCAAGACTTTTGATAAGGCGGCCAATGGCTATGTCAAAGGGGAAGGCGTAGCCGGGCTTTTACTAAAGCCTTTAAAGCAAGCGCAACAAGATGGGGATCATATCTATGGGGTCATTAAAGCCTCCGCAGTCAACCATGGCGGCAAAGCGCAATCTCTGACAGCACCGAATGCTGCCGCACAAAGTGAGTTATTGATTCGTGCTTACACACAAGCCAATTTTAATCCAGACACGGTGACCTACATTGAAACTCATGGTACAGGAACCGCTTTAGGTGATCCGGTAGAGATCGAAGGATTGAAACGTGCGTTTACCACCCTACTTACATCTGAAATCAAACCGAACTCAATTGCTTTAGGTTCTGTAAAAACCAATATCGGCCATTTAGAACCCGCCTCAGGAATAGCGGGAGTCATCAAGTTGATTATGGCCATGACCCATGAAACTCTACCCGGAATTTTGCATTTAAATGAATTAAATCCTTACATCAATTTAGCCAATACCCCCTTCTACATTGCTAAAGAGACACAAACCTGGCGCCGCATCAAAAATAAAACAGGAGATGATATTCCATTGCGTGCAGGGGTTAGCTCTTTTGGATTTGGTGGCACCAATGCACATATTGTTCTTGAAGAAGGTCGCCCCCACCAGACCATCGTTGAGCTCCATCCAACAAAACCCTATTATTTAATTGCACTTTCAGCCAAACACCAAGAGAGTTTGCAACAAAAAATAGAGGATCTCTACCAATGGCTCGAGCAAAATAAAGAAACGGTTTTCTTACCATCCCTGAGTTACACACTAAACGCTGGTCGTGCTCATTTTGTGTACCGTTGTGCTCTGGTAGTAGACTCTATTGATGCATTACTCCACGCGTTGACCTTGTTAATCCAACATGAAACTCCAGAATATTGCATGTTAAATGAAGGTCAAACTTTGACAATTCAGGGACCAGTATTCGATGAAGTATATCGAGCAGCAATTAAGGCGTTGCACCATCCAGACAATGCAGAGCAGTATCGCCACAAATTATTTATCCTGGCTGATCTCTATACGAAACATTATGTCATTGACTGGCAACAAGTCTATTTTGGAGAAAAAATATCGCGATTAGGTACTTTACCTCCTTACCCATTCATCAAGCAACGCTATTGGTATGACCAGGAATTAAATGCCACACCAACACCCGCAATCGTCACACCGGTAGTCAAACAAGCCATCCCAGCAGAAATGGATCTTTCCAGCCAGGTATTAACCTATTTACAGCACGTCTTTGCAGAAAAATTACGTACCGTACCTGAATGCATTCAAGTGGATGAAACCTATGAGGTTTATGGCGTTGACTCAATAATTGGCTTGGAAATTACCAATCGCTTGGAGAAAGACTTTGGCACCTTACCCAAAACATTACTCTATGAACGCAATCGATTAAATGATTTAGCCAAATTTTTCATAAAAAATCATAAAGAAAAATTGTCTGGTCTCGTGTCTGCACTCCATGCGGTACCCACAGCAATCCCAGAGGAAATAGAAACCGCGCACCCCATCACTATAACTCGTGAATGCCCAAGCCAATCATCGCGGGATATTGCAATTATTGGCTTAAACGGAACCTTTCCAATGGCCAACTCCATGGATGAGTTTTGGCATAATTTAAGCACAGGACGTGATTGTGTGGGCGAGGTGCCGGCTGAGCGCTGGAATTATAAAGAGTACCCTGTAGTGATCGGAGGTGAGGAACATTATTTCCCGCATGGAGGCTTCATACCTGATGTCGATAAATTTGATCCCTTATTTTTTAATATCTCCCCACGCGATGCTGGACTTATGGATCCACAAGAGCGTTTATTCATGCAGTCTGTGTGGTCTACTTTAGAAGATGCAGGTTATACGCGTGACAAATTAAAGCGTAAAGCAAACAATTCGGTCGGTGTCTTTGCTGGCGTGACGTATAATTTTTACCCACTGTTTATTGCAGAGGAGTGGCAAAAAGGAAATCGTGTGCCACTGGATATCCAATCGTTCTCCGTAGCCAACCGGATTTCCTACTTTCTTGATGTAAACGGTCCAAGCTTTGTGGTCGATACAGCCTGTTCATCCTCCTTGGCTGCAATCCATTTAGCGTGCGAGAGCCTGTTACGAGGTGATTGCAGAATGGCGATTGCCGGTGGCGTTAATTTATCTTTACATCCCAGTAAATACCACTTCCTAGGCAGTTTTAATTTTATGTCGGAACAAGGACGTTGTGCGAGCTTTGCTGAAGGAGGAACCGGATATGTACCCGCCGAAGGTGTTGGCTCGGTACTGCTGAAACCTTTGGCTGATGCAATTGCTGATAAAGATATGATTTATGGGATCATTAAAGGAAGCAGTATGAACCATGGGGGTAAAACCAGCGGTTATACTGTTCCTAATCCCAATGCGCAAGCAACGGTGATTCTCCAAGCCTTAAAAAAGGCACAAGTAGATGCTCGAACGGTATCCTATATCGAAGCACATGGTACAGGAACGGCCTTAGGAGACCCTATAGAAATTCGTGGTCTTCAAGATGCCTTTGAACATTTTACGGAAGACAAGCAATTTTGTGCGATAGGTTCAGTCAAATCGAATATTGGACATTTGGAGTCAGCCGCAGGTATATCTCAATTGGCCAAGGTCCTTTTACAAATGCGTCACCAAAAATTAGTACCTACGCTGCATAGTGCCCAATTGAACCCCTTTATCGATTTTCAAAACTCACCTTTTTACGTACAACAAGAGCTTAGCGATTGGCAGCCTGACCATAATCTACCGCGTCGTGCCGGAGTCAGTTCTTTTGGTGCGGGTGGCGCGAATATACATATGATCATTGAAGAATACCGACCACCAAGAAAACAGCAGAATACCGTAAATGGTCCGTATGTCTTCATACTATCTGCATTAAATGAGGAGCGATTGGCAGCAAAAATACAGCAAATGCACCACTATTTGTTACAACACTGCCCTACAGAAAATAAAGAATGGCTTCGAGATGCATGCTTTACGCTACAAACCGGACGAGAGCATATGACCGCACGATTCGCAGTGCTCGTCACCAGCAAAGACGAGTTGCTTACAGCCTTGGCGAATTATCCTCAGGGTAATGGTTCTAAGTTCTGGATAAATCCTAATGCACAAAGTAATCCCCAACCCGCAGCTCATTTAGCCGAATTAATCAGTAACGCCCACTATGAAGAATTAGCTCAACATTGGGTTAACGGAGCAAAAATAAATTGGGACCAATTATACACACACCAATCACCCAACATTATCTCCTTACCTACCTATCCCTTTACGAAACGACGCTGCTGGATACCCACTAAGGAAGTGGAAACACAACCCGTAGCATTAGCTCGCGTGCAACCAAGCATCCCTTCTGGAGTCTGCAATAGCGCAGAGATTGACGCCCAAGATTGGCTTTATAGGACCCAATGGGAGAAAAATCCTCAAGTCACTCAGACCGGATTGTCAAAAAATGAGGGAAAATGGTTGATTTTTTGTGATCAAGAATCAATTCCTGCATTGAGGCAGCAGTTTGCAGGCGGTATTTATTGTTTTGCAAGCACCCCAGGTGCAGCAACTCATCAGGATGAATACGCAATTAATGGTTTGCAAAAAGCAGATTATGAGCAATTATTTGCTACGATCCATGCATTGCACCAAGAACATTTACAGGGAGTTATTTACGTATGTTCTGCAGTAGCTCCTACTGAAACCTATACTAGAGGGGATACGACTCAAACATTGTTATACCTGCTCCAAGCCATGATTAAGCATTCTTGGCAGCATCAACTGACGTTTTGTCTTGCCTCACAATCAGCCCAACACGTGAATCCCCATGACTCCGTCAATATATGGCAACATCATCTTTGGTCCATGACCCGAATTTTTGCCGCCGAACAGGCAAAATACCAAGCGTTGCTGCTTGATTTGGAGAGGGATGCAGGGATGGAACAAAATGCCAAGATCCTGGCTCAAGAATTGTCTCATTACCAAGTGCAACAAAATCACGTTGCCTATCGAGCTGGGCAACGCTATACCATTCGTTTCATGCCTTATAAGATGCCACAAAATCATGAACAAGCACTCTCTTACACAACTCCTGTTGCTGCATTAATTACTGGCGGTTTAGGTGCGTTAGGTTATGAAATAGCAGAATCTATCCTAGCCCAAGGGACACGCTTTATCTTGCTTACTGGAACAACCGAATTGTCTGCTCAAACTGCAGAAAAAAATACCTGGCTCAAGCAACTAGAAGCTCGAGGGGCACAGGTTCGCTACGCGGCTGTCGATGTGGCTGACAAAGAACAAATGCAACAGGTGATTATGGATGCTGAAAAAACATGGCAGCAGCCCATTGATGGCGTTTTTCATTTGGCTGGAATCACTACGGATAATGTCACGATTGCGGATATGGATGAAGCCTTATGGAACAATGTATTACGCGTCAAAATACAAGGCTCATTGGTGTTGCATGAACTCTTTTTGCAAGCCCGATTGTCGTGCTTCGTGTTGTTTTCTTCCATTGCAGCAGTGCCTCATTTTGGTATGGCTGGGCTTAGTGCCTATGCCGTAGCCAATGAATTTATGAGTGGCCTTGCTTTATATCGTCGCAGTATGCAATTACCTGCATCCAGTATTAACTGGGTCGCCTGGTCGGAAAAAGGAATGAGTCACCGACATAATCATGATGCATTTTTAGATGCTGTAGGCATGGCGTCGCTAAGTATTAAGAATGGAGTTGCCCTATTTCATACCCTGCTCAGGCTTAATCTTGCTGAAATTACGGTGTGTCACATTCAATGGAAGAAATTCTTACACGTGAATCCCACAGCCAAACAACTGGATTTCTTTAACTATTTTGTTGCTGAGTATGCTGCAAACCCATCCATAGCGGTCGTTTCTACTTTAAACCCCGAGGAAATTACGGCATTAGTTCTGAATCTCTTTGCTAGCGTATTGGGATTGGACGTGGCTGAAATTGATCGGGAAACCCCTTTCCAGCAATACGGGATGGACTCCATTACCGGCATCGATTATACCGAGGCACTGGGTAAACATTTTCCCGATGTGGTCGCACCGATGGATTTATACCGCTACCCCACCCTAAATCAATTGACGAATTACATCATGCAACGAGTGCAAGTGAACTCCGAGTCCAATCCTGCTCCACTTTTTAGCGCTGCAGGAACCATTGATTTGGATCACTTAAACGCTGCACAACTCAATGAACTACTGGAATTGGAATTAAAAGAGCTAGAGCTGGCCTATGAATGATACCACTACTTTAAAAAAATCATTGTTAATGATTCAAAAGCTAAAAAAGCTTTTGCAGGAACAAAATGAAAAATCATTAGATCCCGTTGCAATTATAGGGATGAGCTGTCGTTTACCCGCAGCAAATACCCCTCAAGAATTTTGGGAATTATTATGCCAAGGTAAAAATGTCATTTCCCCAATCCCTAATGAACGTTGGGAGCTGCTAAAAGGAACTCGAGAACCTGAACAACGTGATGCCAATTTACCTTATTGGGGTGGTTACTTACAGCAGATTGAGGCGTTTGATGCATATTTTTTTGGCATTAGCCCCCGCGAAGCAATGCGCATGGACCCCCAACAACGTATTTTAATGGAGGTCGCTTATGAATCCCTTGAAGACGCTGGTTTAACTGTTGAAACCTTAGCTGGCTCCAATATGGGGGTTTTTTCCAGCTTATACGCAAGCCAGTTCAGTCATCTACAAAAGCTGGACTCAGATATGGATGCTTTGTTTATTCCTACTGGAAGTGCCATTAGTATGGCAGCCAATCGCTTATCGTATTTATTCGATTTGCGGGGGCCTAGCCTGGTATTAGATACTGCGTGCTCTTCTTCACTGATTGCTATTCAATTAGCATGCCTCAACTTACACGCAAAATTATGTGATACCGCCCTAGTCAGTGCAGTGAATATCAATTTATTACCCTCCATTCACTCGGTTTTAGCCAAAGCAACAATGCTCTCGCCTACTGGACAGTGCCATACTTTTGATGCAAAAGCAGATGGTTATGTGCAAGGAGAAGGAGCAGGATCCATTGTGCTCAAACCACTTTCTAAAGCATTAAAGGATAAAGACAAAATCTATGCCGTGATCACCGGGGGGGCAATAAACCAAGATGGCAAAACAAATGGTTTAACCGCTCCCAACGGTTTGCAACAAGAACAATTATTGCGTTCCGCATATCAAGCCGCCAAAACAGACCCTGCGCACATTGCCTATATCGAATGCCATGGAACAGGAACCTTTTTAGGCGATCCTATTGAAGTGCAGGCTTTGGGCGAAGTGATTGGCAAAAATCGTGATCCTGAAAAACCCTGCTGGATTAGCTCAGTCAAAACCAACGTAGGCCATCTGGAGCCTGCAGCAGGTGTTATCAGTGTGATTAAGGTGGCTTTAGCTTTAAAAAAAGGGTTGCTTCCCCCCCACCTTAATTTTGCAGAGGCAAACCCGCATATCCCTTTTGATCGTTATTCTTTGCGTATCCCGCATCAAACAGAACCATTACCTCGCTATGGTGATAAGTGCATTGCGGGAGTGAGTGGCTTTGGTTTTGGTGGCGCCAATGCCCATCTTGTACTCCAAGAACATTCTGTAAATGAGCAACCTGAATGCACGCAGGCCCTCACTCGTGATAAAGAATTATTTACCATTTCGGCAAAAGAACCCGCTGCATTATCTGCTTTGATTGAGCTTTGGTGTGATTTTTTAAAAAACAATCCAGAAACGAACCTGGCGCAACTCTGCTATAACCTCCATATCAAACGCTCTCATTACGTACATCGTCTCGCCATAATCAGCACTTCAATTGCGGATCTTCATCAAAAATTGGAAATTTTGCGTGCCGATCCTCACACGAAAAATAAACAGATATTTATCAATCATGAACTAAAAAAAACCAACAGCCCGCTGCAAATTGCCGAGTTTACAACTATAGACTTAGCGCTTTTAGCCAAAAACTATGTAAACCATGCGCAGGTTGATTGGAAAAAATTTGAAGCAGAACGAACTTATATGCCTTTGGATATGCCTTTTTACCCATGGCAGCGCAAAACTCATTGGCCAACTTTCGAGCAAACATCAACCAGCGAACATGGCAGTACCAGCCATCCAATGCGGGGAAAAGTCCTTTCTTCGCCCTTATCCGCAAGACAATTTGAGTTTGTCTTTGATACCAAAACAATGCCCGAGATTCAGGATACTTTTTATGTTTTGCATGCAGGCTATTATCTGGAAATGTTAGCGTATGCCTCCGCGCAACTCCAAACAACAGGATCCTTTAGCATACATCAACTTAATTATTTATCCCCTATATTAGTTCTGGATGGAAAAACAGTCTTGGTCCACTTAATCATCGAAAAGGATGAAAAAAATGCATTATCTTTTCGTTTTTTCAGCAGTGAAGGCAAAGAACATTGGATAGAACATGCAACTGGAACTTTAGCTCTGCATGCTCCCTCTCGCAACGAATTCGAAAAAGCCAAGCTCGAGCTAATGCAAGGACTTCCTGCCTCAGGAACTATGGAAACTTTTTACAACCGCATCACAGGGATGGGGATGCCCGCCGGTGATACCATTCGTTGGGCCCATCAATATTGGGCAAATAGCAATGAATTGTTTTGTGAATTACGCGAACCTAAAGCTGCAGAGCGGGGAAAACAATTTGTAACCCAAATGCATCCAGGAATCATCGATGCCTGCATTCAAACACTCTTTTTATTATTACCAGAACAATTGTCTAAACCCTATATTGCATCACATATGGGCACTATAGAATTGTATGGCTCAGCAGAAGACCAACGATACATTTACACTGTATTAAAAGAACTCCATCCAGAAGGGAAGCATATCATTGCGGACTGGTACTTGTTGGATAAAAACTATTGTGTGATTGCTCAATGCCATGATCTACGCATGACCCTACTCAACGATACCCTACAAATTAATCAAATTATGGAGATTCAGTCTCAATTCCAACTCGATTTATCTTTGCCTTATGAAACATGTAAACATCAATTGATTCATTACTTGACTGAACAATTCGCGATAATTTTTTCGATGCCACAACATGACATTAGCCCGTTCCAATCCTTGCATGAATTAGGGATGGATTCGCTAATGGCCTTAGCGGTAATCCGAATCATAGAAACCAATTTGAACGTTACTTATTCTGTACCACTGATGATGCAAGGGCCATCCATTAATGAGATTGCTGAGTATGTGTTATCAAGCCAATGGCTAGGTGCGACACTAGAGCCTACGCCACAAAACCGTTCAGAAAATCTGTGGATTACCAATCGAAAAATACAAGAAAATGCTCAAGTTCGCTTGTTTTGTTTTCCCTATGGCGGTGGTGGCGCCTCCATTTATCGTGAATGGCAGCAGGAGTTCCCCGATTTTATTGAAGTATGCCCGGTACAGTTGCCAGGTAGAGAAAATCGGATGGAAGAGCAACCCCTGGATAATCTGGATAACCTGATTTCTTTGTTGGCCCATCAACTGAATCCCCAATTTGATTTACCGTTTGCCTTTTTCGGCCATAGTTTTGGTTCACTGATTGGATTTGAGCTCACTCGGTATTTGCGTCGTCATCATCTCGCCACCCCGGTCCATCTTTTTGCATCAGCGTATCCTGATCCCCGGGTCCCATCCAAAAGTTTGAATAACCTGCTGGCAAAACTACAACACTTGAATATCAATTTATTTGCGTTAGATTCAGAACGAATAGGTGAATTAGACGAACAACAATTAACGACTTTATCCAGCGTGTTTCAAGAAAATGGTATTGTTGATTACAGTGATGAGCGAATGAACAAAAGCATTATTAAAGTATTATTACCCATTTTTATCGGTGATATGAACATGGTAAAAAGTTATGCTTATCGCGATGAATTACCTTTAAAATTGGATTCCACTATATTTTTAGGGACACACGATGCCTGGGTCGCTCCCGAAGATCATTTTGGATGGAGCAATCACTTCTTGAAACCCTGTGAATTTCAACAATTTGATAGCGGGCATCTGTTTATAAGAGAAAAAGAAATAAGATCGAAAGTCATTCAAAAAATTACCGAAAAGCTCTCGTGTTTTAATACGGCAGAATGTGAGATCTAATGGCCTGAGTTGCTTTGTAACCCGGATTAGCGCCGCGTCATCTGGGTAAATTACGTCAACCAATAATGGTTCTTCTCAAAGCAATAGGTCGGTAAGCTGACTTTTGATAATCCATGAATATAGGGGGCATAATTCGCGGCCCAATCAACGTGTTTGCCATTTAAATAAGCACTTTTTAGATCGCCACCAATAACGATTTCTTCAGTCAACGTACTTTCTACGGCTATGGTTTGACTTAATTTCTCAATCAACTCCTCCTTGCTATGAGCATAAATGGCTATCCGCCATTCGAAATGACTACGGCCTGTGGCTGCCGTGTAGCATATATCGGCTAATGAATCCTTAGTGGTTTTCAAATAATCCTTATATGCACCTATCAAAGACTGCAACGAGTTCTCCGTTTTTGCGGATAAAACAAAAAGTGGTGTTGCAGGTAACTCAATCGGTTCTTTTTTATTGTCTTGAGCTGACTCTTCAATGATCACATGAGCATTAGTCCCATTAAAGCCAAAAGAGCTGATAGCAGCCCGACGAGAATTTTGGCCTCGTACCCACGGCTTCTTCACGGCCATAACTTCTGCAGGAAAGTTTAAACGAATATGCGGGTTAAGCATCTTAAAATGAAGATTCGCTGGAATTTGCTCATGCTGTAAGGCCAAAATAGTTTTGATAAGGCCGGCGATACCCGCCGCAGCTTCCAAGTGACCAATGTTGGTCTTTACCGCTCCCAAATACAAGGGATGATTCAATTCCCTATGTTGACCATAGACCTGGCCTATTGCGCCGATCTCGATAGGATCCCCTAAAGAAGTTCCTGTTCCATGGCACTCGATATAATCAATGTCATTCGATTTTAATCCCGATTTAATCAAAACAGACTGTAATAATGATTTTTGCGCAGCACCATTAGGTACTGTTAAACCACTACTCGCACCATCCTGATTAATCCCGGATGCTTTGATAACCGCTAAAACTCGATCATTATCCCTTTGCGCTGCAGATAAAGGTTTTAATATGACCACGCCACATCCTTCACCGCGAACATAACCATTTGCATTTGCATCAAACGTCTTACATGCCCCATCAGGTGATAACATCCCCGCTTTTCTTAAATTGAGGGTGAGATCGAGAGACAAGAGCGCATTCACTCCACCAACGATGGCGAGCCCACATTCTTGATTACGTAAGGACAAACACGCCTGATGAAGAGCAACCAATGACGAGGAGCACGCTGTATCTATGGCCATACTTGGGCCCTGAAGCCCTAAGGTATAAGACAGTCGTCCTGAAGCGGAACTTGCGGCATTACCCGTTGCGACGTGAGGGTGAATAATTAATTCTTTATGGCTAAAAATGATATGTTCATAATCGTGACTCGAAATTCCAATAAACACCCCAGTACTACTACCACGCAATTGGTGCGGATCGCATGCGGCATTCTCTAACGCTCGCCATGCGTTGGTTAATAACAGGCGTTGTTGGGGATCTAAGAGCAAGGCCTCACGAGGTGAAATGGAGAAAAAACCCGCATCAAACTCAGTTATCCCATCAATACAGCCTCCTTTTAGTGGAGGTAAGGAATTCAACGCCTCAGGGGATCGATTGCTGTAATATTCAGAGAACCAACGCTCTTTGGGAATCTCTCGTACCCCATCTTTTCCATCCGCCAAAAGTTGCCAAAATTCATCGATGTCCTTAGCCCCTGGAAACTGGCAGCTCATGCCAATAACAGCTATCTCTTCCTGCAATGGCGGTCTAAGGTTTTTTGAATGCTCCAGCGTTGATCGTTGAGGCTCTTCTTTTTTAGAGCTCAACTCCTCGTACATATAATCAATTACTGCCTGAATGTTGGGGAAATTAAATAATAACGAACTCTCCAAGATTAACGCATTGCCTAATTTTGTCTGTAACAAATTAATTAATTCTACGGCATTAATTGAATCAAGACCTAAGTCAAAAAATCCTTTACTCAAGTCAATGGGGGTGTCTTCTATATGGATGTAATGAGCAACTGATGTTAATACCATATCTTTTATTGCCAATCGCTGCTCATCCTTAGTCAACTGGTTAAATCCCTCGAACCACTGACTTGGATTTTTAACTGCATTCACCTCATCCTCACCAACTTCCAACCTATCTTGCATTTCAGAGGCAATAAAACGATAAAGAGGCTGCAAATGATGTTCTTGGATTAATTGTTTACAACGTCTACGTTGTAACTTACCACTGCTTGTTTTAGGAATCGATTTAGCAGGTACTAAATGGATGGCCTTAGCCGTAATATGACTGTCTTGGCTCAGTCTTTGATTGATATGTTCAATGATCTCAGGATAGGTTTGTGGCGAGGTTTTAGGCTTTAACTCGGCAACCACTACTAAAATTTCTTCATCTTCGACTTGATCAGCATAGGCAATGACACATCCTTTTCGTATGGCAGGATCTGCATGAAAAACGGATAACTCGATGTCTTGAGGATAATAATTTTGACCACGAATAATGATCATATCTTTTATTCTTCCGCAAACGAAAAGCTCACCTTGGTATAAAAATCCGAGATCACCACTTCGCAAGTAGTTTTCATTCGAGGGATCATTATCTAAATGCGCATGAAAGGTTTTCGCTGTTTCTTCTGGATTATTATAATAACCTTTGGCAACCGATTTACCTTGAATCCAAATCTCGCCAATCTCTAATTCACCACATTCGGTCAATAATTCTGGATTCACGATTTTTAATGGCATCAGAGGGGTTCCACTACTTTCAAGGCAAGTAGAAGGACCATCACTCGGGTTAATGTCAACCCTATTCTGTTTTAATTGCTCCGAGTTGACAGAAAGTCTGATTTCCTCTGAAAGCGCGAATTTACTTGATGTCATTACAGTGGATTCGGCCAGGCCATAACAAGGTAATAAAACGTTCTTTTTCAGACCAGCTGAAGCAAAAGTGGAATAGAAAAAATCCATCGTTTTAGGATTAATGGGCTCTGCTCCATTGGCAGCTACTTGCAGACAACTTAAGTCCAATGTTGCAATATGTTCCTTAGTTACTTTTGAGGCGCATAATTCATAAGCAAAGTTAGGGCCACCAGTTAGCGTGCACCGATATTTTGAGATCCCCTCCATCCATCGGGATGGTTTTGCTATAAAATCTAAAGTGGGTAATAGTACAGAAGTCCCGCCCACGTAAATTGGCTGAATAACACCCGCAATTAAACCCATATCATGATAAGGAGGTAACCAGGAATAGCAAATAGTATTGTCGCTCGTCTGGCAGGCATACTTAATAATTTCCGAGTTATCCACCAGATTACCATGACTGACTAAAACACCTTTTGGTTCAGCAGTAGAGCCCGAGGTATATTGGATAAAGGCTACATCATCACAAAGAACTGAATAGGGTTTGATCTTCGTTATATCAATTTTTATATCATGAGCAATAATCAACATGTTAATTTCCATGGTTCTCAATGTCTTAAACAACTGCTCATGCTTATCTGATAAGCCAACAAAAGATTTTAATCTATTGGGAATAAAACGATTTATTTTTTGCGCGATGTTGAGACCTCTAGAAGTCATTACATCAAAAAGAATTAATTGGGGCTGAACATTCTCGATAATATGTAAAAATCGATTGGCCATCATTTTATTAAACGGTGGTACTAAAGGCACCGCGATTGTCCCAGTAGCCAAACAAGCAAAAAATCCTACGATAAAATCTATTCCGGGCTGGGCACATAAAATGATTCGATCTTTGGGATTTGCGTTTTGTTGAATTTGGTATGCTAAATGAAAGACTCTAGCGATCAGTTCTTCATAGGTTATGACGTTGAGCTCTTTATCCTTGCTTAACAACCGATAGGCTGGTTTTTGCGGAGTGTTTTGATAATTTAGCAACAGTTTGGAAATAATTGTATCGGTTGGGCTATTACCAGCAGAATCTTGCGACATATACCACCACTCTCAATCATTGAATTTGGGATAATCATGAATTCCCTATAATTATAGATGGCTTTTTTTGAACTTGTGGAAAAAAAAAGAGCTTTGCTAAGCGCGCCCTTTTGACCACAAATGCTACGGTTTTTGCTAAAACCAACAGTGATCGACAGAAACGTCATGCAAAACTCCAGGTAATTTGTCCACCAATTACAGTTGTTTGCGTGTTGTTATGTCCTTTAAGGGAGGTCACCGGAGTAATGAGATTCACCGGAATTTGGTTAAAAAATGAATGACCAACACCCACATCATAGCCTAAATTCTCAGTAGGTTGAAAATGGGCTCCCACAGCCAGGATAGTTGCACTTCCTACCGGATCTGCAATGCCTCGATCGTGATCATTTGAAGGAGTACTCATAAATTGAATCCCGCCTCGTAATAACAATTTTTCGGTTGTTTTAAACGTGGCACCGACTGCATAATCAAAACAATTGTGGTAATTGAAGGGAATGGTTACTGGAAGTGTTACTCCAAAAGGAGTTTCGGTATGCTCCATTGTTATTTGATTAAATGTTCTCCAATTGGTGTAAAATACTGTGGCCATTCCCGTCCATCGTTGGGTAAAATCATGTTGCACACTCAGTTGGGCTCGAGCAGGCAAAGCGGCTTTGGTTTCTTGTTGATTTGTTCTGAAGACGCCTCCGAAAGGTACATGAACAGTACTGTGTCCATTAGTCGTAATGGAGATTTTTGAGTAGTAACTTAACCCAATCCGGGTTGCCGATGACAAGTCAAATAACAAACCACCATGCCCACCGTATCCCCAGCCACTTAAATGATTCTCAAGTCGTGAATCGAAAGGAAAAGAAATAGGTGGACCATACATATTATTGAGTGTAAATGCCAAATGAAGTGCATCAAATCCCGCGCCTAGAGAAAAACGATCTGTTAGCTTCACACCCACACTTGGACCTACATCAATCCCCACCACCTGGGAACGCGTGGATGCATAACGGGCAATGGAGGAGCGTGAAGAGCCATAATTCGTACCTAAGGCGAATGGTGTCGTAAAGTTAAAACCCAATGTAATGCGCTGATTAACAGGAGCAGCATAATAAAATGAAGGCATGAACGCTTTAATTTGACTGCGCGCTACCCCAGATTGAACTATCGGAAATGGAAATGGAGATGGGGAGGGAGGAGTAACTGAAGTCCCTGTAAAACGTGCTGTCCCTGTGATACCTAATAAATTACCCACTATTTGTTGATGACGCAGCTTCACCAGTCCTGCCGGATTCGTATAAGCCGTACTTGCATCACTATCAGCAGTTGCCCAATCTGCATAAGCGACCCCCAAGCCCGCGGTATTAACAAAAGGCAAACTAAAATCGGAATGTGCCGAAACGGGTGAAGAAAGACAGAAAACAGAAATCGCTAGGGAAAATTGGGACAATTGGCGCACGTTTTGCTCCTTTATATGTAAGTGCTCAGCGCCTATCAAAGAACGGCTCAATTACCCATATTGAGAGAATCCAACCGTCCGAGTAACTATCAATAAAGAGCTCTGAGCTATTACCTTTATATTTTGCCATCCTTTAATAAATTAATCATTAGCTCAATCTCTTCCGACATGGGTCTGCAATGCTCTATTTTTGGTGAATAATGACGAACCTTGTGGTAAATGGATTGAGCTTTTTTACTTGCCTTTTCGATACCCCGCAATTCAAGTGCCTGGGTTGCCGCAAGCAGCAAAATAGCGGTTAGACGCTCCAAATTGGCAACTGACTCTTGCAAATCAAAAGCGGCATGTGTTCCCAAGCTGTTCACATCCTGATTATCACCCTCTGTCGGTAAAGTATATGCCTGATGTGACTGGGCCAATTTGCGATTCTGTACTGCAAGCGCCGCAGACAGCAGCTGCATGGAACGGAACCCGTTGTGTTTTTCTGGATTAGGTACTAAATTCACCGGTAAATCATGATTTTTACGCGGATGGACTAAATTGGCGAGCAATGCATGCATCCACGTCGAGGCTTGAGCGATATTCATTTTCAAAATATCACAGGCATCAGTAACATAATAACCCATAAAATTAGCACTATGATGAATATTATTCGCAGCAACATCAATAACCGGATTATCATTAACGGAATTCATTTCACTTTCTACCCACTGAATGGCACGTTCCAAATTCTCTTGAAAAGGACCAAATCCTTGAGGAACTGAGCGAATAGAATAATAATCTTGTACGGGTTTATAGGTATAATCATTGGTCCGTAACTCATCTAAATCCGTCAATAATTGACTGCCTTCCCAGAAATCGATGAAAAATTGATTGATTTCAATTTCTCCCTTCTGCTTTTTCAGTTGGTGTACCATTGGATGATACGCGCTACTAATTACGAGTAAAGACTCTAAGGTCATCGCAACAGCTGCTAACATGTATTTAAATAAATGATGCAAATCATAAACTGCCAAACTGGCAATTGCCGTCATAAATGATGTGCCATTAATCAAAGCAAGCCCATCACGCATCACCGGTTTATACGCTTTGAGACCAGCTAATTGAATGGCCTCAGGGGCTAACATCACTTTATCCTGATAAGTGACTGCGACAGGCTCTCCAATCAACGCTGCTGCAATCATAGAAAGAGGAATGAGATCGCCACTAGCACCAATAGATCCATAACAACGGACAACGGGAGTAATACCCGCATTGAGAAAATCTAAAAGTGAATTGATCAATTCAGGATGAACACCTGAATACCCTTGCGCCAAGCAATGAGCCCGCAACATCATCGTGACACGCACAATGTGAGGTGAAACTACAGTACCTAAACCGCAAGAAAGTGAACGAATAATGTTTTCTTGTCGTTCATTAATGGATTCATAATAATCTAATGTGTCCGTATCTTTGAGTGCAGCATCGATATAACGAACCTGATCACCAAAGTTTGTATTCACACCATAAATAGGAACTCTCGAATCAACATGTACTTTTAAATATTGATATGAAGCCTCTATTGCCTCCATCGCCTGTGGTGGTAAGGCCACCGCTGATGAATAATGCGCTAATGTTTGAGAGGAGGCAATGGTCAATTGACAACCAAGTCCGATAGTTACAACGGACCTACCTGTTCGATTCACATCTACACCATCAGACGTTTGGGGAGTATTGAAAGACTTTAGATGTTCCAACCGTAAACTCCATTTATCATAGTAAAAAAATCATCATGACACTCGCTTTTTTAGTGTGTTCTTTTTTGTAAAACTTTTCAATAAAAAATTAAGTGTTTTATTGAGGACGATAAGTTCTTTAAACCCGGGCATATAAGCTCCCGGATTACGCAATGCCAATCCGGACGATACTACACCCAGGCGACAGTACGCATTAAAATGGCAACTCCAGCTTATCATTCAATAAATGCATTTGTTTCTTAAATAATTGTTGAATGTGCTCCAAATTATCTTCATCTTCTGCTTCAAAGCGAGCAACGAGACAAGGAGTTGTGTTGGAAGCACGCAATAGGCCCCAACCTTTATCGAACTCAACACGTAAACCATCAATTGCAATAACTCGTGCCTTAGGAAACTCTGCCATTTCATTAAAGCGTTTCATAAATTGAAACTTCTCATCGTCTGCTATAGCGATTTTCAGTTCAGGAGTATTAATACTATTAGGAATCGATTCAAATTGTTCACTTACCGTTAGATCCGCAGCACTAATGATTTCGAGCAAACGACAAGCACTGTAGAGTGCGTCATCAAATCCATACCAACGATCTTTGAAAAATAAATGCCCACTCATTTCACCTGCCAGAGCAGCACCTTCTTCTTTCATCACGTGTTTTACGATGGAATGGCCTGTGGGACACATTTTGGGTAGTCCACCAGCCTCTTTGATTACCGATTCTAAATGGCTTGAACATTTCACATCAAAAACTATAGTCGCTCCGGGAAGACGGCTTAATAATTCACGTACATAGAGCATCATCAACCGATCAGGCCAAATCATCTCACCTTTATTGGTAATTAATCCCAATCGATCTGCATCCCCATCAAAAGCTAAACCTATATCCGCTTGATGCGCTGCCACTGCGGCTTTTAAATCAGCTAAATTAGACTCTATTGTTGGATCAGGATGATGATTGGGAAAGTGACCATCGACATCACAATAAAGAGCTACCACCTCACAACCTAATTGACTGAGCACTTCGGGAATAATAGGGCCAGCAATACCATTACCGCAATCGACCACCACTTTTAATGGACGTTTAATTTTTATATCACTTAAAATACGCTGCTTGTATTTAGGCAACACATCAAATGCCACATCTTGACCTTGACCGACAATTCGCTTCCGTTCAAGAACCAAGTGATACAAGATATCAATGTCTTTTTGCATCAAGGTCTTACCTAATAAGACCATTTTAATTCCATTGTAATTTGCTGGATTATGGCTTCCTGTTACCATCAAACCACAATCAATTTCTTGAGTATGAATTGCAAAATACATCACTGGTGTTGGTACCGCACCTAAATCAAATACATCAATCCCACTATCCAATAGTCCTTGCTTTAAAGCGGAAGCCATTGCCAAACTGGTAAGACGACCATCACGTGCCAAAAAAATTTGTTGCCGTTTTAAGTCATGCAAATGACAAGCCAGGGCAAGTCCAATACTATAAAAAGCATTCTCATCCAATTCTTGTCCGATGATGCCGCGAATATCATAGGCACGAAACACAGAACGAGAAACTTGTTTTTGCTGATATTTCATTTAATGTCTCCCTGAACTGCCAAATCCACCTTCACCTCTGGAGGTTTCAGTAAACGAGTCCACTATTTCAAAAGCGGCTTGCACAACCGGAATAAAAACTAATTGAGCGATACGCTCTCCTGGATTTACGGTGAAATGCTCAATGCCTCTATTCCAACAAGAAATCTTAAGCTCACCTTGATAGTCCGAATCAATTAACCCTACTAAATTACCTAAAACAATACCATTTTTATGTCCCAAGCCTGAACGAGGTAAAATCACTGCGGCTAATTTAGGATCAGCAATATAAATTGATAATCCTGTAGGCAATAATACGGTTTCTTGCGGGGCAATTTGAATGGGTTCATTAATACAAACTCGCAAGTCTAATCCAGCTGCACCATGGGTCGCATAGGTAGGTAATGGGATGGTATCGCCGATTCGTGCATCCAGAATTTTTAGTTGAATTGCTTGGGTCATAATTTTTCCTATTAATCTTAATGCGCATCATTTTGCAGAGTTGCAGCAATGATTGCAATAATTTGTCCTGCTAACCGTGTTTTATGGGTTAAGGGCAATTCGATTTGCTTGTTTTTTGTAATGATAATGACTTGATTCACTTCACTATCAAATCCAAGTCCTTTTCCTACTGAGTTAGCCACAATCATATCCAATTTTTTACGTTGTAGCTTTTCCGTGGCGTAATGCACGACATCCGTGGTTTCAGCAGCAAATCCAACCACGCAAGAAGCCCGGGCTGAATCGGCAACACGACTGAGAATATCGGGATTTTTTATCAATTTAAGCGTCATTTCCTCATGGCTTTTTTTCTTCATTTTTTCTGATGCAGGCGACTCAACCCGATAATCTGCAACAGCAGCTGTTCCTATAAATATACCATCTGTAGGCATTTCTTGCATTACGGCATCAAGCATCTCTTGTGCGGATTCAACCTGAATTCGCTTAATTCCAGCCGAAGCCTGTAAAGAAGTTGGTCCACTAATTAAAGTAACTTGTGCGCCGGCCATAGCAGCGGCCTCTGCCATAGCGTACCCCATCTTTCCGGAGCTGTAATTGCTGATATAGCGCACTGGATCCAGCGGTTCACGAGTAGGTCCAGCGGTGACAAGTACTTTTTTTCCCGCCAGTAACTGGTGCACCTCAGACAAACGTAATGCACTCATGATGTGTTCCACTTCACTCACACGTCCAAAACCTTGCTCGCCACACGCTTGCGAACCTTCTTCAGGACCAACAAAAATTGCCCCTCTTTCCCGCAAAATCGTGCAATTGGCTTGGGTTGCTGGATGAGCCCACATACTATGATTCATCGCCGGACAAACAATGACAGGGACTTCTGCTACGAGGTACAAAGTAGAAAGTAAATCATCCGCAATACCCTGAGCCATTTTGGCAAGAATATTTGCAGAAGCAGGCACAATAACTAAATAATCTGCCCAACGCGCTAGCTCAATGTGTCCCATAGCGCGTTCTGCCTCGGCATCAAATAATTCTGTACGTGCGCTATTGCCTGATAAAGCTTGCATTAACAAAGGGCTAACAAACTCCTGAGCTGATTGGGTCATCACTACCTGTACTTCAGCGCCGGCTCGAGTTAACTCTCGAATCAGGTAGGCTGATTTATAGGCAGCTACCCCACCACATACTCCAAGAAGAATTTTTTTGCCAATAAAATCTTGCATGACTGGTCTTTTTTGATAAGAATAGCTCCGATCAAAGCATAAACTTCGCAATAAAGGAATAGAAAAATGACGGTTGTCCAATCAACACGGCAGTTGAACTTGCGTGAAAAACTGCTCACCCATGGTGTACAAAGTCTTTCAGATACTGAATTACTCGCTGTCTTTATCAGCTCTGGCAATAGTAAAAAATCCTGTGTACAACTCGCTTTTGAGCTCCTCAAGCACATGGGCGATTTACGAGCGATTCTTAACGCCGATAAACAATCTTTCCAGCAAATACCTGGTTTAGGAGAGGTTCGCTATGCCCAATTGCAAGCAGTCAAGGAAATATGTCGGCGCAGTGACTTCATTCAATTACAAAAAGATACACCCATCACGAACAGCAAACAAACCTACGCCTATTTAAAAAAACGTTTGCGCGATTATAAATATGAAACTTTTGCCGCTTTGTTTCTCGATAATCAACATCGCATCATTGCCTATGAGGAACTTTTTTCTGGGACCATCAATACGGCAACAATTCATCCAAGACCCATCATAGAACGTGTTCTTCAACTCAATGCAGCGGCACTGATTCTTGCCCACAACCACCCCTCAGGCTTATCTGATCCCAGTCATCAGGATATCGTTGTAACGGAACGTATCCGTGAAGCCTTGGAATTAGTTGATGCGCGTTTACTTGATCATCTCGTCATCGGCGACAATGAAGTCTATTCCATCCTGGCCGAAAGCAAGTCGATATGTCGCGAATAATCCACCACCCGACGCGTTGCGTCGGGTGGGGGTTTCGAAACAAATAACTATCTAACAAACAAAATTCTCCAATATAATTAAAATATCCTTACTCAAAACCCTCTTATCCCTCATGACTAAATTTATTTTATCGTTCCTTTCTTCTCTTGCGTTTAGTACTGTTTTCGCTGAAACAGATTATTGCCAACAGGCATTGGAAAATTTATACACAAAAAAAAGTGATTTAATCTCCGTAATCAAAATCAATACCAATAAAACATCACTTTATTCATCGACCGTCGAAACAAGTAAAGATTGTCAAAATTACCTCCCTTTGTTTTCAGTTAAAAACCCTGATGCGGTAAAAACTAAAGGAGGTTTATGTGCTGTCTTGCCTGCCGATGAAATAAAATCGGGTTTATGCTCCTTGCGCGTGACGCTTTGCATCTCAGAGAAAGAGTGTCACGGTTTAACGATAAAATTAACCACAGAAAATAATCATTATACACAAGCAGATCCTGCTTATTATGAAATGGACTTCAATGATTGATAAAAACCATTTCTACAGAAACAATTCGATCCTATTCGTGTTTTGGTTCTAAATTGTCCTTGCTTTTAGCAGTTGAACGCTTCACTAGGTTGCAATACTTTTTGTTTCTCTGCAAACGCTTGAATTTGCTCTTTTGAAAGCGTTACTCGATAGACTTCATCCGTCGCATAATTCGTCTGAAAGAAAATAGCAAACTTCTTATTTTCTCCTATTGGCTTTTCTTGCTCACACGGTATTATTTTTTCGATAAGGTGATAGGCTTCGCTCAGAGTTTTATCTTTATTTTGCGAAGCAAAGCCTACTTGCTGCCCCAGTTCCAATATCTCCAAATTGGCTAAATATTTTAATGCCCGTTCAAGCTCCTCATCTGTAAGCGGATGACATATGTCAGATAACCTCTCTTTCAGCATGCTATTTTTTGCTTGCACATTACTTGCGCCTGAAAAAAAATGCTGTTGATGTATGGATTGCAGGTGTTTAAATAATTGTTCATTATGAGAAGGCTTATGAGTAATATTTCTTTTTATAAAGCTGCCACTGCGTTCGCTACTGACTAAATCATGATACTTCTTTTGAACCATCACGTAATGAATGGTGTCAATATGGGCTAGTCTTTTACCTTCATAGGCACGCATCGTATCAACTATCTTACCCATCGTCAGCATTTCGCCTGGTTGCCACTTAGCATAATAAGCTGCTATTTCAGTAGCTATATTGAATGCATCGGCTTTATCTTTTTTTAGCGTTTTTTGATGCTCTGCCAGTGCTTTAATAAACTGTTGATTGTATTGTTCGACCTTTTTTTGGTGTGGACCATCCAATTCTAAATTGAGCCTATAATCGAGTGCATTATAAAGATTCGCCTCTTCTTGAAACTTAGTGAGCACCGTTTCCACTTCTGAGCGGCGTACTCGTAATTCTTTCCCAGCATCAGCCCATTGATCAATAGATGTATGATGTCCCCAAGTATTATTAAAAACACCTCCCATAACATTATGATTATAATAGGTTTTTGCGATTTGTCCTATTATTGAAAGCTGACAATACCATTCCTCTGGAATTGGAACAGCACCTAGCGAATGGGCTTCGGTTAGGGATTGATCGCCAGCCACTCCACATAAATCAGAGAGGCGCATCAAATCTAAGGTTGTATCATGGATAAATCGATCTCTTTGGAATGCTCTAAATTCCCTACCATTAGGATTTGTCTCATCTAAAATAATCTCTTTATGTGGATTTTCAGAGTCTCCGGTGAAGAAAACAAGCTTGCCATATCCCAATTTTTTTAACTTATCTAGGAAGTCCGGTTCTTCAAGCATGGAGAAGACCATCTTATCCTTCCCATTCTTGCTTGAGGCACTTATAAAATAATTCGCATGTTTCCCTTGTTCATTGCTCGCTGCAAATACCGTCGCAGCTCTTTTATAAGATTTGGGAAAATTATAGTAAGAAAAGGCAAAATTATTTTTACTAAGAAAAGATGAATCTTCAGGCGACTTACCAAACACTTGTTTTTTTAGGGGTGGATCGAGTTCGCTGAGGATTTTACTTCGTGCCTCACGTTTCTTAGTGGGATCTAAATGCGAGAATTTTTTTAAATCGTCTTCAATTAAAATCCCAGGATAACCATCACCTACTCCGACATTTCCACTTAAACAAATTATTGGTGATTCATATTCTGTCTGCTTATAAAGACCGTATTCTCCCACAAAAATTTTGGGGCAATTGTTATTTTTATAATAATGCTTCAATGAATTATCAAAAATCGCAGTTTCTACTGCAAGTTTTGCGTTGTGACATACCTGGTCTACTTTGTGTTGATTAGACGAGTCAACCATTTGAATTTGAGGACATTGCTCAAGAAGATTCGGTTCAATCTGGTGTACTTTTTGAATCGATTCTTTTTTACCCAAAACGTAAATAGGGGCATCAGGGTACTTATTCATGAGAAATTTAGCAATTTTCATTGCCAGAGAAACATCACCATAGCCTTCCTGATCAATCATATGCAAAACTATAGGGCCTTTAAAATCAGATTTAAAAACATCCTCGGTTCGTATCATGATCTACTACCAAAAACAACGCTATATGGTTAATATTAGACCATTGTTTGAGTTATATAGACTGAGCAATACTTTTTATTGATTTTGAAACATCAAGATGTTTTATAAATGAGGAAGAAAAACTGGAAGGAGCCGACTAACACTAGGCTCTAGTGAAATCAAAAGAAATAATTTTAGCAATCTCCGGTTGTTTTAGGGCTAAAGCCACTAACCGGTCAACACCTAAAGCCACGCCGCTGCATGAAGGCAATCCATGTTTTAAAGCCTGCAAAAGATAGTGATCTGCGGCTACGGAGGGAAGACCTTTTTCACTTCTTAGCTTTTGGTCTTCAACAAAGCGTTTTGCCTGAGCATCAGCATCAGTCAACTCATGAAAGCCATTCGCTAATTCCACTCCTTGGTAATAGACCTCAAAACGTTCTGCAACTCCATCATTAATTTTTGCTAAAGCAGCTTGTGATGCTGGAAAATTATACACAGCAACTGGCGCATTTTCTTTTCCTAAACAGGGCTCTACAACATGACTCATCAGTAAAAACAGATATTGATCTCTATCCTCTTCCTGAGCAGGTAATACATTATCCAAATCAAAGCGCACCAATGTTTGACGAAGTTGTGGGATTGTTGCGGTAAATGGATCCACATCGCACGCTTCAAGAAAAGCGTGTTGATAGGTTTTTCTGATCATGGATTTAGAATGCATCACCATTTGCAGAAACAGATCCATTTCATCCATCAATGCATGATGATCAATACCTAGTTGGTACCATTCTAACAAAGTAAATTCTGGATTATGCCAGCGGCCTAATTCATCGTCGCGAAATACCCGCGCTATTTGAAAAATAGAACCACTTCCTGCCGCAAGCAAACGTTTCATATGGTATTCAGGGGAAGTTTGTAAGCAATAGGTTTCATCACGAAACCTTGCTTTGATATTACTGAGATAGACATCCGTTGTGCCATAACGGGCCATAATTGGCGTCTCAACTTCCCAATAACCGCGTTCAGTAAAGAAATGCCGTATTTTTGTTAATAGTTCTGCCCGTTGGCGCAAATACTCAATGGATGCTGAAGGTTGCCACATTTAATAAAAAATTCCCAATTCAAGACGTGCTGCTTCAGTCATTCTCTCCTGGGTCCAAGGCGGCTCCCAGACTAACTCCACAGTACAATCACGAACCCCGTCAACTTTATTGACTGCTTGTTCTACTGTTCCCGGAAAAGTTTGAGCAACAGGACAACCAGGAGTGGTTAAAGTCATTTGAATGGTAACATGGGCTTCGTCGTCAATGGATATATCATAAATTAAACCCAAATCATAAATATTAACAGGAATTTCAGGGTCATAAATTTCCCTAAGCGCATTAGTAATGGCCTCTTTCAGCAATTCTGAATCTTGTTTTTTCTTAAAACCAAACATAAAGTACCTGCTTATATTTTGGATAACCCAAGGCCAGTTTCTATTTTGCCAGTTCCCACATCACCTCGAGCGCCGCGAGGGATGATGCGATAAAAACCAACCCTATTCCGTTTTCACTACATTACTGTCTTTATTCAATGCCGCTTCTAATGTATGCCAAGCCAAAGTAGCGCATTTTACCCGGGCTGGATAAGCCTTCACTCCTGCAAGAACCATTAACTTGTCCATCTGAAGCAACTGTCCCTCTTCATTTTGTGTCAACATATGATGAAAACGATGAAACAGTTCATGCGCCTCTTCTATGGTTTTCCCTTTTAAAGAATCGGTCATCAAGGAAGCCGAGGCTTGGGATATAGCGCAACCACATCCTAAGAAACTTAACTCAGTGATCAAATCTTCTTCGATTTTGGCATAAACCGTTAATTTATCACCGCATAAAGGATTAAAACCATTCGCCTGCACCGTTGCATCTTTCATCTCATAATGATGACGTGGATTGCGATTGTGATCGATAATGATTTCCTGATAAAGCTCACGCAGTTCAGCACTCATGCAAATACCTCTTTAACTCGATGCAATACTTTGATGCATCGATCAATTTCCTCTCTAGTGTTATAAAAGGACAAGGAAATTCGTGACGTAGCAGCAACATTGTAAAAATCCATTAATGGCATAGCACAATGATGGCCGCTGCGTACTGCAATTCCTTCGCTATCTAAAATAGTACCCACATCATGAGCATGGATTGTTCCATGCACAAAAGAAACAACCGGTACTTTTTGCTGAGCAGTTCCAATTATATTAAATCCGCCCACAGACCGAACCCCAGCAGTTGCATAGTCTAGTAACTGTGTCTCATAAGCGATAATTGCTTCCATATCCAAAGATTCTAAATAATCTATAGCGGCGCCTAACCCAATGACACCCGCAATATTCGGCGTGCCTGCTTCAAATTTATGCGGAATAGCCGCATATTCTGTTGCATCAAAGGTCACGTAATTAATCATCTCGCCTCCTCCCTGATAAGGAGACATGGCATTCAAGAGCTCTTCTTTACCCCATAAAACACCAATACCCGTAGGACCATATAATTTATGCCCTGAGAATGCATAAAAATCACATCCCAAATCTTGCACATCTACAGGCAAATGAGGAATAGCTTGCGCACCATCTAGTAATACTTCAGCACCATAGTCATGGGCCATCTTAATCATTTCTTTTACTGGATTAACAGTACCCAAGGCATTAGAAGCATGAGCAATCGCAACAAACTTAGTATTTTTATTTAATTTTTTGGCAAACTCTTCTAATAAAATTTCACCATCCAGAGAAATAGGCACAACTTGCAGTTTTGCCCCTGTTTTTTTGCACACCATCTGCCAAGGAACAATATTGGAATGATGTTCCATATGGGTAATTAAAATTTCTTCATCCGGTAGAATACGCGGTGCAACCAAACTTTGCGCAACCAAGTTAATTGCTTCGGTTGTGCCGCGAACAAAGATACATTCATTTGGGGAGTTGGCATTGATAAAGCGCTTTACTTTGGAACGAGCGGCTTCATAATGCTCTGTGGCTCTGGCACTTAAGGTATGAACACCGCGGTGGATATTCGAATTATCGTGCTCATAATAACGAGAAATAGCCTCAATCACTGCCTTAGGCTTTTGAGTCGTTGCCGCATTATCAAAATAAACTAAATCAAAATCATTTATTTTTTGGTTGAGTACAGGGAAATCGTTACGAATTGCATGAATATCCAAAGCGTCCATTGAGTTTACCCCAACTGTTGTGTTAATAAATGCCCCATGTAGTCCGCCAATTGACGATGGGGAATAAGCCGCAGATTATCACTGGCAAACGCATGGATTAAATAGTGTGATGCTTCAAGTCGATCAATTCCGCGGGTTGCCAAATAAAATAATGCTTCCTCATCCAATTGTCCAACCGTTGCACCATGAGAACACAATACATCATCAGCAAAAATTTCTAATTGCGGTTTGGTATCCACTTCTGCATTAGCTGAAAGTAAAAGATTTTTATTTTGCTGTTTGGCATCCGTATGCTGTGCTTCTTGAGCAACAATTACTTTACCATTAAATACCGCACGCGAACGTCCCATAAGAATCCCTTTATAATCCTGTTCACTGCTGCAATAAGGCACCAAATGCTCCACTGTTGTATGATGGTCCACATGTTGCCCTTCTGCAGGAGCATATATTCCGTTCATTAAGGAATGCGCTTTTTCTTCTTGCAAATACAAACTAATGTCGGACCGTACCCATTGGCCGCCGAGGCTTAGAGAATGATTCGCAAACTCACTACCTGCTAATTGTTTGACGGATAAATGACCCACGTGAAAAGCAGATTTACTCTCTCTTTGAATGGTGCAATGGTTTAGTTTTGCACCAGAACCTACGACAACCTCAGTGACCTTATTGGTCAAATAGCAACAATCTGCCAAACCTTGATAATCTTCAATAATCGTAGCCTGGCTGTTTGCCTCAGCAATAATCAAATGTCGCAGATATACCGCTTGATCCATACGATTTTGTATATGCGTTAAAGCAATCGGCTCTTCAATAACGACTCCTGCGGGAATGTAAATCACCACCCCACAATGAATCATGGCGGTATTTAAAAAATGAAAACCATGTTCTTGCTTTAAAATCGTCCCCAAATAAGGCTTCAACAGCTCCGGATGCTGGGTTAACGCTACGGTTAAAGGAAGTACCAATACTCCTTTCGGTAACGCTTGCGCAAGCTGCTGTTCACCAGAAATAAGTCCGTTAAGGATCAATAAATTCTGCTTTATTGGTAAATCAGAAGACCGTGCTTTATCGTATGCACTATCCACTGAATCTTTAGAAGGCTCAGCAGCATCAGAACGCATAAAGGCTTGATTTAACAAGGCATCCACAGAAGTATATTTCCAATTTTCATCATGGCGCGTTGGAAAGCCCTGCTGACTCAAATCACTTAATGCTTGAGTTTGCAATTGGGCAAGCCAAGGCAAAGTAGAAAAACTGACCTTTGCTCGTTGTTGGTAAAAATCCAAGATCTCGCTCATCACTACACCGTTTCCTCAAGCCAACTGTACCCTTTTTTCTCTAATTCAAGTGCTAATGTTTTATCACCGGACATAATAATACGACCATTGACCAGCACATGAATAAAATCTGGCTCAATATAATCCAGCAAACGCTGATAATGCGTTACTAAAATAATGGAGCGCTCTGGTGAACGCATGGCGTTAACACCATGGGAAATAATCCGCAATGCATCGATATCCAACCCTGAGTCGGTCTCATCCAAAATAGCAAGCTTTGGTTCTAAGGCAGCCATCTGTAAAATTTCATTGCGCTTTTTTTCGCCACCAGAAAACCCTTCATTAATGCTGCGGTATAAAAAACTTTCATCCATTTCCAATAACTGACATTTCTCTCGAATGAAGGTCAGAAACTCAATAGCATCTAATGTGTTTTTTCCCTGGCCTTTACGTACTGCATTAACGGAAGCCTTGAGAAAATTGACGTTCGTTACGCCAGGTATTTCTACAGGGTACTGAAAAGATAGAAATATACCGGCACGCGCTCTTTCCTCGGGAGATAAAGGAGCTAAATCCTGGCCTAAATAGCTTATTTCTCCACCAGTCATATGATAAGAAGGATGGCCGGCCAATACCTTAGACAGAGTACTTTTTCCTGAACCATTAGGTCCCATAATGGCATGAACTTCACCCGCCTTTACCTGAAGATTAATGCCTTTTAAAATAGCTTGATCATTTATTTCAACACTTAAGTCTTTAATTTCTAACATATTAACCTACTGCCCCTTCTAAACTCAGACCTAGCAATTTCGTTGCTTCCACCGCAAATTCCATAGGTAATTCTTTCAATACCTGCTTACAAAAACCATTTACAATCATTGAAACAGCATCTTCGGTGTCGATTCCACGTTGCTGACAATAAAATAATTGTTCTTCACTGATCTTCGAAGTCGTTGCCTCATGCTCTACTTGTGCCGTAGGGTTTTTGACCTCTATATAGGGAAAAGTATGTGCGGAACATTCAGAGCCCATAAGCATGGAATCACATTGAGTATAATTGCGCGCATTGGTCGCTGTGGGTGCAATACGAACCAAACCACGATAAGCATTATGCGCATGTCCGGCACTGATTCCTTTGGCAATAATGGTTGAACGCGTGTTTTTACCAATATGAATCATTTTAGTGCCGGTATCCGCTTGTTGATAGTTATTGGTTAAAGCAACTGAATAAAATTCACCAACAGAATCATCACCTTGTAAAATCACACTGGGATATTTCCAGGTAATTGCTGAGCCGGTTTCAATTTGCGTCCAGGAAATTTTAGAGCGCTTGCCGCGACAGGCGCCACGTTTGGTCACAAAGTTATAAATGCCGCCTTTTCCTTCCTTATCCCCTGGATACCAATTCTGGACTGTGGAATATTTAATTTGTGCTCCATCCAAAGCCACTAACTCCACCACCGCAGCGTGTAATTGATTCTCATCACGCATAGGCGCAGTACAGCCTTCAAGATAAGAGACGTAACTGTCTGCATCGGCAATGATTAGAGTACGCTCAAATTGTCCTGTAGAGGCTGCATTAATGCGAAAATAAGTAGATAATTCCATTGGACAACGCACCCCTTTGGGGACATAAACAAAAGAACCATCACTAAAAACAGCCGAATTCAAAGCAGCATAAAAATTATCGCGATAAGGCACTACTGAACCCAAATATTGCATGAGCAATTCTGGATATTTGTGTACTGCTTCAGAGATTGGGCAAAAAATGACACCTTTTTCAGCTAATTTTTCTTTAAACGTAGTTGCTACAGAAACGCTATCAAAGACAGCATCTACCGCAACACCGGCCAGCATTTCTTGTTCCCTTAAAGGGATACCTAATTTCTCATAGGTTCTCAGTAGCTCAGGATCGACCTCATCCAAACTTTTAGGAGCATCTTTTTTTCTGTTTAGGTGCTGAATAATAGGAAATAGCCTGGTAATCCACGGGTGGGTAATGCACACTGGACCATGTAGGATGTGACATGGTTAACCAATGCCTGTAGGCCTTTAAACGCCATTCAAGCAAAAATTCTGGCTCGCCTTTAATTGCTGATAAACGTCGAATGACGTCTTCATCCAAGCCTGGCTCAAAAGTATCTACTTCAATGTCGGTGGTAAACCCATGCTGGTATTCTCTATCGAGCAGAGAATTAATTTGCTCACTGCTTTTAGCCACGATTAACTCCACTTGCCAATTGTCGAACTCGCTCCACATCGTGTGCTTGCAAAGTAGGTTTCGCCAAACTAGCCAAACTCACACTATCCAGGGCTGTTTCAATTGCTTGGCTAATTAATCGCCAATTACCCTGAATCGTACACACACCTTGTAACGAACAATCATTAGGTTGCAAACTGCATTCTGTGAAACCACGATGCTCTTCAAATGCAAAAATTATTTGCGACACAGAAATTTCAGTTGCAGGCCGTCGCAATCGGTATCCTCCAGTCACTCCGCGTACTGAAGTTAACAAACCTGCACTGGTTAAACGTTTTAAAATTTTACTTACCGTAGGTACAGTTAAATGAGTATGTAATGCGATATCACGAGCATTACACAATTCTTGCCCGTGCCTTGCGAGATAAACCATCACTACTGTTCCATAATCGGCCAACTTGCTGATGCGCAGCATAACACCTCAAAATCGAATAATCTAGTACTGAATAAGTCTTAATTAGAGACGAAAATTCGGTTCAATTAACTTTTTACCTATATATTATAAATATAGTACCAAAATAGTTCTATATTTGGCAAACAAGGATAGTACCCTATTGTTATGCAACGACGCAATATGCTCTGCAAATATATTCAAAATTAAGCTTGGCCTGATGAACAAGATAAGCGTAATGATATTAGAGGAAATCTTTTGAGAAAAGAGCATATTGTGCAAATGTCGCCTATCCTGTACTATCGGCCATCCTTTTCTTTTGACAAAGATTCAGGACTCATAATTTCCCCTATTACCTCGTATTACACTAAAGATTGGATATAAGATGCTTAGTAAATTTCATAAATATGTAGAATCTTCGAATACTCAATCCCCAGAAGAATCATTGGATGAGTTAGAACAACTTTTGATTGAAGATCAAAAAAAGAGCCCTAACCAACGTGAAATTAATTCGACAAAATGTTCCGACTATAGTTTTTTTAATCGACAAAAAATAACCCCGTTGCAATTTGCGCTGATGAGAACTGCATTTAACAATACTCCTCGATTAAAAAAAATTATTGAACTCTATATTAAATATTCAGATCTTACTGTTGAAGGCGACTATGGCACTGCTTTGCATTACGCCTGCTGCTATACAGGGTGTGGTAAACAAGTGATTAAAGCCCTTGTAGATAAAAATCCGGAATTAATTGCAAAAGAATGTATTACGAATTGTGGTGGAAGCTATCCTATTATAGGACTCGCAAATTATGATCGAGATGGGGAGTGTTTGCAGGCACTGATTGATGCCGGTGCTGATGTAAATATAAAGGCAACAAAAACTGGATGGACCGCTTTGCATCAAGCCGCTTATGTTAATAATGAAACGGCTGTATCAATTTTGTTGACTCATGGTGCTAATAAAAACGCACGCAATAAGGAAGGATGTTTACCAACGCAAGAGGCATGTTATTGGCAAACCGATAAAGAACAATTGTGCCGCCATGCTGAAATTATAGCATTGATTCGCAACTTTAAGCAGGATAAATCACCTGCAATCCAAACTAATTCGGGTCTCAATCCATAAAACCTACAATTCAAAATTTTGATACAAAGAGAGGCATCGCCCTAACAGTATGGTTGTTGACTTTATTTACCGCTTGTCAGGGAAGGCAAGGCACTGTCAAGAATACCGAAAATTCCTTTTCACAAAAATTTGAGCCTTTTTTTCTGACCACCACAGGAGGGTTAAGGGCTTACTACTATTCTTTTAAGAAAAAAAATTGTTTGTAGCTATACTTTTAATTAGGTCAATTTAAAAAAGCAAGTGTAAACCCTCATGCATTCCTATAAATTAGATGTAGTGAACGATCTTGATAGCGCAATAACTGCACTTCGTTCACGGCTTGATGCTTTACTCACGCAAGTAAAAGAATCTGATGCACACCTGTCTCAATATTTTGACGTAGCCAAAATAACTGCTGCGCTCAGTTCAATTGCAGATAAAAATTTTGGACTACACACATTAAACGCGCTTGAAAAGCTTGCTGCCGATTTAATACAAGTCAAAGAAATTACTGATTTAAGCCGGGAGAAAGCAGAACATATAGCTGAGACAATGAAAGCGGATCCCTCCCTAATTTATGCGGTACATTTGATGAGTGAGTTATCTGAAGCCATTAAGGAAACAGAGCGCCTACTCAATATAGAGCTTGTTGTTAATTCAACCAAAGAAGATGATCAGGGAGCAATTTTAGCATTTAACGATCAGAGCATTAAATATTCATTAAAAAATCACGCATTCGAGCGATTCAGTGAATTTCAAGCTACCGATCCGCAAGAGCAGCCATCAGAGAAAATACAATGGAAAAGTGATATGGCTCAGTTCGATGGCGATCCCGAACAGCACTCAAGATTAATTGCCAAACAGATTACTAATTGTCATAGTGTGATTATGCTCGATAAGACCACGCAAACGGTATGGATGATGCATGTTTTGCCAAGAAGTCAATTTTACCTCAAGCCCCTCTATGTTGATTTGCTCCATGAACAGAGCGGGCTTAATGATAAGTCCGATATGGAAGTGGTTTTTTTCTCTCGTTATTATGATAAAGATCACTGTGACCTCAATACATTTACAGCGACATTGCCTAAAGAAGCCAAAAAAAATATTCTCTTAACTGAATCTACAAGTTACATTTCTAAAGAAGCGTACTTCGTATTATTTGATCCTCAGCGTAATAAAATTATCCTGGCCACTCATTCTTTGTCAGAATGCCGCGTCTATGAGGATGTTTTTCCGAGCATTGAACCTTCTCCATTAAAAAAACAATTGTTCGATTTGCAACCTGCATTTACGATTGCCCAAAAAGAGATGAATGAATTAAAAAACAAAGGGATAATGATTAAAGATTTATTACCTGGCAGTACGATTCATCCCGAACATTTCCAGAACCACCCAGATATCAGGCAAACGGTGAAAGAATTAATTGAGCGATTAAGAAGGGAAAATAAGAGTGGCGATCCCAAGGTTGTTCAAGCTTTTTTTCAAAAATGTGATTTCCTGGTACCTTGCTCTATCAAAGAAGTGGAGCATCTCATCAACAAGAAAAAGCTACTGACTTCAGGCCAAAGAGATGACTCGAAAACCCATGACATAGAAAAAATAATTTTTGATATCTCGCTGGAAAAAGAGTTTGGTACAGTAGATGCAGTCAAAGAGATCAGACATATTTCCGGTCTTCTGCATGTGCCTAATAAACCATTGTTTATTTCTTCATTTAGTCAATACTCGCAGGCATTCAAGGAGTGCGGCATCATTTTAAAGCTGAATCAGGATATTCAAGACCGGTCAACCTGGTTAGCATTTGAAACGAATGGTATTGGGCGTGAGACAGACATCCATCGTCCAGGTTATTTTTATCCTTTTGACACATGCCCCACATCTGAGTCTTTAAAACAAGCAACAAATATTAACTTTCAAGTTTTTGGTGGTGTAGGTATTCAGGATATTTCTGAAATATGGGTACCAAAAACGATTGATAAAACGTTATTAGCTGAACTTAAAACCTTGCAAATACCTATTTATCAATATTCGTTACAAAAAAAATCAAACGATGATTCTTTCTTTAAAGAGGCATCCTTTGTACCTGACTTTAAAAAAAGGCATTTGGTTTATGAATCTACCCCATCGAGCAAGCCGAATGATGGAATGTGCACTATCTCCTAATAGCAATAACCAATAAGTGATCAGTAAGGAGGCCACCTTACTTTGAAAAGCAACCATTCAAAAAACCATTTTGCACAAAACAAGGAAATTAAGACTTGCTTTTGAGCAGATTAACTATAAAATAGCCGACCCTATTAAATAGCAAAACAAGGAGTCAAATATGGGTTACGGTAGTATATTCAGTGCAGATACAGGCTACAGTTTGTTTTCAAGTGGCTATAACTTTCTTACACATAGAAGAACATCACAAATCGTAAACACGCTCTCTTTTATAGGTGCAGCCTATAGTCTTTTGGCAAACTATAATAAATTTAATGAAGTAGTTGGAACATATGCCTTAGATGCTCTAGTTCATGGGTTAAACCTTCTTTTGATGGATTCACAAAATCCTAATGTGATTAAAGCACTAAAATATTTAAACGATGCTCAAATTGCCACTAACTTGGGAGCCATCGGTGGTATTTTTAGCAAGGGCGCTCTTTCTAGCGATTTGATACTTAAAGGACAACTAACAGGAGATGCGTTCACTCATCTTGTTAACCATCTAGCCTTATTAAAAAATGATGCTGAAGCTGGAAATGAGGAGAGTAAAGCACATAAACTTTAATAGTAGCCAGCGGTTTTGGACATTCAAAAGTTGAGGCTGCATTCATGATGTGGCCTTATGCCATTTGAGAAAGATATAAATCCTTCACTGAAAGACTATGACCTCCTGACTCCAACTGCATTAAACCAAAATCCAAAATCATAAAGCTTGACTCACTTGAACTATGCGCGTTATATAACGTATCATCTTCTTTTTAATTTGAGTGTTGCACTACGATTTCATGCTTGAATCAAGACCCATTAGGAGCACGACCATGACAGTTGCGCATTATCCAGCCTCTCTGGTCAGCAGTCAGCTTGTTAATTCGGGATCTATCCTAGTCCCGCAAGGTTACTATCGCTCAAAATTATTTATTGCTCCTTTTTCTACTAATGCTTTAGTTGCAGCAGCCGGTCCTCTACTATCCCTATTGGAACGACTTTGCCTTAGCCCATCGCTTCCTCCTATTGAAAATATTAGAGACAACATTGAGCATGAATTACTGGCCTTTCAAAGCAAGATGGATGCCTCCAAATACCCAGCAGACTTTGCTGCTATTGCCTATTATTTAATGTCCGCTACCATAGACGAAATAATTGGTAAAAATTACATGCGCGTCTATCAGATTACGGCTGAATTTAAAGCGTTTACGCCACTGACGAGTGATGAAGCGCTACCACAACATCGTTTTTTTGAAATTCTTAACTACATTAAAGAGCGACCGAATCAATACCTTGATCTTATTGAATTGGTTTATTTTTTCCTGATTGTTGGTTTTGAAGGCCATTACCATCTCAAGCCTGATGGACGACAGACTTTAGATAATTACATTGAAGATCTTTATCAAATAATTCAACAAAATCGGTTCAATCAACCACGCCGCTTATTTAATGAAAACCCTATCCCCAAAATAGTTAAAAAAAATTATAAAGCGGCGATAATAACGTTAATTTCTGCGGTTGCTGTGGTAGCACTTGCTTTTTTTACCAGCCAATATTTATTGGAAAATAAGGCAAAAACCGTTTTATTTGGACATACCCAACTTGCTCTTCTGGATAGCTAATGGACAATTCGTTACGCGCACTATGTGATGCTATAAAAAAAATACTTTCACAATTAAAGCCACAAAGCAATCCGCTATCTTTTATAGTGATTACCGGTAGAAATGCTCAAGGAAAATCGGCCATATTAAAGCAAAGTAATATGGAAGAAATACCTGTTTTTAGCGAACAACATGCTAAAATTTATTTCAATCAGAAAGGCATCATCATTGAGCTGGGTGAAAATTGGCTGAATAACAGCAAGACCTTATTACAAGCCACGCTAAAGCAATTAAATCGATGCAGCTCACATCTAAAAATTACTGGTCTTGTTTTATGCATTGATGTCAATGAACTACTTATTGCTGAGCCGGGACAATTTGCAGAACATAAAAAAGCACATGTGCAATTGTTGGAGCGGTTTGGGGCCAATCTAAATTACTCGGTCAATCTTGCACTTATCTTTACCAAAATGGATACCCTAGCAGGTTTTACCGAATTTTATCAAGCCGATCACGCAACTGATTTATCGAAACCGCTAGGATTTTCGCTTGATTGTAGAAATGAACTTAAGAAAAAAATAGAGGCTTATTCATTACAATTCAATCAGCTTACCGAACAAATTGGTCAACAAGTAATTAATAAAATGCATCCTGCACGTTCAACAATGAGGCGCAGTCTAATACGGGAGTTTCCATTACAGGTTGCAAGTTTGCGTGCCCCTATCCAAGCACTCATCCAAGGAATTTCACCGAAGCTTTTTAATTTACACTCCATTTACTTTACTAGTGCAGAGCAAGGTGGTGTAAGTATTGATCGGTTAAATAAGAAAATTCAGCATGAATACGCATTGGTAGTACAAGATACATTCCCGCAAGCTACAAATTTCAGGGCTTATTTTGTTGAGGGCGCATTAAAAACCATTCAAGAGCATTGTAGTCAAGTACCACAAGCAAGAAAATTTTCACAAAAACCCATTATTGCAGCGACTGCAAGTATCGCCGGGATCAGTTTACTCCTCTTAAGTTACAACCACTACAAAACAGCTCACCTATTGGATGAAGCAAGTAAAGAATTACTCGCTTACGATGTACTCAATAGTCAAGAAAATAAGGAAAAACAGGCTCTTTACCATTTGTCTAATGCCGCAAAAACGATGAGTCATATTCCAAGTAACTCCTTATCACTACCCACAGTACATCAATTAAAAACTAATTTACACCAAAATGCTCAAAATCGTCTCCATGGTGAATTTTTACCCTCTTTAACTCATGAGCTAGAAGAGGTAATCAACAATCCAGGTAATACTCCGATTGTTCGCTATAATGCGCTGAAAATTTACTTGATGCTTAGCCAACCAGAACATTTTTCAGCGATGCAAGTACATGATTGGTTTGCTAACCGATGGAACAAACAACCTGAAAGTGCTTTAAAGAAACAAATGGCGCTGCTCAAACTTCTATTAAGCAAACCACCAAAAAATATAACCGTGAAACAACAGGTAATTACTGACGCGAGAAATTATTTAAATGCGTTGCCCTCCAGTTATCTTTATTATTCAATCGCTAAAGAGTTATTCCCTACTGCAAAACAAAAAATTGCAATTAACGGTTTTGTATTGGCAACCAGCGAACTTCCGGTTTACTTTACCCGGTCTGGTTTTAATGAGGTGATGCAAAAAATTCCTGATATTAGCCATAATTTACAGAAAGAAAATTGGGTACTTGCACGCAATGATTCGCTCCAATTACAGGAAATGATAACACAAGCCTATTGTTTTGATTACGTCACCTGGTGGCAAACGTTCATGCGTAAGTCACAACCTTTACATTACCAAGATTATCAAGCAGGGCGACAGGTTGTTAAAAGCTTGGAACAATCTCATGCACTGAGTAAAATAATTGGCTTAATTCAACAAGAAACTAAAGCAGATCTAACCGATAATTCATCCCCTTTTAATCATTCTATTGCCAATCAGTTTACCGATTTGAACTTAATGAGCCATTCCAGCACTAAAGAACTTGGCTTAAAGATCGTTGATTTGGAGCGATTTATTTCCACCTTATCCATGATAAATGATGGCGGCAAAACAGCGTTTAATATTATTAGAACACGTTTTGCCAGTGATAGTGCCTCCGATCCAGTAAGCCTGCTTTACAATCAAGCGCGGCAATTACCCGAGCCTTTAAGTACCTGGACCAAACAATTAGCAAGTGATACATGGGGCATTTTAATAAAAGACAGTCGTCAGTATATCAATCAACAATGGCAACAAACGGTTTATAGAGAATTCCAAATGACTATTGCCAGACGCTATCCTTTTGATGCGTCACAGAAAGAAGAAATAGCAATAAATGATTTTAATCATTTCTTTTCTACTCATGGCGCATTAAACACATTTACTGAAAGTTTCGTGAAACCTTTCTTGGACGTTTCCAGTGCCGAGTGGAAACCTAAAGCGGTCAATGATTCGGTACTACCCATAGCGTCAGAAACATTGGATGCGCTCATCCGAGCCAATATTATTACCAATATGTTCTTCCCTGATCATGGTGAAGAAAGCAAAATTGATTTTAGTTTACAAAAAATCAGTCTTGATCCTGTAGTTGCTAATCTAGAACTTGAGATTGGCGGAACCAAATTAACTGATAATCAAGGCAGTGATTCAGTAATTCGTTTTTCCTGGCCGCAACCCAATGCAAAACTTGCACTGGACTCCATTGAAGGCAATCATTATGAACTGGCAGAACAAGGTACCTGGGCCTTATTTAAACTGCTCGAAAAAGTAAATGTTCTGGTTGATGAGCAAGACAGTTCCAGCTTGCAAATTCTCTTTGAAATTAACAGTAATTCAGGGCGTTACTTATTAAAAACAAACAATCAAGTTAATCCCTTCACACCAGGAATTTTAAATGGATTTACCTTGCGTGACTCTATAGTCTAGTTCTGAACCTTGTTAACCACTGCACCTCTTGCCAAACCCGTTGTGAAAGCAAAGTGTGAAAAGACATAGGCGGAAAACCGCGAGTATTTGAGGAGAGAAGCACCTATTCAAGAAACAATCGACTTTCATTGCAGAATTAGAGAAAGGCCTACTTTCCTAAGCTCATTGACGAAGGTTGTTGACCATTTTTAAAAGCGATTGCTTCATTAATCAGTACCTTTGTACTGGAGGCTTCAAAAGATTTATCCCATTTAGGATAGATCCTCATGTATTCTTCTAAAAGATTAAACTCTATATTGCCATACAGATAATTCCTGGTCGCATTTAATACGGATATTTGATCAGAATAGTTTTGAAACCGTGGGTGTTTTTCCTTTTGCTGCTTGCAATAGGTTATTTCATCTTCAATACGATTCACTAAACTCTGAAATTGTGACTCAACGGTATTTTTTGGCGGTGCTTTTAACGAAGCAAAAAGGCCCATACCACCCTTATCTTCTTTTTGATGCTCGGACATAATTATCTCCCTATAATTCAGATACAGTAGCTAATTCAAATCATTATTGCATCGTGTTCAATCCTACTTGAATGAGGCCAAATTTTTAAAATCCATTCAACTTTTTATGGTAATTATAGTTAAAATTTTAACAACAGAGAGGCAGATTCCTTGGATTTCATATATACTCTTTATCTCTATTGAAAAAAGAAAGGTCTATTTTATGCGTACGTTTATTTCCTATTTGCTTATTGCATTATTCAGTTTTGGCCTGCTCGTTAACGAAGCCTCTGCCAAGCGTTTTGGCGCAGGTAGAAGTTTTGGAATACAGCGTTCACAAAACGCCCTGTTTTCCCAAAATAAAGTACAGAAATCAAGTGTTATGGGACAAAGCACCAAAAGTCCAAGCAGATGGGGCGGTTTACTCAGCGGTTTATTAATTGGTGGCTTACTGACCAGCTTATTTATGGGACATGGTCTTACCAGTGGGATCTTGTCATGGATCATTGTAGGTGCGATTATTTTCTTCATTGTCGGTTTTTTCCGCAAAAGAATGCAACCTGGTTTTCAGTCTGGACAAAGCCAAACCAGCTCCTTTAACCAAAATCCCTTCAGTAATTTTACGCAATCGTTCAATAGCAGCAGTGCAGGGGGTTATGGCGATAATGGCGTTGCTGAATATCCTGCAGGTTTTGTACCTGAGGCCTTTTTACGTGAAGCAAAGGTGACATTTAATCGATTACAAGCAGCTTACGATCAAAAGAATCTTCAAGATATGAGTGAGTTCACCGCACCCGAGGTATTTGCAGAAATTAAAATGCAATTGGATGAGCGGGGAGATGCGCCTAATAAAACAGAAGTCATCAGTTTAGACGCTGAATTACTTGATGTTTCAAGACAATCTAATTCTCTAATCGCGAGTGTTCGCTTTACTGGCTCTATTAAAGAAAATGATGAACCAAGCCAGCTTGATGAAATTTGGCACTTTCGTCAATTCCCTAACAGTCCTCAATGGGTTGTGGGTGGGATTCAACAAGACGTATTTCAGCCCTAATAGAAGATGAACCTGGGTATTCTACAAAACCCAGGTCATCCCTCTTCATCCTAGGGTCATTTCCATTGGGTTAAGAGAATTTCCCTTCTCCCTCGAGCCCGTCCTGCGGTATGCTACAAGATATTTCTCTCCTTGAGCACTTGCTAAAACGAGAAGTTACCTCGCTAAGTTCAGGATGACGAAGACAAAGAAGAAAAGGTCTCTCAGGGTGGCTGACGCATTGATTACAGCGACTAGACCTGCACCCGCTGCCCCAGCCAATTGTCACTGAATAGCAAATTCAGGCTAGTAATTTCAATTGGCTCAGGACACTAATTCACAATAAGTGTTTCATCAAATACAACTACTTGATTCCGCCCCCTTTCCTTGGCTTTATATAAAGCCTTATCTGCCTGGATTACAATGCTGTTGATATCATGATTGTTATTAAAAGATGAAATGCCAACACTAATCGTCACATGAACTTTTTGCTCATTCACAGTAAAATAATTTCTGGAAAATTGAAGCCGTAAATCATTACAAATTTTTAGACTGCTTTCCAGATCGGCACCGGGCAATATGATTGCAAACTCTTCCCCGCCATATCGTCCAATAATGTCTCGATTACGTAAACTAACCATGAATAATGAGGCCAGCTTTTTAATTACCAGATCACCAAAGGGATGACCATAGGTATCATTAATCAATTTAAAATGATCAATATCGATCATGATAAAAGACAAAGGTGAGTTCTGTTGTTTCGCTCTAGCCACTTCAATATTTAAACGATTTAAAATACTTGAATGGTTTAATAAACCCGTCAGACTATCTGTAGTCATGTAATAATTTAAAATGCTTGCACGGTTTGATCGTGAGCGTACCGCTGAAACCAAATCATGTGGTGAAACAGGTTTGGTAAGAAAGTCATCTCCGCCCAAACTAATCGCTGCTAATTTTTTATTTTTGTCATCCTCTGTAGAGAGGAAGATAATTGGCATTTTAGTATATCTTCTATCCTTGCGCAGTAACGCAGCAAGCTCCAAACCCGAACACCCTGGCATATAAATATCCATCAACAATAGATCGGGCTGAAATGTTTCAAGCTCTTTTAATAAATTTAATGGATTGGTAATGGCGCGTGTAATCATATCCGCTTGTTTTAAAATCAGCGAATAATATTCAGCAAGTGACTTAGAATCATCCAGAATTAAAATGCGGTATGCTTCATTAACCGTTGAACTGCAATTTATGTTTAATTCTTGTACTAAATACGTTACATCGAGGGGCTTTTGAAAATAAGCCACACACCCGGCACGTATTGCAGTAAGTCGCGGTTCTAAATCAGCATTTGGAACGATACAAAATAATTGAATGGGTGTTTTTTGCTTTTTTTGTATCGCAATCAGTTGATCCAGCGCAGATTTTTTCAAATAATTGGTATCAACAATTATTGCAACAGGTTGTTTCTCTTGAACGGAAATCAATAAAGACCCTATATCATCTATAGGTTGTGCATGGTAGCCAGCGTGTTTAAGATTTTCACTCAGTTCATGAACTAAATCAGTTTCCTGTTCTAAGATGTACACTAATTTATTGTCGGTAAGCTCCGTTACGTCCGTAAAAATGAGTGGTTTTTTTGGAGCCTCTTTAGCCAATGCACTTTTTAACTGGGCAAAAAAAGAATTAATTAGTTCTTGATCCTCATGAGTTAATAGTCCATTAACCAAAATTTCCTTTAATAATATTTCCATCTGGCGTGCTGTCTTACTTAATTCAGTATAACCATAGGTTCCCGCTGAGCCGCACAAACTGTGGACATCGCGATGAAAGGTTTGAAAACCTGCTAAATCCCACTTTTTGAGTAGCGCATGCCATTGGGTCTCTATATTATGAATTTTTTCTGGTAAATTCTTGCTATAGAGAACAAAAAGATCATGTAATTTTTTCTGTATTTTTTCATCCATTATATTTAAACCATGCATTTTTTATTGACGTCGCAAGCGTCAAAGGATCAAAAGGTTTTTTAATGACATCAATTGCTCCAATCGACTTATAATCTTCTATCTCATTATTTTGTATTTTAGCCGTCATAAATATAGCGGGTATTTTTATAAAATTTGGATTCTTACGTAATTCTCGTAAGGTAGTAGGTCCATCCATTTCCGGCATCATGACATCCAACAAAAGCAAATCAGGGATGTATTCCATTGCTTCTTCGAGAATTTTTTTTCCATTAGAACAATACCTCACCGTGAACCCACCAATATCTTCCAAAGCAATTTGGGCAATAGCTCTTATATCCTCTTCGTCTTCAGCATATAAAATCTTTTTAAGTTCTTTATCAGCCATCTTCCTTTCCTTTAATCAATCCCTTAGAGAAGGTTTTTAATCGTATTTAATAAAATTTCATTTGAGGAACTCGATTTAAGCAATGCTTGACTCACATACTTAGAATAATCTTCATTTAATTTGGTATCAGAAAATACAAGAACCGGCGCATGATATTTCGATATCAAAGGAAGAATGTCGGCACCATTTCCATCGGGCAACAATAAATCTAAAATCACTAAATTATATTTCTCATTTTCAAGCCTTTTTTTTGCTTCGTGTAAATTATTCGCAGTTGTAACGTTCGCATGTTTTTCCAGCAGCACTTCTAAAATTTTTTGGGTATCTTTATTATCTTCAACATGCAATATATGAGGTTTGCTTTGGAGGTTATTTTTTTGTATCTTGCTGATTGTGAACAGTAGCTTATTAAAATCTATTGGTTTATCCAACCAATCAACTATTGAAACAGCATCTCCATTGGATAATTCCCTTCCTGTTTCAGCAATGACAGAAAGCACGATAATTGGTAAATTTTTTGTTTTTTTATTGGAGCGCAGTTCTCTAATAAACGAAACTCCATCTTGATCCGGTAATATGAGATCCAACAAGAGCGCATGGTATTCCTGTTTTTCTAACATTTCTCGCGCCTCTTTCGCAGTATTAGCCACCTCCACAAGAAAACCCGCCGATTCTAACAGTAATTTGATGTAATTTGATTGATCACTATCGTCTTCACAAATAAGTAGTCTCTTTCTAGACTCTGGAGCAGCTATTTGATTTTTTTCCTGGCTAATAGGCAATTGGTGTGCTATTGGTAAATCGAAATAAAAGGTAGTAAGATCATTAGGCTTACTCTCAAAACTTAAGCATCCTCCCATTTTTTCAATAATGGTCTTGCTGATGTTTAATCCTAAACCGGTCCCCCCCTTTCCTCGGGTCGTTGAAGAGTCGCCTTGAGAAAATTTTTGAAAAATTCGAGATTGGAATTCAGGTGATATTCCCGTACCCTTATTGGTAATAGAGACACGCACCGATGAATCAATTTGTTGGATCCTTAAGGTAATCTTCTCCTTTTCATAAGAAAATTTACAGGCATTAGAAACCAAATTGGCCAAAACTTGCATTAAACGACCTGGATCAACGGTAACTAAATATTCTTTTTCAGGCGGAATTAATTCAATTTTTACCCCGAACTTATCTGCATACATTTTATTAACATCGATTGATTCCTCAACTATTTCATTTAAGTTGCTTACTTTTAATTCAAAATCCATTTGCCCGGCTTCAACTTTTTCAATATCCAAAATATCATTAATTAACAACAATAGACGCTCACAGTTATTATTTGCTATTTCAAGCAATTTCATTATTTTTTCGGGAAATTTACCCATAACCCCACTTACTAAAAGTCCCAGAGACCCCCGAATAGAAGTAAGTGGTGTACGTAACTCGTGACTCACTATAGAAACAAATTCATTTTTTAGTCTTTCAGTCTGTTTCAAATCAGTAACATCATGGATTACAATCACTGCACCTAAGTTCTTTCCCTCTGAATTGATTATTTTTTGTCCATCAATGACTACATTGCGAATCCCATTATTTTTAATGTGCATCAGGAGCTCAACAGCGCGCACGCGTTCACCATTTAAAGCGCGTTTAAGAGGAAAATCTTCGCGGTCAATGAGATTATTATTGGTAGTGTAAAGACTAAAATAATCCAAGATATTATTGATGTTTTTATTTGACTTGTCTGTGTTGATGTATTTTTGAATCGTATGATTCAAGACAGTAATTCGCCCCTCAGCATTACATGCGATAATCCCATCTTCTAAGTTATCCAGCATTGCATTGAGAAACTCCTTCTCATTTGAGATCGCCGTGACCATTTTTTTGTAATAATTTGATACAGTCAGTGCAAGAGCACAAATCAATCCACTAACTCCTGCTATGAAGAAGGCTAAATAACTAGGTTGTATCGCTGCATTTTCGTTTACCATCACATGGGATAAATTAGGGGTAAATACTGCGGCTGACATCCCTGTATAATGCATTCCACAGATAGCGAGTCCCATGAGCAAGGAACTGATTATTTTTAAATTAAATTGTCTTTTAATTGAACCATAATTGCTTTCTAACGCTAACCAAATAGCAGCTTCTGCGGCAGCAATTCCAATAAGAATAGAAAGAAAAAATAAAGTTGGTAAATAATGAATCGTTACATGAACCTTCATTGCCTCCATGCCCATATAGTGCATACTGGATATAGCAAGACCAACGATTAAGCCACCCAAAGCAAAATGCAATATGGAGTAATCTTTTTTCTGTAGAATAAACAAAGCTAAAGCGGAGGCAAGTATGGCAACAATTAGGGAGGCTGCCGTCCAACTTAAATCATACTCCATGGGCATAGGCATAATAAATGCCAACATGCCAACAAAATGCATGGACCATATTCCTGCCCCCATGGCAAAAGCACCGCCTGCAAGCCAGTAAGTTCGCGCTTGCTTATTTTTTGTAGCACGAAGCCTGCCTACTAGATTTAAAGCCACATAAGAAGCAAAAACTGCGATTATATAGGATAAGATCACCAACTTTACATCATAGTGACCCGTTATTACATCAACCGGAATTGGAGTTGTTTGAAACCATTCAGAAAAAGTGTCCATTATTACTTCCTGTAATAGTAACACAGAGATTAATTATATTTTTTATTTTTGCGGTGAATCACTTAAGGCATTTATTTAAAATGCCCTACTTGATTATAGACCTTTTTGACACTTTTTACGTACAGAAAACTTATTATTGCGTATTCATTTACCTAACAACGTGCCCGCGCGCGGGCACGTTTAAGGATTATAGGTACTGCACATCAATAATTTCGTATTCCACCATACCGCCTGGCGTGTTCACAATGACTGAGTCATCCAACTCTTTACCAATTAAGGCACGACCCATAGGAGAGCTATAAGAGATTTTATTCTGTTTAATATCGGCTTCATCTTCACCAACAATTTTGTAAGTAACTTGCGCATCTGTTGCTATATGACTGACGGTCACTGTTGAACCAAAAACTACTTTGCCATTGTTAGGTAATTTACTGATATCAATAATTTGTGCATGTGATAATTTTGCTTCTAACTCCTGAATACGCCCCTCATTAAAACTTTGCTGTTCCCGAGCAGCATGATATTCGGCGTTTTCTTTCAAATCACCATGAGCTCGTGCTGTAGCAATCGCTTCAACGATGCGAGGTCTATCAACAAATTTTAAACGTTGTAATTCTTCTTTCAGTGCTTCCGCACCTTCTACTGTCATGGGGTGTTTACTCATATCAACCTCAAAAAAATAATTCCCTGGTAATTCTGCTTTTTCTCCAATACAACCAGAGAAAGAGCTTTGCGCAATAAGTTAAGACCTTCACCCAATGATGTCAATTAAGCTTTATACCTAGACCGTATCAGCACGCAGCATAAAACGGGGATGTATCCTTACGATGACAACTTTGCCTAATCCATATTGCATCATTTAGTTGACATTATTGCGCCTTAACCCAGGCTACAATTTTTATGTTCCCTAATGTAAATCCTGTAAGCGGGTTACAGTCTCTCTATCCTCATATTTCATAGCCAAACAAGCCGCTTCAGCGCCTGATAAAGTCGTAGTATAGCTGACCTTGTGTTGTAATGCATTGCGCCTGATTGCAAAAGAATCGGCGATTGCTTGCTTGCCCTCGGTTGTATTTACAATAAAATCAATTTCATTATTTTTTATAAAATCCAAAACGTGAGGTCTACCTTCATTTACCTTAAATACTCTGCGACAATCCACTCCAGCCGCCTGCAAAGCCAACGCCGTACCGCGCGTTGCAATGATTTCAAAACCCAATTCAATCAATCGCTTTGCAATTTCACCGACTCGTGTTTTATCCGCATCGCGCACTGAGACAAACGCACGTCGTCTCTTAGGTATATTAGAACCAGCACCTAATTGTGCCTTAGCGTAAGCTTGTCCAAAACGTCTGGCAATACCCATTACTTCACCGGTTGATTTCATTTCAGGGCCAAGAATAGAATCTACTCCAGAAAATTTGATAAAAGGAAAAACGGGAAGTTTAATTGAATAAAACGAGGGCATATGATGATTTTGACTTAAGCCTTGTTCTTTTAAACTAATTCCCAACTTGCAAAGCGCTGCAATTTTAGCCAAAGGCAACCCTGTAGCTTTGGAAACAAAAGGAACAGTTCTTGAAGCCCTTGGATTGACTTCTAGAACATAAATGTCATCGGCTTGAATCGCAAATTGAGCATTAATTAAACCCACTACGCCTAAACTCAATGCCATTTGACGCATTTGCTCCATTAAATCTTGTTGTACCACCACACTGAGGCTGAAGGGAGGCAACGTACACGCCGAATCTCCTGAATGAATGCCAGCCTGTTCTATGTGCTCCATTACGGCACCAATCAATACCTCCTTCCCATCACAAACGGCATCAATATCTACTTCAATAGCGTCATTTAAAAATTTATCCAACAATACGGGGGAATCATTAGATACAGCCACTGCATGCGAGAGATAATGACGTAAATCCTCCTCTTGATAGACAACCTCCATTGCTCGGCCTCCAAGCACATAGGAAGGGCGAACCACCAATGGATAACCAATCTTATTGGCTAAAGTAATCGCTTCTGCCTCACTACGTACCGTACCATTATCGGGCTGATGTAATTTCAACTCAGTCACCAATTTTTGAAACCGATCTCTATCCTCAGCTCTATCGATGGCATCAGGAGAAGTTCCAATAATTTTAACCCCATTTGCTTCTAAAGCACGGGCTAATTTTAAGGGAGTTTGGCCACCGTAATGAACAATAACTCCATCGGGTTTTTCTACATCGACAATACCTAATACATCCTCTAGAGTCACAGGCTCAAAATATAAGCGATCTGAGGTATCAAAATCAGTAGATACTGTTTCAGGGTTGCAATTGACCATGATGGTCTGACAACCTGCATCTCTAAGCGCCATAGCAGCATGTACGCAGCAATAATCAAACTCAATACCCTGACCAATACGATTAGGTCCCCCACCGAGAATCATAATTTTTTTCTTATGTTTATCGGGGCGAGCTTCACATCGGGTTTCATAACAAGAGTACATATAAGCCGTATCACTGGGGAACTCACCAGCACAAGAATCAATACGTTTATAAACAGGCACAATGCCTAGTTCTTTACGTCGCGTGCGTACTTGCTCCTCGGTGCACGACCAAATTTTAGCCAAATAAGCATCAGCAAAACCACGTCGCTTCAGTAAGCGCAAAGTCACAACATCCACATCGGAGAGTTTTTTACCTGCTATTGACCGTTCCAAGGCAATCAATTCTTCGATTTGCGCCAAAAACCAGGGGTCAACACGACTTTCCTGGTGAATTTCCTCAAGCGACATATTGCTTCTAAATGCATCGGCAATGTACCAGAGTCGATCTGGCGTCGGTTCTCGTAAATGTCCTCTGAGACGTGCTAAATCACCTTTTTGGAATAAAGGATGCAAACCACAACGACCGATTTCTAACCCACGAATTGCTTTTTGTAATGACTCTTGGAAATTGGAGCCGATAGCCATCACTTCCCCTACGGACTTCATTTGCGTCGTTAAGGTATTGGAAGTTTGTGGGAATTTATCGAAATTAAACCGAGGCACTTTAGTCACTACATAATCGATACTTGGTTCAAATGAAGCAGGAGTTTTGCCCCCAGTAATTTCATTTTTTAATTCATCAAGAGTGTAGCCTACAGCCAATTTTGCAGCGACTTTCGCGATCGGGAAACCAGTTGCCTTGGAAGCCAAAGCGGAACTTCGAGAAACTCTGGGGTTCATTTCTACAACCAGCATACGTCCATCTTCAGGATTGACGGCAAATTGTACGTTCGATCCGCCTGTATCAACGCCTACCGCTCTCAACACCTTAATCGCAGCGTCACGCATGCGTTGGTATTCTTTATCGGTGAGTGTCTGCGCGGGAGCCACAGTAATCGAATCACCGGTATGGACCCCCATGGGATCAAAGTTCTCAATGGTACAGACAATAATGCAATTATCATTTTTGTCGCGCACAACCTCCATTTCATACTCTTTCCAACCCAACACAGACTCATCGATTAATAATTCATGGGTTGGTGACAACTCTAAACCGCGCATGCAAATTTCTTCAAATTCTTCTCGGTTATAAGCAATACCGCCCCCACTGCCACCCATAGTAAATGAAGGACGAATAATGGCTGGGTAACCTAATTGTGCTTGCACCTGGATTGCTTCTTCCATACTATGGGCAATTGCCGAGCGTGGCATATCCAAACCAATTTTAATCATCAATTGACGAAATTTTTCTCTATCTTCAGCGCGATCAATTGCTTCACGTGTTGCACCAATCATTTCCACTTGATACTTTGTCAATATCCCTTCACGCACCAGATCCAGCGCACAATTCAGCGCTGTTTGTCCACCCATAGTTGGTAGAAGAGCATCTGGACGCTCAATTTCAATGATCCGTGCTACTTCTTTCCAAGAAACAGGCTCAACGTAAGTTGCATCAGCAAGTTCTGGATCGGTCATAATGGTTGCTGGATTAGAATTTACTAAAATTACCCGATACCCTTCTTCCCTGAGGGCGCGTACAGCTTGGGTACCAGAATAATCAAATTCACAAGCTTGCCCAATTACAATAGGACCTGCTCCGAGGATAAGGATGGATTTAATATCAGTTCGTTTTGGCATATTGACAACAAAAAAGAATAAAATTGACGTATTTTACCTACTTTTGCTTAAAGTTTATACCCTTGAGGAACAATTAACTGTATCGATTGGCTAAAATAATTTGTAATCCCGCTTCAGTTAAGGATAAATATTTATAATGTGGGTCCGCTGTGGTTCGTTCGAGCCATTCATTGGCAATGCATATGTCTGCTAATTTTTGCACCTCTTCTACAGAGACAGGTCTTTGTATTTTTTGAGAAAGCATCGCCGCCGCATCCTCTTCCATACTCAAAAATACTTGATCTCGAGTTGTTCCACGATTTTTCATCTCGTCATAAAATAATCGCAAAATATCAAGTTCATTCATGATCTTGGTCCCTTAAAAGAATCATTTTACCTATCTACAGTATAAGCTTAAATTGTCCTTTTGAGTGATGAATCAAACAAGAAAAAAAGCAATACCCTTTATTTTAGTAATAAGCGGTGGTCCTCTTTGGGCTATAGTTCACCCTATTAACCTGAGCCAAAATTCATTGATTGATGGTTACCTAGAGGAAGTTCAGAATTATCCTGAACTACGGGAGCAAAAAATGCTTGTGACGATAAACCTAGCCCTAAATCTAGTTTTTGCTTTTCTGTTAATCTAATGGACAATGCATTGACTAAAAAGCGAATTTGTACAGCAGCCTCATCTAGCTCTTGGGAGGAGCAATTATCTTTTGTCAGCAGATACCAAATATATCTTGTTTTTTTGCCATTATAATCCCCGGGTTCTTTCAAAAGATCCTTGTTTAGAGGATGAACCGGACTATGTTGCAACCAATTTAACAAATTATCTTTATCGGTAACATAACTGGTTGCAGGGATGTTAAGCCATTTTTGGCCATCCTGATATTGTTTGACCAGCAAAATAGGTGTGTCCACTTCCATATCGACAATCAGCTCATCCTTGATTTGGCTTTTATCATCTTGTTCTAAAGCAACTCGAACTTTTTCCAGCTTGAGTGATAGATCTTGATATTGGGTATGTAACTTTTGTAACAATTCAAATTGCTGTTTCGCCAGGGGAGGCAAAGGATCTTTAAGCTTGGGTAATTCATCAATGAGTCTCTGGATTTGTTTTAATTGATTTTCAGTTAACAATTGAGTGGACGCCTGCCCTTCTTTGCTTTCTAGATCGGGAACATCCAATGGCTTACGGGCTACAGGAACATCCTGCAAGTCCTCAATATTAACGTGTTGAAATCCATTAAAATCGATCTCATTAATTGCGTGCTCTGAGTCTACTCCAGTCCGCAAAGCGCTCTCAGAGGGGATGAGGTTGAAAAGTCGTTGTGACGCTAATGCATCCTCAAAACCGTCCATGCCATAGAGTAGGCCATTTTTAAAACCAACCCAGAATGACTCTAGCATATTAACTACAGTATTGAAGGTTAGATAAACTGCTATCCCTGCCAGGGCAACTACAGTCATTGCAGTGAGTAGCGGAAAAAAAATCAAACCCGTGATTAGTAAATTCGCCCTGTTCGATACTCCCTTATCTTTAAGGGTATACGCCAAATCCATGGGGAGTACGATGAGAGCGGCCACTCCCAAAAAGAGCGCTGCTATTGCATAAAAGGCATTATTCACCAGAACACGTAAAGGTAAAACAGTTGTACCCAACAAGATTGCCAGAAGATGCTTCAGAAGTAACATAAAACGCTTTGATAAGAGTGAGTTAACCAATCGTATAAAATAATCTCACTACGATCAAGGCTCACCCTTTGCATTACCGATGATGCATGTTACCCTTGCAGCCGTTTATTTTATACAAGTCAAATCCGATGGAAGTAGTAGATGTCGTCATTGTAGGTGCCGGTGCCGCCGGTTTGATGTGTGCCATTGAAGCAGGCAAACGCCACCGTAAGGTTTTGGTACTTGATCATGCCAATAAAGTTGGCAAAAAGATCTTAATGTCAGGTGGTGGTCGTTGTAACTTTACTAATTACTACATTGAACCTGAAAAATATAACTCCCATAACCCCCATTTTTTTAAGTCTGCCTTAACTCGTTATACCCAATGGGATTTTATTGAACTTGTAAAAAAATATAAGATTCCCTTTCATGAAAAAACCTTAGGGCAACTATTTTGTGATAATAAATCAAAAGATATTGTCGATATGTTGCTTAAAGAATGTGATGCAGCAGGGGTTACAATCCAATTAAATACCAGCATAGAAGACATTCAAAAATCACAACATTTTAAAATAAAAACCAATAAAGGAATTGTTCCTTGTCAGTCATTAGTTATTGCCAGTGGTGGTTTATCCATACCCACGATGGGAGCCACCCCCTTTGCTTATAAAGTTGCAGAGCAATTTGGTATCAAAGTATGGCCTACTCGGGCCGGATTAGTTCCTTTTACTTTGGATGTTGTCGAGAAAGAAAAAATAGCCCCGCTTTCAGGGATTAGTGTTGACAGTTTAGTAAAAAATACACGCATTGAATTTCGTGAAAATACGCTATTCACTCATCGCGGTTTGAGTGGCCCTGCCATTTTGCAATTGTCTTCTTATTGGCATCCAGGCGAGAGCATTTGTATTAATTTATTACCTGAAATTAATCTTCTGGACTATTTAAAAACTGCACGAGCAGATAAACCACAAAAACAGTTAAATTCAATCTTGTCCATGAACTTACCGAAACGAGTTATTGAACTCTTCATTGCACCTGAGATTATCGACAAGAAACTTGCTGAGCTCTCAAATCGTGATTTGGAGTCTGTGGCGAAACAACTCAACTCTTGGCTGGTTAAACCTAATGGTACAGAAGGGTACCGTACTGCTGAAGTAACCATTGGCGGCGTAGATTGTCATGCGATTTCATCAAAAACTATGGAGGCTCAAGAGGTCCCTGGACTTTATTTTATCGGCGAAGCCTTAGACGTCACCGGTTGGTTAGGAGGCTACAATTTTCAATGGGCATGGTCCTCAGGATGGGCCGCGGGGCAAGTAGTATAAATCCTTTACCTGGCATTTTCTCATCGATGACTATTGCAGGCATAGCTTGATTCTTGGTTGAACTTTCTTTTAATAAAAACGTGTTATGGAACTTTTGTCCGGCCAAGGCTTAGCCTACGTCGATTCTATTGTTACTAGAAGCTGCGGTTATCTTAAAAAGAAGTAAACAATAATTGTTAAAATGATGGATAAAACAAGGTATAAAAATTTACCAAGATGCATCTCACTTAAAAGATTTTTCGCTTTTTCCCAATAGTCGATTAGATCAATAATAAACGCGCCGCAAAACCATAAATAGATGGGGCGTTGCCAAAATGGTTTATCTAAAAAACCTCCTAAAACAAATAATTGTTTTTTGCATAAACTGCAATAATAAACAGCTTGGTCCGTCGTGATTAATCTTTTTTCCCAACACACCGTGGGTTCCATACGCTGTCGGCAAAACTTACACTGGATTTTCATATTATTAGGATTTTAATACGATATGGACAATATTTTACCATAAAAAAAGAGGCAGAACATTAAATAAGTAGCGTGGCTGCAAGAGGCTAACAGAGTGGAAAACATTCATTATTGTTAAATAACCTGATTACCTAACTCTTTTCATTAAGTACAAACCCAATAAAGCAAAAATAAAAGTAGGCCCTAAAGCAGCTAATTCAGGCGGTAATTGAAATACGGTACTCAGCGGACCAAAAAAACGGCTCAAAATATGGAAGCTGAATCCTACTGCCGCGCCAACCAACAGTTTTGAGCCCATAGTCGTTGAACGCAAAGGACCAAAAATGAATGGGATGGAAAGGATCATCATCACCATAGTCGTAAATGGTTGAATAATCCGTTGTAGAAAAGCAAACTGATAATTATGGACATTTTGATGATTTCGCTTTTGCTCTCTTATATAACGATTCAATTCTTGTAAGGTCATTTCATCCGGTTCAATACTGCTGATTGTCAAAATTTTTGGTTTTACCGATACATCCCAGGGAAGAGAGGCAACTGTCTGTGTTTTGGTTTTATCTGCTTCAAAATCGGTTTGCTGTACATTATATGCAATCCAACCTGCAGGGGTATAGCGGGCTTCGGCAATAAAACGAGACATTTTTAAATGATGATGATTATCAAAACGAAATTGATAAATATTATTTAAAATATTATTAGGAAGGATTAAACCTACTGAAATAAAATCATTGCCATACCGTAACCAAGATCCCTTTGAAGTTCTTAATGTTTGTCCGCCACTGACTGCAGCAGTCTTGTAATCATTGGCATAATGCGATAAGTAGGGAATTACAGTTTCTCCTAATGCAGTAACCAACACAATCAGTACAATGGAGGCTTTTAAAACCGCAAGAGTAATCTGCCCTATAGACATTCCTGATGCCCGCATGACCACCAACTCACTATGATTAGCCAAAATTCCAAGGCCAATCAAGCAGCCCAGGAGGCTTGCCATAGGAAAAAATAAATAGACTTGGTAGGGCATTTGCAATAAAACAAAAAAAGCAGCTTGGGTAATCCCATAATCCACTCGACCTAAATCATTTAATTGGTCGACAAATAAAATGAAAATTTGTAGCCCGACGAGCATGAGCGTCACTAACCCAATTGAGCCAAGAACAGTTTTTGCAATATAGCGATCTAAAATTTTCATCATGCCAATTTCGCCTGATTACGCCTGATTAAGAACAAACCGAAGGCAACTACGATAAGATGTACCCACCATAAACCGATCCATTGAGGTGTTTTTCCAGAAACCATTGCATCACGGGCAATAAATAACAAATTAGCATATAAAATATAAATGATGATTGCGGGGAATAATTTAGCATATTTCCCTGAGCGTGGATTAATACGACTCAAAGGAACAGCGATTAAAGTCAAAGTAAATACCATAATGGGCACAGACAAACGCCATTGCAACTCTGCTGCCTTAGCAGGATCTTCATTGTTGAAAGGGAGTAAACTGGCCGTACTCATTGTGCGTAGATCTTGCGATATATTGACAACAGGATGTGGCAACCGGGCTTTATACTGTCCAAATTCTGCGACTTGATAATCGGCCTGCCCTGGAATTCCTTGATATTCTTTGCCTTTTTGCAGAATGATATAGTCCTCTCCTGTTTTTGCATCAGTTTCTGCAAAAGCTTGATCCGCCCATAGGATATCCCAACGAATTTGATCATTGACCGAACTACGTTTTGCCAAAAATACTTGTTCCGCTTTGGTATGATCCCGACTCATCGATTGAACATAAAACACTTCTTGACCTTCATTAATCGCATGAAAACGTCCAGGCATAATCGTTTGTACCAAAGTTTTTATCCCTGTAGTTCGCAACAACTTCGCTCGTTCAATATAAATTAAAGGACTTCCCCAAATCATAATCACAGCCACAATAATCGCTACGACAGTCGCCATAATAAAACTGTGTTTTAATAACTGATTTGGCCCATAACCACAGGCACGCAATACGGTCATCTCACTCTCAGCATACAAACGACCATATGCGAGCAACATGGCAATATAAAAACCTAATGGAACCAATAGACTCAATAAAGTGGGTAGTTCCAGCATCATTAACTTCATAATAATGACACCAGGGATATTACCGGAGGCTGCGCGATTGAGGTATTGAATAAGTTGGTTACTCAGAAAAATTAATACGAGTATGGAGGTGAGCGCAATTAAAGTGAGAAACACTTCTTTGGCTAAATAACGAAAAATAATCACCCAATGCCCCTATTTTAATAACCTTTTCTAATTTTTTTCTAACCTTAAAGCATTGTATCCTCTTGCAGGAAACTAAAAAAGTCTTTTCTAACCGTACCTTGGAACAATAGTTTCTTGAGTTTAGTTAATTGTAATTGAATCAATTGATTAATAAATTTATATAAAGATACTTTGTTAACCACAATATCCATTGACTTATAAATCGATAATTGAGTCAAAAGTACAGAAAATGGATTTAAATAATGTTTCGAAAGAGGGGCACGTGAAGCCCCGTCTACAGCATTGAATTGGGATGAAATAAAGAGTTCAAATATAAAAAAAGCAGTCCAAGCTTAATTGCTTCAACTGCTTTAAAATAAGATGTTTAATTAATGTTTTACTTCTGTAGCTTTTTTAGCTTCTTGGACGAAACCTAACATTGCTTTTTCAAGGATTTGAAACGATTTTTGCATGTAATCCAAAGCCTTTTTTCCATTTTCAACAGCTAGATTAACTTGCTTTTCTAATAACTCTTCAGGCTTTTTAATATTAGAAAGTTCTTCAGGCTTCAGATAATTCAAACTTTGCAGCGTTTTCACGTTCAATTCAGCCATTGCTTGAAAAGGTTCTTGAATTTTTTTAGCCGCTTCGGTCCATCTTTCAAAATTTTGTTGACTCATGATATTCTCCACTATGTTGCATTGCACAATTTAATATTAGTCTATTCATGACTCATTTGTCAATGAGTTAAGTAAATATTTTTTTGCAATGCACCATAAAAAATCAACAACTATTGAAGTCCTTTATCTTCACGCCAGTACTGACATTTTAACTTTTAAATATACTCTGCCATTGTTGCATCATCTGTTGCATTTGTTGATTCCAGTTTTCAGTTGCCTGAAGATAAGGATTATTTTGCAATGGTTTTTCCATAACTTGGAACATTTGCTCCATCATTTGTTTTAAAGAAGCATGCATCGGATGATTTGCCAAAGCAATGATCTGCCGCAAAATATCGGAAGATAAAAATTGAGTTGAACCAGCTTCCATCTCCACAATAATTTGCAACAAGATCGAGTTCGTTAAATCGTTACCAGTTAGCGAATCCTCTACTTTAAATTGCATACCCTCTACAACATAACGCTGTAAGTCTTCAAGGGTTATATATTGACTTGTCTCCGTATCATACAGTCGACGGTTTTTGTATTTTTTTATTAATCGAGTCATAGTTTTCTCTTGATTTTAGGTGCTATTCCATTAAGAGGAAATATCACTTCTCCCCGTGGGGAGAAGGAGCCCGCCAGGGCGGATGAGGGTATTCATTGTGGCTAATAATCCCTCACCAATACCCTCTCCCATATGTAGGAGATGGGATTTTTATAAAGTAAATAAAAGGGTTTTAATACATATGAAGGCCGCCATTGACGCTGAGATTAGCACCTGTAATATATCGACTCTTCTCGCTAATTAAAAACTCTACCGCCCAGGCAATTTCTTGTGTTTGCGCCAAACGCTTTGCAGGAATTTGAGCAATAATCGCATCCAGAATATCGGGTCTTATGCCTTTCATTAAGCGAGTATCCACATACCCAGGTGATAGACTATTGACGGTGATGTTCTTACTCATTAATTCCTGAGCCAAACTTTTAGTAAAACCGTAGACACCCGCTTTTGATGCAGCATAATTTGCTTGCGAAAATTGTCCTTTTTGGGCATTCACTGAAGAAACATTTACAATTCGTCCTGATTCGTGTTCTTTCATGTTTTCAACAACATGACGAGTTACATTAAACATACCATCAAGATTTACCGTCAATACTTCATCCCATTGCTTCTTAGTCATTTTTGTAAATACAGCATCGCGAGTGATACCCGCGTTATTAATTAACACATCAATATTACCAAACTGCTCAATAATGGAAGAAATAACCTCCCCGCATTGATCATAATCGGTTACATCCATATGACGGAAATGAATATTTTTATATCCTTCATCCATCAGCTCTTTTTGCCATGCTTTGCCCTCTTCTTCTGTAATTAAATCAAGAGCAAAAACATGTTTGTAAGATGAATTCAATTCTTTCGCAATTGCTGTGCCTATATCTCCAGTACCACCAGTAATCAAAACGATATTATTATGTTGCATGAGATTCTCTATAAGTTAGGAGTTTGAGAATAAAACAACTACAATGCCCCAGATTTTTAACAGCAAACCCTGGTGCGCATTTACATATATTGCCCACCATTCACATCCAAGTTCGCGCCAGTAATAAATCCACTGTCTGGAGATGCTAAAAAAGCAACTGCATCAGCAACTTCTTTTGAATGACCTAAACGACCAACAGGAATACTTGAAATAATAGACTTTAATACCTCTTCTTTTAAAGAAGCAAGCATGGGTGTTTCTATATAGCCAGGAGAAACCGTATTCACGGTTATGCCTTTATTTGCTACTTCTAATGCCAAGCTTTTGCTAAAACCATACAAAGCAGACTTGGTAGAAGCGTAGTTACATTGCCCGAATTGGCCTTTTCGGCCATTAATTGAAGAAATACTGATGATGCGGCCATAACCTTTCTCGATCATTACGGGAATTACATTGCGGGTCATATTAAATACGCTAGTCAAATTCGCATCGATCACATTTTGCCATTGTTCTGGAGTCATTTTTCGTAAACTACAATCCTGAGTGATGCCCGCATTGTTAACCAGGACATCAACACGACCATAACGCTCCATGATTAAAGACATTATTTTTTCACAATCTGCAAATTGCGCGATATCCCCATACACGATATCAATATCATAGCCTAGCTTTTTTTGCTCTGCTTGCCATTGCTTCGCTTCTTCATGGTTTCCATGCTTGAAATAACACGCGACTACTTGAAAATCGGCAGCTAAACGTTGACAAATGGTTGTGCCGATACCACCAGTTCCACCAGTAACTATTGCTACACCTTTCATCATAACCAACTCCCTGTTATTGCGATATTAAAATACTACTATAGAAAATCGAGACTAAAAGTCAAATATCCTCTTCACTGCCATTAAGCTTCATGCCTATGTAAAATGGTCATTCCCGCCTAGGGGAGGGCTCATCTCTATCAGCAAAGCCAATTCAGGGATGAGACTTCCGTCTATACGGGAATGACCATATTCCTTAACCTAATGCAGCCCCCTCAACTCCTTTCCATGAGATGAGCCGTTGCGCGAATTCAAAAATGATAAAAGGATTACCTATATACCGGCACATATCCTTTGAGCTGTTGCGCAAATTGTCTCAATACATCAAGGCCTGATTCTTCTGCTTGTCTACACCATTGTTGCAATGCTTCGATTAACTCTTTTTGCGTGGATGCAGTTTTTAACCAAATATTTTGAAGTGACTGTTTGTAGGCGTAAACTACACGTAATTGTTCACGGGCTTCAAGCAAATTCGATAAACGCATTTTAGCTTTTGAGTTCAACAGACGATTTTCCCGACGCAATAAACTTCCAGCGCGCGCAAAAAGTTTTTTGCCTTCTTTACTCTCAATGCTGCTGTTTTTTTCTTGCTTGAGTATAGGTCGAATCACACTTTTATAATAATTAGACATCACCTGAAAGCGATTTCCAATCACTGCTTTTACGGTGTCTATATCGACCTGCAGCTTGCCCTCGTCCATAGCCAATTTAGGTGGTAACTTTTTCACTTTGGCAAGACCTAAAAAGGACAAGATACGGATATACATCCAACCTATATCAAACTCCCACCATTTAATAGAAAACTTTGCTGAAGAAGCAAACGTATGATGATTGTTATGCAACTCTTCGCCGCCTATCCAAAAACCCCAAGGGAAAATATTTCTTGCAGCATCCGGGCATTCAAAATTTCTATACCCCCAATGATGGCCGATCCCGTTAATTACTCCAGCAGCATGAAATGGTATCCACATCATTTGAATGGCCCAAATGGTAATTCCAGGGACACCAAACAAAAATAAATCAATAAGCAACATGAGTAAAATTCCCTTGGCAGAATGAGGGGAATAAACTTTTCGCTCAAGCCAGTCTGTAGGAGTACCATGAGAGTATTTGGCAATCATTTCTTTATCTTTACGAGCTGTTTTGTAGAGTTCAGCTCCTTCCCAAAATACTTTTTTAATGCCAAAAACTACCGGGCTGTGAGGATCACCCTCAACATCTGATGATGCATGATGTTTACGATGTATAGCAACCCAATCTGCCGTAACCATTCCCGTAGTTAACCACAACCAAAAACGAAAAAAATGACTGATAATAGGGTGCAGTGTCAGCGCGCGGTGGGTTTGATTTCGATGAAGATATATTGTTACCGCCGCGATAGTAATTTGCGTGAAAATCAACGTCGCAATCACATATCCCCAAAAAGACAGGTTTAAATAACCAAAAACCATAATAGCTCCACTTCAAATGCAAAAATGCAAATTAAGAAAAAACTCATCCTTTAGTTGGGTACCTCTTGTAAGAATTCCCGAAAATCCTTATCTTATTAATAAGGATACCACAATTTTACTCTTTACGTTGCAACATTTCATTATGTAGCCGATAATTAATAGTGAATAAACTATGGAATCAAGCAATGAACGATAAATTCCCTCTGGGAAAAATCTTTGAAAATTTGGTGCCTTTTATTATAGCAGGTTGTGCTATCGCCCTATTTTTTGGTTTGTTATTTATGTTCTCCTACGTTTTAGTTTGGGGAATCATTATAGGGGCTATCCTATGGATTGTTGCCACTATTAAACAATACCTGTTCCCAAGCAGCTCGACTAAAAAAGAAGTGATTAAAAAAAATGAGGGCCGCATCATTGAGCATGACGATAAAAAATAATGCCTGAATTACCTGAGGTTGAAACGACTAAAGAAGGAATTAAACCCCATCTCGAAGGTCAGACAATTCAAGGGGTTATAGTTCGTAATCCCAAGCTGCGAATCCCTGTGCCTGATAATTTGGCTTCCTGTTGTGCTGGTAAAAAAATAATCGCCGTTACCCGCAGAGCGAAGTATATTCTACTGCAGCTCTCAACAGGACATCTTTTAATTCATCTCGGCATGTCGGGGCATTTACGCATTGTATCGGCTCAGAGTAAACCCGACAAACACGATCACATTATGTTGATGCTAAACAACGGCCTGGTATTACGGTTTTGTGATCCCAGACGTTTTGGTTTATTTCTTTATATTCAGGAAAACCCATACCAACATCAATTGCTTGCCCATTTAGGCCCGGAACCTCTTTTGGACGAATTTAATGGTCTTTATTTATTTCAAAGAGCCAAAAATAAAAATAAACCCATCAAATCATTGATTATGGATAATGACATTGTGGTAGGAGTTGGAAATATTTATGCATCAGAAAGTCTATTTTTAGCGAATATACATCCTAATACTCCCGCAAAAATGCTTTCTGAAGAACTGTGTGACAGACTCACTACACAGATTAAAGAAGTGCTGAAACAAGCCATCATCTCGGGGGGGACAACCTTGCGCGATTTTTATGCTTTTGATGGCAAACCCGGTTATTTCAGTATATCGCTCAAAGTATATGGCCGAAAAGATCAACCTTGTTTGCGCTGCAACCACCCTATTGAATCGCTGATAATTGCCGGACGTAATTCCTTTTTCTGCCCTGCATGCCAAAATTAATTTTTTAATGCTCGAATGTGAGCATGCAATAAAATGATCTCCAATGTTTTTGATATTCATGGCGTCTTTCCAGATGACTCCGTGTTGAGGAGGAATGGAAGATTTAGTCCCAGTGAGTTCGTCACCTGGGGCAGGAAGTATATTTTTTTGCTCAATAGGCTAAACTTTCTATATTGAATCAACATTTCTAAGTTGAATGAGACTCTTTAAAAACTATCTGGGCATTCGTATGAACTTGCGCTATATTACCGCTACTTTACTTAACTCTAACACTAATGAAAATCAATCAATTACGAACCGCATTGGTTCTTTGTAATATAATGTTTTATACAGCAGTAACCAGTACGCGCTGTATTTTTAAATATTTTTTTAGCACCATAAATCGAAAATGGACAGATAAAGCGATCCATCATTGGGTTGATCAATTGCTCAATGCAGTACAAGTAGAATATAAAGTAATCAATCCTTTTAATGTCCAGCCACAAGAAGGAAGGGCTACAATTCTGATGTGCAATCATTCAAGTGCCTACGATATTCCACTTGCATTCAAGGCCTTTCCAAATCACTCCATTCGCATGCTCTCTAAAAAAGAACTCGCAAAAGTTCCCCTAATGGGTAAAGCAATGGTAGCTGCAGAATTTCCTTTTATAGATAGGAAAAATAAATATCAAGCCATTAAAGACTTGGCCTATGCACAACAGCTGATGGAGAGTGGAATCATTATGTGGATTGCCCCTGAAGGAACTCGCTCCAAAGATGGGAAAACTTGGGTCGTTTAAAAAAGGGGGCTTTATCACTGCAATTCAATCCAAAGCAACGATTATTCCTATAGGAATACGTGGTGCCAATAATATTTTACCCGCACGGACCTTTAATTTTCATCTGAAGCAAAAAGCAGAAATACATATAGGCAAACCAATCGATGCCTCACAATTCACTATTGAAAATAAAGAACAATTGATTCAACACACTTATTCAGTAATCAAAGAACTGGTCGGAGAAAATCAGTCTCAATAATAGTGTCGTAGCCACAAGTAAAAAATCTAGAGAAAAAGCCAAATTTGAGTGCCAAATAGGGCTTTTTCGGTTAGAACCTTGCTCCATGCCCATATCCGCTTGGAGCGTTCACTATAGATGCAGCTAATCCAATAGCTCTCGGATCTGATGCCGCAGTAAGGATATTCGTTTGCTTATCCCAGGTAATCGCTTGCATATCACCATAGTATCGTTCTAAGGGCATTAGATGATACCCCATGGCTTTTAATGCTTCTTGAATCGCAGGCGGAAAAGTATCCGGTTCAAACTGCAGCACATCAGGTAAATACTGATGATGAAAGCGCATCGCTGAAACCATACTGATTGCACCGTACGCATCGTGGAATACTAATGATGCAATCAAAACCATAGTAGGAATACGACTGCCTCCCGGAGTCCCTAAAATGGCAACACGTTGTGGTAATTCAAGAAAGGTAGGTGTCATGCTGGATAATGGTCTTTTGCCGGGAGCGATAGCATTTTTATCGCCGCCAACAATACCAAAAACATTTTCCTCGCCAACTTTAGTAGAAAAATCATCCATTTCATCGTTTAGCAAAACACCGGTACCATCGGCTACAACACTGGAGCCAAAAATATAATTTATGGACATTGTTGCAGAAACCCGATTACCCTCCGCATCAATAATAGAGATATGCGAAGTATTCGTAGTCTTTGGTTGCATTGCTGACTGTTTTTTAACCTGTCCCTGTAAAACGGCACTAGGAAGTGTTTTATGTGGTGGGATTAAGGTACTTAACTTTTTCCCATTCTCTGCAGAAATTAAATTCTCAATGGGAATAGTCACAAAATCAGGATCGCCCAAAAACTGCTCGCGCTGCCAATAGGCCAAACGCATAGACTCTACCAAGTGATGTATCCATTGAATTTTTGAGAATGAAGACAAGGAATAGTGAGACAATATATTCAGCATAGTCAATAACGCAACGCCTCCTGCTGAAGGTGGAGGTGCGGTTATAATTAACATGTTATGATAGGCACCAATTAATGGTTCTCTCACTTTGATTTTATATTTCGCTAAATCCTCAAGGGTCCAAATTCCTCCCGCAGCGTTAACCCCCTTAACCAAACGTTCTGCAACTGCTCCAGTATAAAAGCCGCCTTCGCCCTTCTCGGCGATTAACTTTAGGGTGTTTGCCAAATCCGTTTGAATTAATCGCTCCCCAATGCGATAAGGACGTCCATTGTTCAAGAAGATTTTCGCTGTAGAAGGATATTTCTTGATTTGCTCCAGCCGGTCTTCGTTTTTCAAGAATGAGCTTAATTGCTTATCAACCTCAAAGCCCTCTTCTGCTAATTTTATTGCAGGAGCAAGCGATTGTGCTAAAGGTAATCGTCCATAATTCTTGGCAATGTAGGCCAATGCTGCTGGCTCACCAGGAATTGCTGCAGCTAGGCCTCCATTTAAGGATAGTCCGGGTATCACCTGCCCATCAGCCCCTAAATACATGTCTGCTTTTGCGGCTTGAGGTGCTACCTCTCGTCCATCAATAAAGATGTTTTTATGCTGATTTTCTTGATGCAGTAACCAAAATCCTCCTCCACCCAGTCCTGAATGGTATGGTTCAACAACAGCTAATGCTGCAGTTACAGCAATTGCTGCATCAAAGGCATTTCCACCATTCGCTAAAATTTCGAGTCCGGCATTAGTTGCTAATGGATTTGCACTGGCCACTGCATAACCAGGAGCTAGGGTTTTATTTTGCTGGGCAAGCGCATTAGTAGGAAAATATAGAAAATTGATGCTACTCGTAATCAGGAAAAAGCCATTAAATAGTCTTCTAAGTCCCATGTTCATGTTGCCTCTTTTGGAGTTCTCTGACGACACAAGAGGGAACGAACTGAGAAATATCTCCTTTCAGAAGCGCAATTTCACGCACCAGAGTAGAAGAAATATACATAAAATTTTCTGAGGGGGTTAAAAAAATTGTTTCTATTTGTTTGGATAATTTTCGATTCATTCCGGCCAGTTGAAATTCATATTCAAAATCAGACACTGCGCGCAAACCGCGTAAAACAACTCCTGCATTCTGCTCTAATGCAAAATCAATTAACAGGTTATCAAATCCCAGTACACGTACTCCAGGCAAATGGGCAATTGCCTCTTCAACAAGTTTAATACGTGTCTCTAGTGGCAAAAACGGACGTTTCGCTTTATTGCTCGCTACGGCAACAATAATTTCAGGAAAAATCGTAGCGGCACGACTAATAATATCAACATGTCCATTCGTAACGGGATCAAAAGTTCCAGGATAAATTGCTTTTAATTTCATAATGATTAAGACTAATTGCATATGCGAACAGTCTAGCGTATTGTTAATTGAAAAACTACATAAAAGGACTTGAGGTGACCAATGAATAATATAAAACGATTAATAATAATGATAACCCCCTTTTTGTTAACCGCCTGCGCTCCTCCGCGACCTGCAGCAGAATTACCCGAAAATAAAGTCATGCCTGTAGAACAACGTAAAGCAAAAACAGAGACGGTTTCCTCATGGGAACTTCGCGGGGCCATGGCAGCAAAAAATAAAAACAAAGGATGGTCAGCTGCCATGAATTGGAGACAGGAAGGACCTAATGCTTATCAAATCCGGCTTATGGGCCCATTAGGAAGTGGAACAGTCCTTATTGATAAAAAAGGCAATACCATTACCTACCAAGATGGACCCAAAAAGATCAGCTCACATAATGCGGACGAATTATTAGTAGAGCAAACAGGAATTCGTCTTCCGGTGAACAACCTTTATTATTGGGTGAGAGGACTCCCTGCTCCAGGGCCTGTTCAAGCTGAACACCGAGATAAGTACAATCACCTGGTTGCAATGAAACAAAATGGTTATACCATTAATTTCACCAAATATACTTCCGTTAAAGGTATTGATCTGCCAAGTATGATTCGTCTTGAAGGCAATGGAGTTATGGTTAAAGTAGTGATTCAAAACTGGACTATTTAAATCCTAGTCAGAATTGGTTAAAAGCAAGATTTAGAAGATCACTTTATCTGAATCTTGCTTTTAAATTATTAGTTTTTTATTGCATATGATATTCTTGTTCCAATGTCAACTCCTGCTTCCATTTAAAAATATAAAAAATTATTGCTTTCAAAGTTGACATGTTTCCAAAAGCACTGCAAAATACGCAGCACATTTGCAGGGATGAACGCAATTTTATAATGGATGATTGTAAGAATCTGCAAATTTAGGGGTGTCGCCAAGCGGTAAGGCACAGGGTTTTGATCCCTGCATACCTAGGTTCGAATCCTAGCACCCCTGCCACATTCTTGTTGATTCAAGTAAACAGACAGCAGAAGATAACCTGGAAGGATGCGTTCTAGTAATGCTCAAATAATAATAATATCTTTTTGGCTGTCTTCTGCTATGTGTTTAAGTTAAATGATTAAACCTAAATCTAAAGGCTTTTTACACATGTCCACAATGATGATTTTTGCCGGAAATGCAAATCCGGAATTAGCTCAACAAATCTCTTCTCATCTGCAAATACCTATTGGCCAGGCTACTGTTGGTACTTTTAGCGATGGGGAAACCATGATTGAAATTCTTGAAAATGTTCGTGGTAGGGACGTTTTTATAATTCAATCAACTTGCGCACCTGCTAGTAATAACCTCATGGAACTTTTGACTATGGCTGATGCGCTACGAAGATCTTCTGCTGCTCGTATCACCGCTGTAGTTCCTTATTTTGGTTATGCACGCCAGGATCGACGAGTACGCTCCGCACGTGTGCCTATTACAGCAAAAGTCGTTGCGGATATGATGGCTTCCGTAGGCATTTGTCGTGTTCTTACAGTAGACCTTCATGCAGACCAGATTCAAGGCTTTTTCTATATGCCTGTAGATAACGTTTATGCAACTCCGATACTTCTCGAAGACATAAAAAAACAGAATCTAAAAAGCATTATGGTCGTTTCCCCCGATGTGGGAGGTGTTGTTAGAGCTCGAGCAGTAGCGAAGCGTCTTGACCATGCTGAGTTGTGTATTATAGACAAACGTCGCAGTGGCCCTAATAAATCTGAAGTAATGCATATTATTGGTGAGCCAAAGAATAAAGACTGCATTATTGTCGATGATATTGTTGATACTGCAGGAACTCTCTGCTCTGCTTCCCATGAGCTAAAGAAAAATGGCGCTCATAGCGTTAGAGCCTATATAACACACCCCGTTTTATCTGGCCCTGCAATCAATAATATTAAAAATTCAGGACTCGATGAAATTGTAGTGACCGATACTATTCCCTTATCAGATGAAGCTCGGAAATGTGAAAAAATTCGCGTTGTCAGTTTATCGGACATGCTCGCCCAGGCGATAAAAAGGGTGAATATTGAAGAATCTGTAAGCTCAATGTTTGCTGAGTAACTGTACCCTAATTACTTGCTACACGCTCTGCAAATTGTAGGCTGGGCCTTGACCAACAAAAAGCTCCATAATGCATTGATGTTGGACCAAGGCTTAACCTACATCTATTTGTTTCCCCTGTCCACTTAGCGCTTTAATTTTTTCTTTGCCGGAATGTGGTGAAATGTCTGCAGATTGAACGCAGGGATTTTTGACCTATACTGCATTAGCATACTTCATCAATTTACATTAAAAAAAAAGGAGCTCGCTCGCTCCTCTTCTTTAATTCAATTTTCCGTTAGTCTCGAGTACCAACATATTTATCATCGAAATATCGACGCAATTTAGTTCTCAAAGTACCACGGCTAATCCCCAGCATAATTGCTGCACGTGACTGATTGTACTTGCAATGTTCCATCACTGCGCGAAACAAAGGTGTTTCGATCTCTTCAAGTACAAATTGGTATAAGTCAACAGGATCAGTTCCCTTAAGCTCGGAAAAATATTTTTGCACTGAAAGAGTTACGCTTTCGGCCAGAGAAGCGGTGTTATCCACTACTTCGTTACTGATTGTTGTCATTATTATTAGCTCCTCCTTTTAAAAACAGTATATTACCGAAACAAGCCCATTGAGACAAGGGCAGAACAGAAAAAACTGCATTAAAAATCAATATATAATGTTCATTCACAGCGCAAGGAGTTCTTATAAGGAGTGAGTTGTTTTTTACGCACTCCTCCTTACAAAATTTCTCCAATTACATCTTAAAATTTCATCATTGAAGGGTCATATGGTTTGCCATTAATTGTAAATTTACCCTGGTCCAAACTGGCTTCAATCACAAAATCAGTTCCTTGAACTGTAATTAAGCCACTTTGCTGCAGTGCATTTATTTGTTTGTTGGTTTGCATTTCAGCTAATTGCTCAACTGTTGGGGCGGTCTGATTTGTTTGAGCGGTAGTTTGGTTCGCTTGCAATTGTTGTGTTAAGGTTTGTTGCAATTCAGGTTTTTTGGCGATTTGTTGAATCACTGATTGCTTCATAATCTCTTTTACAGCTTCTGCAGGAACTTGTAATTTTGCTTTACCCTGTATTTTTTGCATCATTTCAAATGGGTTAGCATTTTCACCCTTAGGCAAAGTAACAAAAAGATTTCCTTCAATCTGTCCCTGGGGAATCTTTAGGCTCAGTTTAGAGATTTCAAATTCCGCACCCTTATTAAATAATTTGGGTAGTTCAGGAAGCAAGGCAAGCATTGCTTGTTGGCGTTGCATGTCATTACCGTTTTGCATCGCCGTTGTTTGCTGATTAATTTTAGCCAACACATCCGCATCAAGATTTCTTAAAGCAACTTCCAAATCTCCTGGACCATAATTTTGACCATTTGCTAATAGAGATTTTAGAGTCACATTAAAATTAGTATTAAAAAGATGTTGCTCGATATCACTGTCTGACTTAATTACCAGATCGACAATCTCAAACATTTTTTGATCTTTGACTAAGACAACAAAAGACGGCAGCATGAAGTTTGCATCCCCAAGATACAATCCGGCGGGTGTCTCATGCAAATCATAATCGCTCGATACTTTACTTAAAGTAATTTTGGTATCATCTTTGGTAGCATTTAAGCCATCCAATTTGATTTTCCCTTCAACCTTTCCCATCCCAGAAGACATGGTGGTACTTGAGTTCATCCCCAACCATTCAAAGTTACCAGTACCATCTTTGGCAATTAATTTAAAGTTAGGCACTTTGAAATCGACGGTGCTTTCATTTAAGTAGTTCACGAAAATACTTAAATCCAACTGTGGCTTAACGGAGTCTTTAGAGAATTGGGCATCAAATTGCTCATTATATTGCGATGGAAACGGGAAAACTGTCTCAGCATAGCCCAACCCAAAGCGCAAACGCTTATTTGCAAAAATAACTGGACCATGATGGATTGTTAGTGGCATCTCTGAATTAAAATCTTGGGCAGGAAGAGTTTGAGGTTGTCCATTTGCATCTTTAACAACGCGTTCTGGAATATGCAAGCGCCATTTGATTTTGGCTTCAGAACTAAATAATCCTTTATGGTATTGCTCAATTTCAGCATATAAGCCATTTGATTGGTCAATTACTTCTACATTCTTTCTGATTGTTTTTTCAGTAAGAACACCCATGCCATAATATCCGCCTAGAATTAGAACGGCCAGGATAATTACTAATCCTGTAAATTTTTTCATTCTGTTCTCCATGTTATTAATTCGCAAGTAGCAAAACTGCAGCTCAAAGTATAACAGCAAATAACATCGGAGTGCGATAAGCTTATAAAAAAACAGCAATAACTATTTTTTATGTCAATTGATATTTTTTTCAAATTTGCTTGATGAACACGACTTGAGGTCATCCCGGCGTGTAACGCCGGATGACAAAGTAATTAATAATATTCGGGTGGAAAATAATCCCTAAAAAAGCCCTATGGGTTTAGGCGTGATTTTTAGGCTTACAATACGTTTCCTTAACTGTAAAAGCTAATATGAGAGCGATAATGGAACAAAGAGGAAGTATCCTTAAGCCCGCTTGGAAATCAGAGAGTAATAAAGTTTCAACATTATAAGCACGAGCACCTGAAACCATATCGACCAAGCGTCCAACCAAAGGCTGCAATAGAGCACCTACAAAGATTGATATCATATTGGTAAATGCAATAGAAGTTCCGACCACATTTCTGTCATGTATCTCAGTTGAGACCGCATAGGCTATGGCAACACCAGTATTTGTTACTCCGAAAAAGAAGAAGAGTAGATATGCTGATGTTTGGCTTAGCACAGGACTAAATACATAGAGAGAGGTAAGTATAACGCCAAAAACTGCAGAGAGTATCATTAAAGGCTTACGACGCCCCATTTTATCTGAAAGCCAACCGGATAAAGGACCGCTAATACCCCAACCAATAAAAATTAATCCTGTAGCAAATGCAGCTGCATGAGCTCCAAGTCCCCTACCAAATTGTAAGTATGCAGGGCCAATTGCCTCACCAATCACTGCGGTTGGGCCAAATAAAAATCCAGCATATAATGCATTGAGCCATGTTTGTCTGCACGATAATACAATTTTTAAGCTCTGGAGAATGCTGAGCTGATTTACAGAGTGGACTTCACTACGATGCTCGCCAGGTTTATCTTGTACAAATTGATACAATAACGCGGCAAGTGCGATAAATAGAAAAGCAATAATCAACATACTGTGGCGCCAACCCACATTAGTCACTAAAAATGAAACAGGCGCTTCACCAGCAGCAGCCCCTAGCATTCCTAATGCTTGGGTTAAACCGGCTAATAAACCCAACATGGTAGGTGGAAACCAGGATGTAGCTAATCTTAATGAGCAAATAAAAGCAAATGCCGCACTGAAACCTATGAGCATTCTACCTATTGAGGCCATGAACAACCCATCTGCAAGACCAAAAACACAACATCCGAACGCGGTAACTAATGACATTACTGTAAGTAGCCAACGGATACTTAATCGGTCTACCGTAAGGCCTACAGGAATTTGCATTAAAATATAAGGGACATAGAATGAGGCGGTTATTATGCCAAAGCCTGCTTCATTAATCCCAAAATCCATTTGCAAGTATCGATGCATTACGCCGGGTGCAACACGAGCCATATAATCAGAAAAATAGAACGCAGCAGCCAACCCCCATACTAACCAAGCAAATCCTAAATATTTTTTTTGGTTATAAATTTCTACTCTAGACTCATGTATTTTGTTCATAAACTCTCTACACTAATAAAAATCCTAATTAGTTTTGTTCGATTGAAAAGGTACAACTGGTAGACTCATCAAAAAACAAACCTCCAGGATAGAGTTTGTTAACATTCCATTTACATTCCGAGTTTACTAGTACATCTTTAACGGTATGAAATAGAATCAAACCCTAATATACTTATCCAAAAAATGAGCAATAATTCTGCAAAACAAAACCTACATTATACTTGTGTTGTCATTTATTTCAACACATAGTTTGATTTCATTTTCATAGGTATAGAAAATGGTTATAATTTACTAACATAACGTCCATTGTTGTAAATAAATATCACAATCTGATCTACATATTACTAAGGCTTAAAATGAATGCTCTTAATCATGCAATAAAAGAGGCGCTTAATGCAGCTGGAAATAACAAAGAAGCGAATAAAGCCTATCTTGAGTTTATTAAAGCGAATTTTATTATACCCATTGAAAAAAATTCCGACGACAATCAACCTAAGGTATTGTTTTTACAAGAACAAGAACATGTTTTTCTTCCCGTGTTTTCTGAAATGAGCTATCTTGATGCATGGGCTGTAGATATCGCTACCGACATAAAACTTCTTAAATTATCTGGTGTCGATTTACTTAAAGGACTTGGTGAGAATGTAACCGTATGCCTTAATATCGGTAGCGATATATACAAAGAATTCAACCCATCGGAAACAGCACGAATGCGCTCCATGGTATTAAAATTTTTCAAGGATTGAGATAGATACCCAAGAAACTGGCTAAGACCTCACAATGTTTCTTGGGTATACCTCTCCCTCACAGGGAGAAGGTACTCATGAGGGTTAAGCAGCATAATCCGACATTGATGAAGCTAAATCTTCTATCAAACTTCACTAGAGGGCAAACTCTATGCTACCAATTCAAATAATTGATATCCAACTATAGCTGAAGCAGCTATGGCACCACTAATTTCAATAACTAGAGATAAAAAGCTGTGCTTATGACCATACTCTTGATCGTTTGCAGCTCCTTCCTCGCATGTAGACAGTTCTTCATTGTCGGTCTTATTTAATTCAAATAAAGGTTCTTCACCCTCAATTGCATCCCACCAACCTTCCAACCAATGCTCTGCCTGTTGAGTACCCTTACGGAAAGGATTATCCTCTTCAGTCATATCGGCAAGTGCACATTCGTAACCAAATGCATAACTGTCTTCATAAGTTGGATGTTCGATGTTAAAACGTAATTTAATATGTGGTAGTAAGGCTGTTATGTCGTTCATGATTATACCCTCTATTTATACAGTACATGAATTTTTAATACTGTTAATAATTTCTACATTTAAGTTAATTTTACGACTTTATGTTAACGCTTATTTACCAAATAAAAACATTTACTAATTCTTGACAAATTTTTTTTAACTCAGAAAAAATAACGTTGAGATCAATTTTGTTGTTATTTCTAAATATTTATATTGCAATTACTATGCCAATCTTTTTTTTGTCTCTTTAAAAAACACAAAAAATAGAGTAAGAACAGAAAGAGGGAAAAAATATATATTTGTGGCAGAACTTAACTTTTTGCCGGCAAATTTTGCCGCCAGTACCGTTTCTACTTCATTTAAGCAAGGAGCATTCAAAGTGTATTAAAGCGGCATAAAGCACTGAGCGAGGAGGTTAATTCAGCTTTTTTAGCTTCTGTGATGCTTTTTGTTCTGTTATCTAGGTTATGGCTAAGGAGCTAACCGATGATGCTTCCATTGTCCATCATGTTGATAATAATGAATTCGATCATGTAAGCGATTATCTCGTCCTTGCCAAAACTCGATTTCATCAGGAATAACCATATAACCACCCCAGTAGTTAGGACGTAATACCGGTTCTTGTCCATGCTTTTGTATTAAATCATTCAGGGCTTTCTCCAACGACTCTCTTCCCGCAACCTCATGGCTTTGGGGAGAAACAATCGCACTGAATTGGCTTTTAATAGGTCTTGAGGAAAAATAAAGATCAGACTGCTCCTCATCAACTTGCTTGATTTGACCACGTATCCGTACTTGCCTTGCCATTTGTGGCCAATAAAAATTAAGCGCCACATGAGGGTTATTTTGAATTTGTTTTGATTTTGTACTTTGATAGTTGGTATAAAAAACAAACTTCCCCTCATCAACACCCTTTAACAAAACAACTCGGGAGTCAGGGTAACCTCGATTATCTACCGTAGAAAGAACCATAGCGGTCGGATCGTTTTTTTCATTTTTTAAAACGTCTTCAAACCAGAGCTTAAATTGGACAAGCGGATCATCTGGAAGTGATTCCTCACTTAAATTGAGATCCCCATACTCACGTCGTATATCCGCAATGCTTCGAAAATTTGTCATGAAATACCATTAAAAAATTGGGTATCAGTGAACCCCAGTTATAGAGAACGATTCGATATTCCTCAGTTTTGGCTCTACCCGCGACCATTAGTATGATTAGGCTTTTAACCTTTGTCATCTCCGCAAAAGCGGAAATCCATTCTCAGAGCAGCTCACTCCCTTATTTAGAAATAGATTCCCGCCTGAGCGGGAATGACAAAATTCTTAACTTAATGGCTGTAGGCTTTGTCTTAACTCAAGCTATAGCCTGAATTGACTACCAACCAGTTACTTCGGCAATTGCATCGCCTAAATCCGCTGGTGAACGTACTGTTTTTACACCGGCTGCTTCTAATGCTTTAAACTTTTCAGCTGCTGTTCCTTTACCACCAGAGATAATTGCACCAGCATGCCCCATACGCTTGCCAGCGGGCGCGGTAACCCCTGCTATATAGGAAACGACTGGCTTACTTACATGTGATTTAATGTATTCAGCAGCCTCTTCTTCCGCAGAGCCTCCAATTTCACCGACCATGATAATGGCTTGTGTTTGAGAGTCTTGCTCAAACAAAGCTAATGCATCAATAAAACTGGTTCCAGGAATTGGATCACCACCAATACCAATACAGGTACTTTGCCCAAATCCTTTATCGGTGGTTTGTTTTACTGCTTCATAGGTTAGTGTACCAGAGCGTGAGACGATACCTACTTTACCAGGCAAATGAATTGAACCAGGCATAATCCCGATTTTGCATTCGCCTGGAGTGATAATTCCAGGGCAGTTTGGTCCAATTAAACGGGCTTGGGTATTATTTTCTAAATAGACTTTTACTTGCAACATGTCTAATACAGGAACACCCTCTGTGATACAAACAATTAATTGAATTCCTGCGTCTGCTGCTTCCAAAATAGAATCTTTGCAAAATGGCGCTGGAACGTATATTACACTGGCTTCCGCTTTAGTTTCTTCAACGGCTTCACGCATCGTATTAAATACCGGTAAGCCCAGATGCTTCTGCCCACCTTTTCCTGGTGTCACGCCACCAACCATACGTGTGCCATAAGCAATCGCTTGTTCTGAATGATAAGTTCCTTGTTTTCCAGTAAAACCCTGACACAGTACTTTAGTATGTTTATTTACCAATACACTCATTGTTAACCTCGAATTTTAGTAATTAACCTAAAAACCGCAGTTGAATTATTGAGAGGAGTAGACTCAACTGCAGTTTTTAGGATTAGGCAACAGCTGCCACAATCTTCTTCGCAGCATCAGTTAAACTGGTTGCAGCAATCACATTCAAATCACTTTTATTTAAAATATCAGCACCAAGTTGCGCATTATTACCTTCAAGTCGTACCACTACAGGAATTTTCACATCGACTTCTTTCACTGCAGCAAGAATGCCATCGGCAATGAGGTCACAACGAACGATACCACCAAAAATATTGACTAAAATACCTTTGACTTTTTCATCTGAGACAATAATTTTCAATGCTTCACTAACTCGTTCCTTGGTAGCGCCACCACCTACATCTAGGAAGTTGGCTGGTTCCCCGCCATGAAGTTTAATCACGTCCATAGTCGCCATTGCTAAACCCGCACCATTGACCATACAACCAATAGTTCCATCTAAAGGAATATAATTTAATTCCCAGTCACTCGCACGATTTTCTCGTTCATCTTCTTGAGTTGTGTCACGCATGCTTTTTAACTTAGGTTGACGATATAATGCGTTACCATCAATATTAATTTTTCCATCCAAACAAATTAATTGACCCTGCTTGGTTACAACTAAAGGATTGATTTCTAATAAGCTCAAATCACAATCAACAAACATTTTACCCAAGCCCATCATCAGATGAGTAAATTGCTTTATTTGCTCATCCTGTAGCCCCAGTTTAAAACCCACGTCACGACATTGGAAGGGCATGACCCCAACTAACGGGTCTACAATAACCTTGAAAATTTTCTCAGGGGTCTCTTCAGCCACCTTTTCTATTTCAACACCGCCTTCAGTGGAAGCCATGAACACCACACGACGAGTAGCGCGATCCACAACAGCACCAAGATACAGCTCTCTGCCAATGTCACACGTTTCTTCAATTAGAACAGTATTAACGGGTTGACCATGAGCATCTGTTTGGTAGGTCACTAAACGAGTACCTAGTAATGCTTTCACCGCTGTAGCTAATTCGTCTTTGTTGGAGACTAATTTCACGCCACCTGCTTTTCCTCTACCACCAGCATGAACTTGCGCCTTAACCACCCAACGGTCAGTAGATAACTGTGACGCGACTTGCATTGCATCTTCAACACTATAAGCTACCTCACCCTTGGGCACGGGAAGGTCGTAGTGAGCAAATAATTGTTTAGCCTGGTATTCATGTAAATTCATTGCCATTACCTTTCTAAAAAAAGCGAAATTCGTCAACCCACATCAGTATCAATTGAAGCCTTCACTCAGAATACATTGATGTGTGATTGCGTATTTCGCTGTTACATTTCATTAAACATTAAGTAAAAGACGAGCAGGATCTTCTAATAACTCTTTAACGCTCACCAAAAACTGTACAGAATCTTTACCATCAATCAATCGATGGTCATAAGACAACGCCACATACATCATCGGACGAATCACAATTTGTCCTTTTTCCACTACAGGTCTATCTTCAATTTTATGCATTCCCAAAATTCCTGTTTGGGGTGGATTAATAATTGGAGTAGCCAATAAAGAACCGAATACCCCACCATTAGTAATGGTAAAGGTACCTCCTTGCATATCTTCCATGGCTAATTTGCCTTGTCTGGCTTTTGTTGCTGCATCATTAATAGCCAATTCTATTTCAGCCATGCTCATTTGATCTGCATCTCGGATCACAGGGACGACTAATCCTCGCTCCGTTGATACCGCAATACCAATATCATAAAAACCATGATAGACCACATCCTGACCGTCAATGGAAGCATTTACTGCAGGGAAGCGTTTTAATGACTCAACGACCGCTTTAGTAAAAAACGACATAAATCCAAGTTTAACACCATGTTTTTTCTCAAAACTGTCTTTATACTGAGCGCGCATGTCCATCACAGCTTTTAGATTGACTTCATTAAAGGTTGTCAACATTGCTGCATTATGCTGTGCTTCTAATAGACGCTCAGCAATTTTAGCTCTTAAACGCGTCATGGGTACTCGGCGCTCTTCGCGTAACCCCATAGGTGCTTTATGTTGTTGCTCTTTGGGAGCAGCTTCTGCGGATTTCGATGTTTTCTCTCGAGTAGATTCGATATAAGCCAGAACATCTTCTTTGGTAATACGACCGTCTTTACCACTACCTTGGATTTGCCCTGATTGCAGATCATGTTCTGCCATCATTCGTCGTACTACAGGACTGGTTGACTTATCTTCCTTCGCACTTACCTTATCACTTTCTGACTCGTCCCGTCCCTTCGCAGTTGCCGTTTTCGTTTCTTCTTTAGCTTCAGAGCCAGAACCTTCTTTTATTTTTGCCAATAATTGACCAGAATTTACGGTGTCTCCCTCTTGAAACATTATTTCAGCCAGTATTCCATCAGCTGGGGCTGGAACTTCTAATACAACTTTATCTGTTTCTAGATCCAGTAAATTTTCATCACGGGTAACTTTATCACCTACTTTTTTATGCCATGCAGCCACAGTTGCATCAGCAACTGATTCCGGCAAAACAGGTACTTTGACTTCAATAGACATGGTTATACCTTCTTATTTTATTAAATTCGTTAACACTCTGTAGTCTGAGGTAAAAACAACTGTTTATCTCAGACTACGATAACTCAAATTCAGCCCAATAAAGCTTGCTCAACTAAAGCTTGTTGCTGCTGTGCATGCAACGCGGGACTTCCTACAGCAGGTGCAGCAGCAAACTCTCTTCCGGCATAGTGCAAGGTTTGTTCAGGAAGCAAACAATCTATTATGTTATGCTGAGAAGAGAACCATACTCCCTGATTTTGTGGTTCTTCCTGACACCAAATCACTTTCTTGGCCTGAGGATATTTATTGAGCTCAGTCGAAAGTGCCTTTTTAGGAAACGGATATAATTGTTCGATTCGCACGATAGCAACGTGATTTAATTCTTTATCACGACGCATTTGCAGTAAATCATAATAAACCTTTCCACAGCACAGCACTACCTTGGTCACTTTTTTTGCATCCAGTGCATCAATTTCCGGAATAATCGTATGGAACTTACCGTTAAATAAGTCTTCTAAAGGAGAGACTGCTAGTTTATGACGCAACAGGCTCTTGGGAGTCATTACAATTAATGGTTTTCTGAAATTACGAATAACTTGCCGTCTTAATAAATGGAAAATTTGGGCTGGTGTAGTTGGCGTACACACTTGTATATTATGCTGGGCACAAAGCTGCATGTATCGCTCCAGGCGTGCAGATGAATGCTCAGGACCTTGTCCTTCATATCCATGGGGTAATAACATCACCAGACCACATAAACGCCCCCATTTTTGTTCACCAGAACTAATGAACTGATCGATAACAACTTGTGCGCCGTTGGCAAAATCACCAAATTGAGCTTCCCAAAGCACTAAGAAATTCGGAGCAGAAGCTGAAAAACCATATTCAAAAGCTAACACTGCTTCTTCTGAGAGTACTGAATCGATTACAGAAAAAGGTCGATTGAGTTCATTGGTTATTTTCTCCAAAGGAACAAACGTCTCGCCTGTCTCTACATCATGTAATACCGCATGGCGATGAGCAAAAGTTCCTCTTCCAGAGTCTTGGCCCGACAAACGCACACCATAACCTTCTTGAACTAGGCTGGCATAGGCCATAATTTCAGCATAACCCCAATTCATCGGTAATTCACCGGCGGTCATTTTATCACGCTCATTTAACAAGCGCTGTACTACCGGGTGTAATGAAAATCCCTCAGGCAGTTCATTTAATTGTTTCGCTAATTTATTTAAGTTCTCTTTAGAGATGGTGGTATCTACTTTATCTGTCCATTTTGCATTCATATAAGGAGTCCAATCCACCGCATATTTCCCCTCATAATCCCCATGAACTAAATCCACCACTGCCTTACCTTGATCCAAAGAGTCGCGATAAGCATCGACTAGTTTTTCAGATTCTTTGCTGGTAAGTATTCCCTCTTGAATGAGTTGTTCGGCATAAATTTCGCGTAATGGACGCATGGATTTAATTTTTCGATACATGGACGGTTGAGTTACTGCTGGCTCATCTGCCTCGTTATGACCATGACGACGATAACAAACCAGATCAACAACCACATCTCGTTTAAATTTCATTCTGAAATCAAACGCTAATTTAGTTGCAAATACCACTGCTTCAGGATCATCACCGTTCACGTGTATAACAGGTGCCTGCACCATTTTCGCAACATCGGTACAATATAAAGTAGAACGTGCATCCAAAGGATTGCTGGTAGTAAAGCCTATTTGGTTGTTGATCACGATGTGCACTGTACCCCCAGTACAATAACCACGCGCTTGAGAGAAATTAAACGTTTCCATCACAACGCCTTGGCCAGCGAATGCAGCATCTCCATGAATAACCACAGGGACAACCTTTTCCTTTTTAACTAAATCATTGCGTCGGCCTAAACGAGAACGTACTGACCCTTCTACTACGGGGCCAATAATTTCTAAGTGCGACGGATTGAAGGCCAAAGCCAAATGAACCACGGAACCTGAACCTGTTTTTATATCTGAAGAAAACCCTAAATGATATTTCACATCACCAGTGCGTTCATATTTGATTTTTCCTTCAAATTCTTGAAAAAGCTGGTTCGGTTCTTTACCTAACACATTAACCAGGACATTCAAACGGCCACGATGAGCCATACCGATGACCACTTCCTTAACATCATCCCTTCCAGAGCACTCAATGAGTTCTTTCATCATAGGAATTAAAGAATCGCCCCCTTCAAGAGAGAATCGTTTTTGTCCCACATAGCGTGTACCTAAATAACGCTCTAAACCGTCTGCAGCAATTAAGTCTTTTAAAATTTGTCGTTTTTTTGTTGCATCCAGTTTCAAACGGCCACGCACAGACTCCATTCGCTCTTGGATCCATTCAACTTCTTCGGTATTAGAAATGTGCATGTACTCAATACCAATACTGCCGCAATATGTTTCCCGCAGTGCGTGGTATATTTCATCCAGAGTCATTTCCGGGCCATTAAATGTAGTACCTGCGAAAAATTTACGGCTTCGATCGACATCCGATAAATGGTGATAATCCAATTCCAATGCGGGCACTGGAGTGCGCTCGGTCATTTCTAGAGGATCAAGTTTGGCCGCATGATGTCCTAATGCGCGGTATGAGTTAATTAAATCTGCAATTCGAAATTGTTGGCTATCTGAAGATTGGATTACCGGTATTGCTTTTTTATCTGCGTTCTGCAAAAAATAATCGCGTATCTCTCTGTGGGAACGTTCCTTTTCAGCACCATTAACCTTGGGTAAAGCACTAAACACTGCTCGCCAATCGGATGAAACCGAACTAGGATCAGCAAGATAATCTTCATATAGGCTATCAACATATGCCATACTTCCGCCAGATAAATAGGAGGAAGCCCATTCTTTTTGCAGATCGGAACTGCTCATTTTCTTTTTCTCCAAAGGGGTATTAATCACTACCACTATTAAATTGGTAAGTACTCAGCCCCTATCAGGGAACGACCGTATTCGGCACATGGTGCAAGACAATTCTGCTAATCCATGCGCATACTGATTATGCTGCGCTTATCAGAAAAATTTTCTCACAACCTGCGCTCAAATCCAACCGTTCGAATACACCTTAACATAGGGGACCTGAGCCCTCACTTAAATTGGCTATTCCACTCATCCCCGTGGATAAAACAGCTATCCCCGCAAGAGCGGGGATCCATCCTTATTCTGGTTTCGAGATCATTTCAGGATAATTCTCATTTTAGAGAATTAAATGTTCCTATTTTTTTAATGACTTCTACCAAGTACCATCAGTAATAACAAAGTACCGTTAGGTTTCTTTTGTCAGCATTTGCTGGCGAATCTCAGCAATTGCTTTCATCGGATTGAGACCTTTCGGGCAGACACTGGTACAATTCATGACGCTTCGGCAACGGAACACACTAAATGGATCTTGTAATTTATCCAAACGATGCGCCGTTGCGGTATCACGACTGTCTGCTAAAAATCGTCTTGCCTGTAATAATCCAGCAGGTCCTACATATTTTTCTGGATTCCACCAATATGAAGGACATGAACTGGTACAACACGCACATAAAATACACTCATATAATCCATCAAGCTGTGCACGTTCTTCTGGAGATTGTAAGCGCTCACGAGCTGGTGCAACTCCATCATTTTGTAAATAGGGTTCGATGCGCTCATATTGTTGATAAAACTGGGACATATCAACAGCCAAATCACGGATTACTGGAAATCCAGGCAAGGGCCGAATAACAATTTTGTCGGTTTTCAACTGAGACACGTGGGTAATGCACGCCAAGGCATTTGTTCCATTAATATTCATGCCATCTGAACCGCATACTCCCTCACGACATGAGCGTCTGTAGGTTAGAGAAGGATCCTGCTCTGCTTTTAAACGCTCAAGTAAGGTGAGCAGCATAGGATCACTTTTAACCGGGATCTCCAGCTCATAATCTTTCATATAAGGCTTAGCATCCACCTCAGGATTATAGCGATATATTGATAGGGTCAATTTTTTACTATCTGCCATAGAATCTATCCTCTTTAGTAAACGCGTTCTTTCGGCGCAAAAGGCTCGACATGCTTAGGTGATGCATTAACTGGACGAAAATCAATTTTCTCACCTTCCTCAAAATAGAGCGTATGTTTAATCCAGTTCTCATCATCACGTTTTGGGTAATCCTCACGGCTATGAGCCCCACGACTTTCAGTGCGAACAATTGCAGACTGCGCTGTTGCGTATGCAGTTGCCATTAAATTATCCAACTCTAATGCACTGACTCGTTCCGTATTAAATATCTTGCTTTTATCTTCTAATTTGGCATGGGCCAATCGCTCACGTAAAGCTTGTAACCGTTTTAAGCCAGAGGCCATAACTTCACCGGTGCGGAATACACCAAAGTCTTCTTGCATTACACGTTGCATTTCATCATGAATCACAGCTGGGCTTTCGCCTTCTGTTGAATCATTCCAACGATTATAGCGTTGTAACGATGGAGCAAGATCATCGTCACTAATATAAGTCAATTCAGGCAATTGATTTGCGAGCCATAACTCTTCAACATGCAATCCTGCTGCCCGACCAAAAACAACTAAGTCCAGTAAGGAATTACCACCTAAACGGTTTGCACCATGTACCGAAACACAAGCACATTCTCCCACCGCATATAATCCATCAACGACATGCTCCACTCCATTCGTTTTAGTAAGGACTTGACCATACATATTCGTTGGTATTCCGCCCATACTGTAGTGGCATGTAGGAACAACTGGGATCGGCTCAACGATTGGGTCAACTCCAGCAAATTTCATCGATAATTCACGAATTCCTGGTAAACGCGACTTAATAAGATCGGCCCCCAGATGATCCAATTTTAATTTAACGTGATCAACCCCTTTGGGATCAAAACCTTTACCTGCACGTATTTCGAGAGCCATAGAACGGGCAACAACATCGCGAGAAGCAAGATCCTTAACCCGAGGTGCATAACGTTCCATAAAACGTTCACCGTCTTTATTAATTAAATAACCACCCTCACCACGACAGCCTTCAGTCACTAAAACACCAGCGCCAGCGATACCGGTAGGATGAAATTGCCACATTTCCATATCTTGCAAAGGAATACCGGCTCTGAGGGCCATACCAAAACCATCCCCAGTATTAATAAAAGCATTGGTTGTGGATTGATAAATACGGCCTGCGCCCCCGGTTGCTAAAATACATACCCGGGATTGGAAAAATACTACTTCCCCTGTCTCAATACACATTGCCGTTACGCCAGATATGTGACCATGAGCATCTTTCACGAGATCAAGAGCATACCATTCACTAAATACATGTGTTTTGGCTTTTAAATTTTGTTGATACAGGGTATGAAGTAAAGCGTGTCCTGTTCTATCTGCTGCAGCACAAGTGCGGGCAGCTTGTTCGCCACCAAAATTTTTTGATTGGCCACCAAATTGGCGTTGATAGATTCTCCCATTATCCATACGAGAAAAAGGCAAACCCATATGTTCGAGTTCATATACAGCTTCTGGGCCTGTTTTACAGAGGTACTCAATCGAATCCTGGTCGCCAATATAATCAGCACCCTTCACTGTATCGTACATATGCCAACGCCAATCATCCTCATGAGCGTTTCCTAAGGCACAAGTAATCCCGCCTTGGGCTGATACCGTATGTGAACGGGTTGGAAATACTTTCGATAAGAGAGCAACTTTTAAACCAGAATTTGCCATCTGCAGCGCAGCCCGCATTCCAGCTCCGCCTGCGCCAATAATTACTGCATCAAATGTGTTACGTGCAATTGCCATGCTACCGCCCCCAAAGGATCATTAAGCCCCAAGTAAATTGACTCAGGAGCCATAAAACGACTAACATTTGTACTGATAAACGCAGAGCAGTACACTTCATATAATCGGTAGTTACTGTCCAAATACCTATCCATGCATGCAATGAAAGAGCAAACAATGCAATAAGTGACGCGATCCGAACTAAAGTATTAGAAAAAAGAGCATGCCATTGTGCAAAACCTAGTTCAGGATGCAATAACAAAAATCCAATAATAAAGAAAGAATAAACAGCAAAATAAACCGCGGTAACTCGTTGAATCAACCAATCCTTTAGCCCATTACCTGTTAAGCTGGTGACATTATTTACCATATCCAGATTCCTAGAAAAATTGACAAAATAATGGCAAGAATAATGACTAAAACAGCGGAACGCCGACCAGCATTAAGATGCTCACCAAACCCCATATCCATCAAAAGATGTCTAATCCCTGCAAGTACGTGATAAATCATTGCCGCACCAAATGCCCACAGGATCATTTTATAAGCAGGATGAGACAACAAACTTTTCACTTGTGTAAAGGCTTCTTCAGATTGCATTGATTGGCCAAAAATATAAAGCATTATGGGTAACAGTAAAAATAAAACTACCCCTGAAATCCTATGTAAAATGGACGCTATTGCCATAGGGGGATAATTTAAACTACCCAAATCCAGATTAACGGGTCTTTTTTTGTTCACTGTGAGTTTCTTCCTTAATTAGAAAAGTTAATTAAATAAAGCACAAATGCGAAGTATAGCACTCTGTTGTTATCGCGCAAGATTAAGTCGATATGGATTCTAATCAAAATGTAACTTGTCTATCTCTAATCCAAATAAATTTGTCGGTTATCTCTATTCTTCAAGGGCTCTTTTTACTTGATAAGATCTTAAAATTAAAGATAAAAAATATTTCATAGGTTACAATTTTATCAATTTGTTATTTTATTGGTATAATTAATATACATTTACTGTATTAGGCATCAATTATGGCTATCTCTAACGATCCAAATGAACGGTTGACTTATTGTGTCTCTAAAGGTCTTGTTAAAACCGTAAAATCTCTTATTAATGATATAAATCAAATTCAGAAAATTCAACCAAAAACTATTGATATGGCAATAGAAAGTGCCTTAATGACAGCAACCTCCAAGGAAGCAGAGCCAGGCGAGCGAATTAATAAGCAATGGGAAATTATCACGCTATTATGCAATATACCCAAAGGGCTACCGCAACCTAATGCAAAACTTGTTAAAAAAGCATTGGCGGAACATGAAAAGTATTATCAACATTTATGCGATACCGAATTTACGAAATTGATCAAGGAAAAAAGGGAACAAATGAAGAAAGAGGATTGGGATTCAGTTTTTGATTATCTTGAAAGCGATAGGGTAAAAAAACCATCTCAGATTGCAATAAGTTTTACATTAAGAGTCGCGGCATATCATAATGATTGGCCAGTGTTCATGAAACTATTAAATCATCATGAGCCTGATTGGAAAATGGCAGGGAACCTGCTCTTTTCAGCGGTACAAGTAGGGCAATATGATGCAGTGAAACAGCTGTGCAATTTGTCTCAAGAAAATATGCCTAATACGAGTAACATTAAAAGAGCAATGAAAGAAGCAAAACGTACAGGACATCATGAAATTGCCAGTTATCTGGCTTGTGAGCTCATCCATCAAAATAATTTGGAAAAAGATCCTTTAGCACTAACCCAAGCCATACTTCAGGATTATGTTGATCATTCGTTTATAGGAAGCAGTTTATTTAATTCGCAATTGAAAGGGGTGAAAAATATCCTTACGCATGTAAAACGCATAACAGCTCAAGAACATGATGAAAATGCAAGAACCAACGCTGTACTTGATGTTGTTCAGTCGTTACAACACGTTTTAGGTGATAATAAAGAATTGATGGGTCGTGTTGATTTCATCAAAGCACACCGCGGTAAAATCGAAGAAGCTCCTTCACTAAAAGTCGAACTGTGATTTTCTTAGTTTGATTGGGAACAGAAAGCCCCCTTTGAATGGAGGGCTTTTTTTATTTAGGCCGTACCGTAGATGTTCTAGGCTGCTTATAGGTATCACGAGGGGCCTCAAGTGGATATCCGTATTTATCCGCATTTTGTTTGACAATTTGTAAATAACGCTCACCCCATTCACCTGGATCAAAGTTAGTTACTACCACGTTATAGGGTAAATTAATAATTGATTCAAAGGCTTTTCTTTGGGGAAGCAAATGTCCGCCAAAAGAAACTTGCACTTCTGTTTCTTTATCAATACCTTCATCTTTGAGACGCTCAACCAATATATAGATCATTTTTTCTATAGTCATATAGAGCTTATACATTGACATTCCGACAGAAAACATTTCTTCACTTTTGGAAGTGGACAATTTTGATCCCTCATCAAGAATAGAATACACAAATTCATACTCATGTGTTCCTGCAATTATTTCTGGTTTGATCATTACAGGAGGAGAAATAGGCTCTATAGTTGGAGACACAATATAAAGTTCAAAATCAGCCCAACGCCACCAGATTTGATAGACCCTCTCCACTAAGGTTATAGGATCATTTAAATCTTCTTCCATTTGCAGCTTACGCAAGTCGAGACTGTTCTCGTTATCAATATTATCCAAATCTTCAAGATACTCTGGGTTTTCGTCAGTAGTAGGGAAACCTGGTTCATCAGCCATTTGCATACCACATATAAATCAAGCTTATATGGTTATATTAGCCCAAATTTTATGAATGAGCACGAAAGTTAAATCTGCTGAAGTAAAAAACCTGTAAAAAAATGTAACCTGCATGAGGAGATACATCATCCCAAGTGCAACCAGGGATGACGGGCCAAGTGGATAGAATAGTAAACAGAGCCTAAATATATTGATAATATTCAGGTGCATTAGAATGACATTTAAAGCATGTACTTTGGCAATTTGCTTTTTCCTGGCATTTACGTATTACTCCCTTGCCAATCCATAAATCCAGCATAGGCTGTAATGCTTGAAGATCCAAACGAAACTCTCGAGTCAATTGCTGGGTACTCACTACACCTTGACGACAAATGTAATCACGTATTTGCAACAGCATTATTCCTCCGCATATTTCGTTTGGTGTATTGGCGTAACCCGATAACAACCACTAAAACCAATAAGAACACGATGATCTCGACAACACTTTGTTCAGAACGCTGTATCCACTGCGCAGATTGATAAAATAAAACTGCGGCGGCATAGGCAATCACAAAAGACCAAACCACAGAAATCCACATATATTTTCGATTTGCTTCTTGGCGAATTACCGCCATTGTCGATACACAAGGGATATAAAGAAGTACAAACAATAGATAGGCATAGGCGCCTATTTTTCCATCAAAACGTTGCGCCATAATTCCATATACCGACTGAGAGACGGGATTATCCGCTGCACTAGCCAATATAGGATTCGTCAAAGCAGAACCGAGTTGAGCTAAATTCTGAGGAACAGACCACAAAGCGGCTTTGATGCCTGCCCAGAAATCAAAATGTGCGGCGGCAAGTTCACCTACATGACCTACCTGGGCATAAAGTGAATTGAGCGTACCAACCACTACTTCTTTAGCTAACATACCCGTTAACAATCCCACCGTTGCCGGCCAATTGTCCTGATGTATTCCCATAGGTGCAAATAGAGGCGTAATCCACTGCCCCATTAAAGAAAGCAATGATTGAGTACTGGCCTCGCCTGAGTTAATTCCACCGCCCAAAGTAATGGCGTTTAAACCACCTAAAATAACACAAATAGGTACGATTAATTTCCCCGCCCGCACTACAAAAAAAACGTAATCGCATAAAGGTTTCTTTAAATAATCGCTTGAGAGCAGGTTTATGATAAGCAGGCAACTCCAAAATTAAGGGGGAAGCATGTCCTTTTAAAGTGGATTTGCGCAAGATGAACCCGGTTAATACCGCCATCAAAATCCCTACAAGATATAAAGAAAACACGACATTTTGGCCACCCGAGGGGAAAAACGCAGCGACAAATACTGCATAAATCGCCAAACGCGCACTGCATGACATAAAAGGACTCATCATCACGGTGAGCAAACGATCACGTTCTGAATCCAGCGTTCGCGCTGCCATAATCGCGGGAACGTTGCAACCAAAACCCACGATCATCGGCACAAAAGATTTTCCGGGTAAACCCATCATCCGCATTGCTTTATCGACAACGAAAGCTGCTCTGGCCATATATCCTGAGGTCTCTAATAGGGATAAAAAGAAGAACATCGCCGCAATCACAGGGATAAACGTTAAGGTGGTATTAATGCCTTTACCAACTCCGTTGGCCAATAAAGCAATCAACCAATTAGGGGCATGAACCTGGTGTAATAACCAGGCAGTACCTTGCACAAATATCGTATCCGTACTGATATCAAAAAAATCCTGAAACGCACCACCTACATTAATCGCAAATAAAAACATCAAATACATCATGGCAAAAAATATAGGGAGGGCAAAAAAACGATGCAACATAATCTTATCAAGCTTAGCAGTAAAATCCTCACTGGCATCACTTCGCTTTTTCTGCACAGCGCTCACCATTGCATGTATTTTCTGATATCGAGCATCCGCTAATAAGATATCAAGACTGGGCTCTGCTTCGTTGAGTAAAGGCAAATCTTTGGGAAGCTTTTTATCGAATAACAACTCATCTCCCTCTGCAAGCCTACGCGCATAATAATAAGCAAGAGATTGGCTATACCCCTCATGAACCAAAGTGTTTTCCAGAGTTGTCAATGTTTGTTGTAGCGCTTGGGGTATAGGCAGTATCCAAGGGATTTGCTTTTTAGGCACGTGAGTTAGTGCCTGCATTAACTGTGGGATCCCAACCTTTTTATGTGCTTGAATGGGAATAACAGGACAACCTAATTGTTGAGACAAGGCATTAATATCTATGGAGATGCCGCGTTGCTGAGCAATATCCATCATATTCAGCGCGAGCACTACGGGTTTGCCTAATTCCAAAATTTGAGTAGTCAGATATAAATGCCGCTCCAAATGACAGGCATCAATCACATTGATAATACAATCAGTCTCCATCGTGACCACAGAGTGGGCAGCGATGTGTTCATCTTGGCTAACGCCATCTGCATTCGCCACTAGAGAATAAACCCCCGGCAAATCCGTTACTTCAATGCGTTGTTGACCTACGAAGAACTCCCCAGTTTTCTTTTCAACCGTAACACCAGGCCAATTTCCTATTCGCTGATTGTCACCAGTTAATGCGTTAAATAAGGTGGTCTTACCACAATTAGGATTACCTACTAATAACACATGAGTCATATACGCTCCAAAATCAATTGACTCGCTTCGTCCTTACGCAAAGTTAAGGCAGTTCCTCTGACTTCAATTTGGATAGGGCATCCTAAAGGAGCAATTCGGACCACCAAAAGCTCTGTGCCGCAGGTCACGCCCAAAGACAATAGTCTACGTCTATATTGCATCTCAGTTGTACCAAAACTGGTTAATCGTACTTTATCACCGGGTACTAATTCTGTAATTTTTATCATGTCCTAACAGCAAAATAGTGAAATAATTTTAATCTTAGCATAAATGAAATCGAGAATCATTCTCAATTAAGAAAAAAATTATACATTAATTCAATTTTGAATCAACTTATAACCTTGGCAAAATGAAGCAGAATACGGGAATTTTGCCCCCTCTACCGAACCCCCTATCAAGAATTACCAGCAATCAACTCTTTAAGTTTTCTTTTGGGATGACGTGCTAAATAATCCACCGATTGCATTTCCAGCAAACGGCTTAATGTGCGCTTGAAGGTTTCTTTCATTTCACCTTCAACATACAACTCTTCAACGGCCACTTCCGCGGAAATAATAATATTAATTCCACGGTCATACATCACATCAATAAAGTGAATAAACATAATTGCTTGTAACGTATGATTTACGGTTAATGAAGGAATGTTACTTAAAAAAATGGTGTCGAATTTATCTGCAAGCTCCAAGTAGTCCAATTGGCTACGAGGCAAATTACACAGGACATCAAAAGAAAACCAAATCGACTGTTCGGCAATTTTAAGGTAGGGAATTTCACGATTTTGGATTGTAATAAAACCATTTTCCTTAAATTCTTTTGTTAACATCGTGAATTGCTTCTCCATAGTCAAAGCCGTTTGCTCATTCAATGGAAATAAATAAGCATCGAGTAAAGGAGCTCGCCCGACGCGATAATCTCTTTGTTCATTTAAATGCAATACCTCGCAATGCTCTTTAATTGCTGTAATGGCAGGTAAAAATCGTTTCCGATGAACCCCGTTTCGATATAACTCATCCGGAGGGATGTTCGAAGAAATCACTAAAATAACCCCATTAGCAATTAACGCTTGTAATAATTCCGCTAAAATCATGGCATAAGCAACGTCATGAACCATAAATTCATCAAAACAAAGCACTCGCGTTGTTTTTGCTAATTCCTTAGCGATTTTGCGAAGTGGATTCTTTTGGCCTTGCACTCGTCTTAATTGCGAGTCAACTTGTTGCATAAAATGATGGAAATGAAAACGTGCTTTCTTTTTCTCTTCAAGACAATCATAAAATAAATCAATTAAGTAGGTTTTACCTACCCCAACGGGACCGTAAAGATATACTCCTTTAATTCGCGTTTTACGTAAGGGATAAAACCAAAATGAGTTCGATTTTTTTACCTCATCCGCCACATATTGCATCTGTGCCAATATTTCTCGCTGCAACGGATCATCATCAATTTCACAGCGATGAATTGCAGCTTCATATTGGCTAATCAAATTCATCATAAAACAACCTGAGAATGAATGTATTCTATGAGTTTCGCTTTAAGCTCGATTAATTTCCCATGAAAAAAATGTCCCGTATTGGCAAAACGAATCACCGGGAGTTCAGGGTCAGCCTGTGCAGCAAACTCAAAAACCAAATGGGGAGGAACTACCTCATCTTCATCCCCTTGCACAATAAGCCAGGGATATGGTGCCGGATTAAATTCGCCATAATTATAATGATGTATGGCAGGAGCGACTGTAATTAATAATTTTGCATCCGATTGTGACGCTGCTCGATAAGCCACGTAAGAACCAAAAGAAAAGCCAGCAAAAATAAGTTTCTTTTCCGGCTGTTCCTTTTGCCACTGACGAACTAAAACCAGCATATCTTCACTCTCACCAAGGCCTGCATCATAATAACCGTCAGATTGCCCTACTCCGCGAAAATTAAAGCGTAACGAAGGAATACCTAATTCTTTAAAGACACGTGCTAAAGTGGTAACCACTTTATTATTCATCGTGCCGCCTTGCAGTGAATGGGGATGCCCCAAAAAAGCGATAAAAACAGAGTTATTTTGCTCTGGGACAGTTAAAACTGCTTCTAATTTCCCAACAGCCCCTTGCAAAAATAACGCATGTTCACCTGGGACGGTTAATTTTTCAGTGATTTGCATAAAAAACCTGTTATCATAAGTACATATTTCATGCAGTTACGCCTATGAAGTGGGGCATAACCTTCGTCGCCCTGATGGGCACCTTCTCCCTATTAGGGATAAGGAAAACCTTCCTTTCCTCATGGTTTGAGGTTAAGAAAACAAAACCCCTCTGCCACTTGCAGGGAGAAGGGCTAGAGTGAGGGTTTTCACCTCCACCTTACTGACCGGCTACACAAAGAAGGCAGCTGCGTGAAGCTTGAATGATAACTCGAATTATAGATGAACAAAATGCATAAAGAGCAAAAAGAAGCAACACCTATAACAAAAAACATCCCTTTTTCTAAACGTTTTATTTTTTTAATTATAATTCCGACAGTTTTTGTACTTATCGGAATAATTATTTATTTGCTTGGTGGCCGTTATGTGGCAACTGATAATGCCTATGTCAAAGCAGATATGATCCCTTTAAGCCCGCAAGTATCAGGCGTTGTTCAAGAGGTTTTTGTCATCGAAAACCAGAATGTAACAAAAGATCAACTCCTTTATCGCATTGATCCAGAACCTTTTAAAGTGGCATTGACTAAAGCCGAATCGAAGTTAGCTCAAGTCCGTATTGATATTTTGGCAATGAAAGCCAATTATCGTGAAAAGCAAGCTGAATTAGAACTTGCTCGTACTAAATATAATTTTTCCCTGCGCAATAAAAAACGTCAGATGGATCTTGCAGAGAAACATTTTGCTTCATTATCCAGTTTGGATGAGGCCAATGAAGGTGCGGAACTTGCGGCACAACAGATAGTCACTTCGGAACATAATTTGCAAAGTTTGGCAGCATCCCTTGCAGGTAGTATTGACGAACCGGTAGAGTCACATCCCTCTTATTTAATGGCAAAGGCAGAATATGAACAAGCGAAATTGGACTTACTCCGTACTGAAATTAAAGCTCCAGTAGCAGGAACCATTAGTGCACCTCCCAAAAATGGACAATTCGTCAGTAAAGGCTCTATTAGCATGACTTTAGTTGCTAATGAACATCCCTGGATTGAAGCAAACTTTACTGAAAAAGAGTTGACCTATGTCCGTCCAGGACAAAAGGTAATTACTACCATCGATATTTATCCCGGAAAAAAATGGAAAGGTACTGTCCAAAGTTTAAGTCCTGCAACCGGTTCCGAGTTTTCAATTATTCCAGCCCAAAATGCTACCGGAAATTGGGTTAAAATTGCTCAACGCATTGCCGTCCGCATCCAGTTACAGCCCGACCCGAACAGCCCTCCACTGCGTTCAGGGCTCAGTTCCTGGGTAGAAATTGATACAGGGCATAAAAGATATTCATTTAAAAATCCTCCTCTTCCCAAAGTAGGAGAGGGTTAAAACTAACCGATGTAGTCCGGATGAGCGAAGCAACCCCTGCTTCATTCCCTTCTCCCCTTATGGGCAGAAGGTGCACGATAGAGCGGTTGAGGGTATTTACTCTATTCCCTCACCCTGCCCCTCTCCCATTATTGGGGAGGAGCGTTTTAATATAACGCAGAATTATTTCGCAGCACCCGGACTCCATTTTAACGATAGATTTAGTGAACTCGATGATTAAAACATATCAAGCACCCCAAGGCTCACAAAGAGTATTCATTACTTTGTCGGTCATGCTTGCAACAGTGATGCAATCATTGGATACAACCATTGCTAATGTAGCCTTACCCCACATGCAAGGTGGGATGGGCGCGACTCAAGAACAAATTTCTTGGGTTCTTACTTCCTACATTGTTGCCGCAGCGATATTCACTCCTTTGACGGGGTTTCTAGGTGAGCGCTTTGGAAGAAAACGAATTTTTATTTGGTCCGTGATTGGTTTCACCATAGCCTCCATGCTTTGTGGTGCTGCGCAGAGTTTGTCGCAAATTGTCTTATTCCGCTTACTTCAAGGTGTTTGTGGCGCCAGTTTGATTCCCATCTCCCAATCCATACTTTTAGATTCAAATCCTCCAGAAAAACACGGTTCAGCAATGGCTATTTGGGGTATGGGGGTTATGGTTGGCCCCATTCTTGGCCCCTCTCTAGGCGGATGGCTTACTGAGTACTACAACTGGCGATGGGTCTTCTACATTAATCTGCCCTTTGGGGCACTTGCCTGGATTGGTTTAACTATGTTTCTTCAGGAAAATAAGCTAAAAACTGAAAAACATTTTGATTTAATGGGATTTGCCTTTTTAAGTATTGCAATCGGCTCATTGCAGCTGTTTCTTGACCGGGGTGAGTCACTGGATTGGCTTAATAGCAATGAAATAATTATTGAGGGATTAGTCGCCCTTATCTGCTTGTATTTATTTATTGCCCATATACTCACTTCCAGGACTCCTTTTATCGATCCATCCATGTTTAAAGATCGAAATTTTAGCGTAGGGCTGACTTTTATTTTTATTATTGGAATTATTTTACTGGCTACCATGGCCTTACTGCCGCCTTACATGCAAGGTTTAATGAATTATCCGGTAATTGACGTAGGCATACTCTTAGCTCCTAGAGGGGTAGGCACTATGATGGCCATGATGATTGTAAGCAAGTTATCTGGAAAAATTGATGCGCGTTATCAAATTGGTTTGGGATTAATTTTAACGGATTACTCTTTATGGCTTATGACCTTATTCAATGTGAACATCAGCAATAGCGATATCATTTCTTCAGGAATTATTCAAGGATTGGGGCTGGGTTTTATTTTTGTCCCGTTATCGACACTTACGTTCGCGAGCTTACCCCCGCAGTATCGCAATGACGGCACTTCATTATTTAGCTTACTCAGAAATATCGGCAGCAGTATCGGTATTTCCATAGTCATGACCAAATTAGCCCAAAACACTCAAGCAAATCATTCTGCCTTTGCCCATTTTATTACTCCATTTAACATCAGTTTAAACCATGCAAGTGAGCTAGGAGTCTTTAATCTACAGTCAACACAAGGACTGGCCATTCTTGATGCAACGGTAACCAAACAAGCTGTATTACTTGCATACTTACAAGATTTTCGCTTCATGATGTGGTTGGTCTTATGTGCTTTTCCACTTTTGTTTTTGCTTAGACCACCGTCCAAAAAATCAACTACTTCTCAACTTCCCGAATTTGAAATATGATAGCTCCAGTGAGCCGGCAAACTCACTGCTCATAACAAACCTCATTCCTTCACTTTCTCAGTGAGTTTAGAACGAGGTCAATGCACTGACCCATGTTGGCAGTGACTTTTTTTTAACTTTTTTGGAGGACTTGATCCATGCGACAGGTACCTAGAGTGAATCTCGCTTTTCATCATTATGCTTGCTTCATTTTTTTAAGGGGTAACGCATCATGAAGATACATGATTTTAAACGTAAAAAAGAAGAACAACAAAAAATTTCCATGATTACCTGCTACGATTATCCATCCGCCTGCATTGTCGCTGAATCCAATATTGATTGCGTTCTCGTTGGCGACTCTGTAGCGATGGCAGTTCATGGCCATGAGACAACAATCATGGCGACTATAGAGATGATGACACTGCATACTCAAGCTGTAGCACGTGGATTAAAACAGCAATTTTTAATCAGTGATCTCCCTTTTTTAAGCCATAAAACCTCAATGGCTCAAACGGTTGAACATGTAAAGCGCCTATTACAAGCCGGGGCACAGGCAGTGAAAATTGAAGGAGGAGATACAGATACCTGTAATACCATTTCCTATTTAGTCAATGCAGGGGTTCCTGTTATAGGCCATATCGGTTTAACACCTCAATCCATCCATCAATTGGGTGGCTATAAAGTACAAGGAAAAAATCAAGAACAAGCAGAAAAACTTATCCAACAAGCACTTGATTTAGAGGCTGCCGGTTGTTTTGCTCTTGTCATCGAATGTGTGCCCCAACAATTGGCACATATCATAACTCAGTCATTGGCTATACCTACTATTGGTATTGGGGCCGGCTCTGATACTGATGGCCAAGTCCTTGTTTGGCATGATATGTTGGGTTTACAAACTGATTTTAATCCAAAGTTTGTTAAACGATTCATCCAAGGTAAGGACATTCTCCTGAATGCATTAAATGCCTATGCACAACAGGTACAGCAAGTGAGTTTCCCAACGACTGAACATTCATTTTAATTGACGTGAATCCGACATAAAAGGCCTATAAGTGTCTTTTATGTTGTTCAACAAGCGCGATTTTTATATCGAACCACATTAATTAAAAATGTATTCAATCATTTTAATAATAGGGTTAAATCTGTAGGAGCAACTTATGCAAATTTTCCACAACCTTGATGAATGGATAAGCTTTCGTAAAACATTATCTCCCTCACAAACTCTTGGCTTTGCACCAACAATGGGTAATTTACATGCAGGGCATGCCTCTTTATTTTTAGCGAGCCAAAAGGAAAATCAACATACTGTTTCAAGCTTATTTGTCAATCCGACGCAATTTAATCAAGCAGACGACTTTAACAATTATCCCCGCACTTTAGAAGCTGATCTTAAGATTATGGAAGATTCTGGCGTTGATTTTTGTATTCTTCCTAATGAACAATCAATGTATGCGGATCAATACAATTACCAGGTACACGAAAATCAGCTTTGCCAACTGATGGAAGGAAAACATAGGCCAGGACATTTTAATGGAGTATTAACGGTAGTAATGAAGTTATTCAATCTGGTTAAACCGCATAGAGCTTATTTCGGTGAAAAAGATTATCAACAATACCTGTTAATTCAAGGAATGGTTAAGGCTTTTTTTATGGATATAGAAATTAAAGCCTGCCCCACCATTCGTGAAGCAAGTGGTTTGGCTTACAGTTCTCGCAATAATCGACTCAATAAGGAACAGAAAGCTTTAGCGGAACAATTTGCCGCACTATTTCATCAAAAAGAGCTCAGCTGTGCACAAATCATTGAACGATTAACTGCAAAAGGGATTGCTGTAGAATATGTTGAAGAGCATCAAAATCGTCGTTTTGCTGCAATACGAATTGATCAGATCCGGTTAATTGATAATTATTCTTTAGAATAATTTTGAGCCCTTTCAAAACTTTAGCCTGGGTTGAGCGGCTGCCAAACCCAGGTTTTTATTCAAATTAATCGTTTATAAAGACTCAAGTATTTGAATAGAACCCGTCAAATTTTAATCGATTGAGCGCATTATTGCCTGCACATCCTCTATTGCCTAATCAGTGTGTTGATAGAGGCAAGAAACCCTCAAAGTCCTCAATTGAGACATTCTGGAAATTCCTGGTTGCAAGCAACCAGGCTACAATAATTCTGGAATTGCTTCGCCTGGAACTTCTTCCGTAATCGCCGGCTGTGGAGCAACTTGCTGATATTGGGTTCCAAGCGCTGTTGATTGTGCCGGAATACCAGCCCAATGAGTATTTTCAGGCAAACGCTCCCCTTTCATTAATAAAGAAAGGCTTCCTAAAGAAGAGTTTTCTTCCATTAGAGTATTGTAGAGAACAATTGAACCTACCCCTATATTGCACCCTGAACCAATGGTCACATTAGAGACTTTGAATATTCTATCTTCATAAAGATGAGTTTGAATGATGGTCTCTGCATTAATACATACATCATTGCCTATAGTAATTAGGTCAAATTCTGAAAACTCAGCGCTGTCAGTGAAAACTCTTTTACCCGCTTTAGTTCCAAGACAACGATGTATCCAAAGTGCGAAAGGAGTTCCTAAAACTTTGTTCGTTAAATGGGGGTTCGTATAGTAGTTATACGAATACTCAATCACATCATTTTTCCAAATAAAAGGATCCCAAATCGGTTTCGTTAAAGGCTTCAATCTACCCAACATCAACCACTTAAGAGCAACCAAGACTCCAACGAGACAGACTGTAAAGAACATTTCGGCTGGTGGTAGAACTAACGCGGTAGCAAACCAAGAATATTCACTTAACATATAGTCTAAAACGTAAAGCATATTGAATAATGCAATCAATGAAAAAGTTGACGGTAAAATAATTCGCATAAACTCAATGGCTAAACGCATGCAGTACAGTTTTTTTGATGGATAAAATGTATCCTTATCAGAAAAACCAACAAATAATTCTCGTTTTGGCAAAAAGACAGCTGGTGAACCCAACCAAGCAGAATAAGGCTGTGTTGCTTTGTCTCCAGGTGGTGTCACAGACAAACACCCGAGTAAAGCACCTTCCCCCATTGATTTACCTGCTGGTAATAAACTTACATTACCTACAAAAGCTCTTCGTCCAACAGTTACAGGAGCAAAAGAAATAAAACCATTACAGACGCTGGGCCAAGCCAAAGCGACTGAACTGGCTGCAAAGCCACCTTCTTCAATGGTTACTAGATCAGGAATAATATGAGGGGTCTCTCCCAGTTCTACGCCTTTACCCAGTTTTGCACCCAACAGGCGTAAAAACATAGGCAAGTACAAAGTATCTGCCATCACTGAGATTTCATCGCCATCTAATAATTTCACCATAATCCAATGGCGGAAATAATAAAAACTCTTTAAAGGATATTCGCCAGGTTTTATCTTATCCATAATGATCTTTTTACAGATTACGATGCATAAATAATATAATCCTAAAAAGAGTACCGCGCCTAAAGGTATGGCAAAAAACATCGTGGTAAAATAATGACTTTGATCATAGTAATAGCTAATCAAAGAGATCGATGGGATTAAGCATAAGTAATACACCACCATCACAAAAACAACGCCTAAATAGTGCAAAATACCAAACAGGGTATTTTCCAACATAGTCGATTCTTCAACTGCAATTTTTTTCCGGGTAACATGGTCAGCAGGTGCAGTACCAGCCAATGCAGGAGAACCAGCAAAATAGGTCCCTTGAGGGATTAAACCTTGATCATGAAGCATAGACATGTCATCCAAAACCCCATTATCTTCAATCTGTGTATTTAAACCCACCACTGCACGTGAGCCCACATAGCAATTATTGCCTATATTGATAGAGCCAATCTTTAACCAGCCATCTTCAACTATATACCCATTAAGTCTGCAATCAGAACCTATAGAAGTATTATCTCCTACTGTTAATAAATCATGTGCAGAAACCTGCATGGAACCCAAATGACAATTTTTTCCTATTTTGGCGCCTAACAATCGATAATATATAGCGGCTAACGGTGAGCCGACCAAAAATTTGGCCAAGAACAAATTCTTGAGCAGTCTTTGTACCAACCACCAACGAAAATAAAACCACCCCCAAAGCGGATATTCACCAGGTTTCACCCGGCCAAGTAAAATCCACTTCAAACAAATCGTGATAAATAACGAAATGATGGGCATAGATAAAAACAAAGCTAAAAACGCCAGTTGTGATTCTCTAGAAATAATCGAATACTCAGAACTCACCCAGCTGTAACACAAAATAACAGCCAATAGTTGTAAAGTACCTACTGCATATTGCAATAAACATCCAAAAAATTGACCAACACCACATAAATAATACTTCCACTGAGGTGCTCGGTATTTTTTCTTAGCCGCTTGTTCTTCGTTTACATGAGAATTGGCATTAAGCGCACTAAATTTCTGTTCCAACTGACTAATTGTTGGATTTTTATATAAATCAAGAATTGAGATATTTTTTAAAGCAGGTATTTTGCGTAAGTTAGAGATCACTTTCGCCGCATGTAATGAGTGTCCACCCAGATCATAGAAAAAATCTGCATCTACAGAAATATTATTACAATCAAATACTTTTTCCCAAACAAGAACAATTTCCCGCGCCAATTCTGTTTTAGGTTCTTTATAATTTGTCTCGGTCTTTTGTTGCGTAGGTTTAGGGAGTTCTTTCCGATTTATTTTACCACTCGCTAATACTGGAAATGCTTCTAGGGTTTCGATTAATGCGGGTAACATATAATCGGGTAAGCGAGATTTTAAAAAGTCTTTCAGTGCATTTACATCAAGAACATGATTTGTATCGAGGATCAAATAGGCAACTAATGTGGGTTGCTCTAATGCATGTAAACTAACAACTGCCTGCTTAATTCCAGCATATTGCATGATTACCGTTTCAATTTCGTTTAATTCAATGCGAAATCCACGCAATTTAATTTGATCATCTACACGCCCAGCAAAACGCAGGTCACCATTAGGCGCTCTGGAAACTAAATCTCCTGTTCGATACAAGCGCTGATTCTTATTTGCTGGATTTAAGATAAATTTTTCTGCTGTATTCTCCGGCCGATTGACATAACCACGAGCCAAAGCAACTCCAGCAATACACAATTCACCTTCTTCACCATCCGCTACTTCTCGCAATTGCTCATCAAGGATAAGCACTTCATAACCGGGTAATGGTTGGCCAATAGTGATTTCTTTGTCGGGATGACACTCTGCATAAGTTGCAATAATCGTTGCCTCGGTAGGCCCATATGTATTGACGATCCTCAGTCCGTCTCTACTCCAGCGTTTGACTAAAGCAGAAGAACACGTTTCCCCACCTAAAATTAAAAGCCGCAGATCAGGCAAATGTCCCTCTAAAGCGGACAAAAGAGTAGGTACTGTTGAAAAAACACTGACGCGATGCTGTTGTAAAAACGGAATTAAACCTAAACCGGAACGCACTTCTTTTGCAGTGCACGCAACAAGAGCGGCACCATTAGCAAAGGCCATCCAAAACTCTTCTAAAGAAGCGTCGAATGCTAAAGAAAATCCCTGATATACCTTATCATCACTGGTTATACCATAAAGTTTACTAGCAGTGTGTACATAGTGACAAATGCTGCGTTGTGTAATTTCCACCCCTTTAGGCTTTCCTGTTGAGCCTGAAGTGTAAATGATGTAACACAAGTCATCAGGACTCAAATCATCTCGAATTAATCTTTGTGTGGGACGTTTCGAAATTTCTTCAGCGAGTGTGTCAATCACATAAGTAGTTGGCCATGCCAGTTTTTTTTGGGCCAATTGCAGGGAAGAAGTTAAAACTGCATCAAAAGGGAGATCAGAAAAAATGTAGTTAATCCGCTCATCTGGATAATCTACTTCAATAGGCACATAAGCTGCGCCTGTTTTTAACGTAGCGAGTATAGCAACATAACATTCTATAGAACGTTCTAGTAGAATGCCGACAATGCTCCCCTTGGTAATTTTGTTTTCATAAAGAAAATGAGCTAATTGATTGGCGCGATTTTCTAATTCTAGATAAGAAATAAATGCATTATCACAAATCAATGCGATATTACTTGAATAATTATCAGCTGATAGTTCAAAAAAATGATGCAATTGCATAGTGTTATAACCGGGTGAAAAACTCAAATTGGTTGACTCCTACTAATTGCGCCATTTTTCCACAGTTTAATTGATTTTATTGCTTATTTTTAATAAAAAAGATGCGAGCAAGAACCTATATTCTCAATATATTATATTTAACATCAATAGTAAAAGGCTTATGGAAAAAAACACAGAAGCAAGATTATTTTTCGGGGATTATAATTGTTTGTCTAATTACAATCGAGCCCATTTGAAATAATTTTTTTAATTTTATTCTTTGTTCTAATCCCCAAAGTATGTCTATTAACAACAAAATGACATAGTGTCTTAATGAAACGAAGCACGAAGTTCTAAAATGCTTCCATCTTTCTTCGTTTCATCTAATCCAATTTTCCATGGCCCTCTTTATTAGAAGAAAAAGGAGGCTACTTAAAAATTTCTTGTAAGAAGTTAGTCATCGATTGCCAGGAGCGTTGCGCGGCAACCTCATTATAGATAGTCCCTAATTGCTTATCATGCGCAAGCGGATTAGTAAAAGCATGCTGCACATGCCCATACATATGCATTTGCCAATCCACATTGGCTTCGGTCATCTCGTTGCAAAATTCATGAACCTGATCAGGCTGCACCATAGGGTCGTCATAGCCATGCATTACTAAAATTTTGGCAGTGATGGGCTCAGATTTTAGGTTCCCAGGTTTATGCAACAAGCCATGAAAACTGACTACTCCCTTAAGATCAGCTCCAGAACGTGCCAACTCAAGAGCACACAAGCCTCCAAAGCAAAAGCCAATAACTGCAACTCGTTTACTATCAACCTCTGACATAGAGCACGCAGCAGTCAATCCTGCTTGAATGCGTCTTCGTAATAATTTTTGATCAGAAACCAACGGATTCATGAGCGCTTGTTTTTCTTCTGTGGTGGATCCAAGTTGGCCGTGGCCATACATATCTACAGCAAAACCAACATAGCCCATTTGAGCCAATAACTTTGCTTTCTCACAGGCAAACTCATTACGGCCGGTCCAATCATGAACAACTAATACTGCAGGACGTGGGCCAGCAAGAGCCTTATCATAAGCTATGTAGCCATGAAATTCCTGTCCGTTATCATGATAAATATGATTTAAAGTATGCATTGTAGCTCCCTAAATAAGCCATTAAATTCTTTTGAGGCCTAGTTTATAAAATTGGACTAGAGAGATAAAGTCATGAAATAAATTAAGTATTATTTAATAGCTCACGATTATCTTAGCCCCGCTTTCACTTGCCCATCGTCCATTTTGCATCATTTTTTTAGTAATCCATCTCAATATTACCCGCAAACAAAGATTAGAAAAAACCAATAAACAATAATTTATACTAAACTTAAAGTAAAACTCTGAAGGGGATATAATCATGATCACTTCATCATTAATCCATGTACGAGACATTTTACACGCCCAACTGTGTTATCAGGCATTTATTACACCTATCTTTTTACCTTTGGAAAAAGAATATCGAGATTTTGCAAAATTGGCTTGTGAATTTATCGAAGGGAGACGCACAGAAGTGATACATAATGAATTCCCGCGGCATCATGTATTACATCGTTTTGCCCCACAAAAAAATTCAAAAGGAAAAAAAGTACTGATTACCCATGGATGGATATCACGCGCCGCGTACATGGCTCGTTTAATTGATGTGTTACATCAACAAGGATATGAAGTATATGCGCTTGATTTTCCTGCTCATGGTGAAGCCAAAGGACTACAGCTCCCTTGGACTGATGCGGTTGCCATTTTGAAGGATACCATCAATCAATATGGTCCTTTCTATGCAGTTATTGGACATTCTTTTGGCGGTTCTATGTTACTCAATACCCTGAACGTAGCAGGTCAACTGCCTGAATGGCAATTAAAACATAAACCTGAACGTGCGATTTTAATTGCATCACCAACACAAATGCGCAGCCCCGTTAACCACATTGCCAAAAAGTTTAAACTGAGTGGACACGGGTACTTGTATTTACGCCAGGTCATGAAGCAGCAAGCGCGCTTTGACATCAAACTAGTGCGTCTACAACATTTCATTTCTCAATCACCTAATATCGCTTTCTTATGCATTCATGGGGAGCTCGACAAAACGATTAGTACTAAAGAATCGATCGAATTCTGTAAAAAATATCCAGATGCCAAACTTTGTCTCCTTCCGGAGGCAAATCATGTGAGTGTATTATTGGATGAACGAGTAGAACGCTTAGTAAGTGACTTTTTGGAATAAACGATTAGGAACATAAGCGAGAGGTTATGCTTTGGGGGCTTAAAGTTTGATCAGCAGAATGACTGTTAGGTGACTCACTGTGTGTCGGGCCAAGCCCAACACACCTGTATCAAAGATTTTCTATATATTGTCGCAATTTTTTCATTGCATTTTTTTCAAGCTGCCGAACCCGCTCAGCAGATACGCCATACTTTTTAGCCAAATCATGTAACGTCAGCTTATCTTCAGCTAACCAACGTTGTTGTAAAATATCCTGGCTGCGTTCGTCTAATTGCTCAAGAGCAAGCATCAATTTTTCACGACCTTGATCGCCGGCATTTTCTTTTTCTAGCATGACGGAAGGATCATCATTTGCATTGAACAAATAACGCTCAGGCGCCGTATAAAATTCATCATGATCATCTGCATCAGGAGCATCATAAGGGGTATCCATTGCATTCAGGCGCTGCTCCATGACTAAAACATCTTCACAACTTACGCCTAAATCGTTTGCTACCGCACTCACTTCTTCACGGCTCATCCATCCCAAACGATTTTTCATTTGGCGGAGATTAAAAAATAACTTACGCTGTGCTTTAGTTGTAGCAATTTTAACAATACGCCAATTGCGTAAAACGAATTCATGAATTTCTGCTTTTATCCAGTGCACAGCAAAGGAGACCAGACGTACTCCCATTTTCGGGTCGAATCGTTTGACCGCCTTCATCAATCCAATATTACCTTCCTGAATTAAATCGTTCAGAGGCAAGCCATATCCCAAATAACCGCGAGCAACGCGAACAACATAACGCAAATGAGCAAGGACTAAACATCGCGCAGCCTCAAGATCTCCTTCAGAATGAAAACGCTCAGCATAAGCAATCTCTTCCTCTAAGGATAACATAGGAATTTGATTAACCCTGTGAATGTAAGAATCAAGACTGCCCACAGGTAAATTCATTTCGGCAAGTTGCAAATATTGACTCATACTTCTTTCCTCTAACATTTCGCGATAGAAATTAGGTGAAAAATAAGACGAAACCTTACAATTGTGGTTCAATGGAAGCCAATTGACGTTTTACAGATAAACGTGCCCCCATCCATCCTAGTATAATTGCAAATAAAACAAGTAGCAAGATCTGACGCATTGACAAACCGGTTAACGGATAGTGCATTTGATAAGCAACTGCCAACTGATTTACCGCTGAGCCTAGACTGAAAATAAAAATATTCACCATAAAAACCGCAAAAACAGCGCCTAATGCGCCATACCAAACACCTGAATACAAGAAAGGTCTCAGAATAAAGGGATCTTTTGCGCCAATTAACTTTAAAACCTGGATTTCTTCTTGTCGGCTATGAAGTGCCAAGCGTAAGGTAGTGCCGACAATCATAATGACGGCCATTGCCAATAAAGCCAGTAATGCGTCTGCAAACTTAGCGGCAAACCCTAAGACGGCATGCAAGCGACTTATCCACTCCATATCAACTTTTGCATTGTCTACCTGTGATAGAGTTTGTAACTGTCGTGCTAATAAATCCAATTTAGCCGGTGAATCAATGATTAACGCAGGCACTACATCAATCAATGCTGGTAAAGGATTCTCCGGAAGATAACGCATAATATCCTGCATCCCCTCTTGCTGGGTTAATTCCGATAACCCATCGGTAGAGGATTTTAAGGAAACTTGGGCTACACCGTCGGTCTCACGGACTTTTTGCAGAACAAGCTGTTGTTCTGCTTCAGATAAACCGGGTTTTAAATAAAGAGAAATATGCCCGCCACGCTGCCAGCTTGCAGTTAATTTAGCAACATTATCTGAAAATACCCAAAAGAGAGCCGGTAAAGCTAAGGCAATAGCGATTACTATAGAAGTCATCATCGTTGCCAATGGTTTGCGGCATAATAAATTTAGGCTTTGTACCGCCGCCTGCAGATGATAAGAAAGGATGGCTTGTGCTTTTTTTAACACATTCGTCCTCCTTTGAGCATAACAATACGATGTTTCATTCCGGCAATTAATGCCAAATCATGGGTGGCAATTAATATGCTGACGCCCACTTGATTAAACTGCTCAAAAATAGCCATGATTTCCGTGGAAAGTTTGGGGTCAAGATTTCCTGTAGGCTCATCAGCCAATAACAGTGAGGGCTTATGTACAACAGCACGAGCAATCCCCACGCGTTGCTGCTCTCCACCAGATAAATGGACAGGAAGCATTTTTTCCTTGCTTAATAATCCCACCATATCCAGGGCAGCATGCACTCTTTTGGCAATCATGGGAGAGGGCATCCCCTGAATGTGTAACGGTAAAGCGACATTGTCAAATACGGTACGATCATTCAGTAAGTAAGGTGATTGAAAAGTAATTCCCAATTGACTGCGATGCGCCGCAACATCGCGCTTTTTTAACTGATTCAAACGCAATCCATTGACGGTTAACTGGCCAGAAGTGGGCCATTCTAAAAGAGCAATTAATTTGAGTAAGGTACTTTTTCCCGCTCCTGAATGTCCAGTAAGAAAAACCATTTCTCCTTTTTGTAAGGAAAAATTCACTTGACTTAACGCTTCAAAACCACCTGGATAACGTTTAGTTACTTGGTCAAATGTGATCATTGAATAGTGCACCAACGAATTGTGTTGCATCAAAGGGTCGTAAATCTTCTATCCCTTCACCAATCCCTATATAACGAAAGGGTATTCCTAATTCATTCGCAATGGCAAACAAAATACCACCTTTAGCGGTGCCATCTAATTTAGTCATGGTAATCCCCGTCAGCCCTACAGCTTCGTGAAATTGTCGGGCCTGAACTAAAGCATTTTGCCCTATGCTTGCATCCAATACCAACATCGTTTCATGAGGAGCCTCTGGACAAAGTTTCTGTAGAACTCGTTTTACCTTCTTTAACTCATCCATTAGATTGCCCTGCGTATGCAGCCGACCCGCGGTATCAGCGATTAAAATATCTATTTTGCGTGCTTTTGCTGCTTGCAATGCATCAAAAATCACCGAGGCACTATCTGCTCCGGTATGCTGTGCAATCACGGGGATGTCATTACGCTCGCCCCAAACATGCAATTGCTCCACTGCCGCGGCTCTAAAAGTATCTCCCGCAGCCAACATGACTTTCTTACCTTGCTGCTGAAATTGTTTCGCCAGTTTCCCTATGGTAGTCGTTTTACCAGCACCATTAACTCCAACCATTAAGATAACAAATGGAGAATGATCTGCTGTTTCTAAAGTTAAAGCGTGGCTGTTTTGACTCAAAATTGCTTGTAAATGAAATTTCAGCGCATCATAAACAGCATTCCCATCTGATAACTGCTTACGAGCCAAGCTTTCGGCCAACTGATTTAATACAGTTTGAGTGGTCTCCATACTAAATCAGCGCTGATCAAAAGAGTTTCAAGCTCATCCATCAAATCTTGGCTGATTTCCTTTTTACCGAGCAGTAACCGCCCAATTCCATCCCCTAGCTGATGGCGTGTTTTACTTAATCCTTTCCTGAAACGTGCAAAAATCCCCTCTTTTGCAGGCTCTTGTCCCTGTTCAATTACTTCCTCAGGAACTTCAGGCATCGAGTCAGTAACACTTTGTGAATGATCGGCCTCTGCAGAGGTAGAATCATGACTTCGCTTAAACCATTTAATCATATAGTATACAAATCCTGAAAAATATGAAATTCTATCATCTTTTTTACTTTGAGGTTAAGTTGTGCGCAAAATACTCTTTACTTTACTCATGGTACTATCTTGCCAGACCTTTAGCCAAGTTCAAGAGTTTATCTTGAATAATGGATTAAAAATCTTAATTAAAGAAGATCATCGAGCTCCTATCGCCGTATCAATGATTTGGTATAACGTCGGCTCCGCAGATGAACCCGGCGGAATTACTGGTATATCACATGCCATGGAACATATGATGTTTAAAGGTACTGAAAAATATCCTTTAGGCGTCTTTTCCAAAACCATAGCTGAAATTGGTGCCCAAGCGAATGCATTTACCAATAATGATTATACCGCTTTTTTTGAAAAAACGGATGCTTCAAAACTTGCTACCAGCTTTGAGTTGGAAGCGGATCGTATGAATCATCTACTTCTTGATGCTAATGAATTTGCCAAAGAAATTAAAGTAATCCAGGAAGAGCGGCGTCTGCGCACCGATGATAATCCACAGGCACTTGCCTTCGAACGTTTTTTGGCTGCGGCACACTTAAGTGCTCCTTATCATCATCCGGTTATTGGCTGGATGAGTGATCTGAAACAGATGACCGTTGAAGACCTCAGGGAATGGTATAAAAAATATTACGCACCCAATAATGCAACGTTGGTGGTTGTAGGGGACGTTAACCCAGAACAGGTTCATGCATTAGCAGAAAATTATTTTGGCGCTTTGCCCAAACAGCCCATACCTGAACGAAAATTAAAAAAAGAACCACCTGAGTTAGGTCAGAAGATTGTTCATATTCAAGCCGCAGCAAAATTACCTTTACTCATGATTGGCTACTCAGTCCCCAGTGTGGCCACCGCAAAAGAAGCCTATGAGCCTTATGCCTTAGAAATCATTGCTGGAATTTTAGACGCAGGGGACAGCGCTCGTTTTTCAAAAAACCTCATTCGAGGCAAGCATGTTGCTAACGGCGCAGATACCTATTATAACCCCTACACAAGATATCAAACTCAGTTCATCGTCTATGGTTCTCCTAACCAAAATCATACAATCAATGATTTACAAAATGGGCTACTTAATGAGCTGGATGATTTGAAAAAAAATCCAGTGAGTGTGATTGAATTACAACGGATTAAAAATCAAATCATTGCACAAAAAACTTTTGAAAAAGACTCTATTTTCGGACAAGCCTCAGAATTAGGCCTTTTAGAAACAATCGGTGTGGGTTGGGAAAAAAGCAAAGATTACTCCCAGGCAATTAATGCAATTACACCGCAACAAATTCAGCAAACAGCACAACGTTATTTTCAAGAAAAGAACATGACTACAGCAATCTTAGAACCTAAAACACAAAAGGTGGCACCATGAGAATTTTTAGCGCGTGTATTTTGGCAATAACGATTGGACTGTCACAAACTGCGACAGCGAGTGTATTCAAAACCGAAAAATGGATCACTAAAAATGGAGTTCGGGTTGTTTTTTATCCCGCTATGGAAGTTCCTATGCTTGATATCAGCATCGCTTTTGCAGCAGGATCGGCCTATGACGAAAACCAATATGGACTCAGTGCTTTAACCAGCAGCATGATGAATCAGGGAAATGCTGGCCAAAACGCAACAGCAATAGCTGAGTCGCTCGCTGATGTAGGCGCTCAATATAAGGTCGAAATCAACAGAGATATGGTGGTATTTAGTCTTAGGACATTAGTTAGCCAGGAAGCGATGAACAAAGCGGGAAAGACCTTCACTCAAATCATTAACCATCCCGATTTCCCAGATGCGGCTTTTTCAAGAGAAAAGAAACAACAGCTGATGAGCATCGAACAGACTCAAGAATCACCTGAAGACGTAGCCCAGCTTCGTTTTTTCCAGGCTTTATACCAACAACATCCCTATGCACATCCTGTTCGTGGGACAACGGAAACGGTTAATGCAATCAGTAAAAGCCAAGTTATTGAATTTAATAAACGCTATTATGTAGCAAAAAATGCTATTTTAGTTATGGTGGGCGCCATTAATAGTCAAGCGGCACATCAGCTTGCCGATCAATTGACTCAGGAACTGCCGGAAGGACAAGCAGCGCCTCCGATTCCTAAAGCCTCCCAACTAACCAAGGCAGAAACAATAAATATTCCATTTCCATCATCGCAAACCGTGATACGCCTCGGCCAGGTCGGTGTTGATCATCATAATCCAAATTATTTTCCTCTCATTGTAGGAAATTATATTTTGGGAGGTGGTGCGTTAGTTTCACGGCTTGCTGTAGAGGTAAGGGAAAAACGTGGCTTAACTTATGGTATAGAAAGCCAGTTTGCTCCCATGTCAGGATATGGACCTTTTCTTATCAGCTTATCGACCAAAAATAAACAAACTCAGGAAACATTAGATGTGATTCAGGGTGTTTTGCGAGCCTACATTGATAAGGGTCCAACTGATGAAGAGATGAATGCAGCAAAACAATACCTCACTGGAAGTTTCCCACTTTCTTTATCCGGTAATCGCAGTATTGCAAGCCTCTTATTGCGAATGAATTTTTATCATTTACCGGAAGATTTTCTTGATACCTATACTGCCCGGATCAATGAGATAACCAGTGAGCAAGTGAAACAAGCATTCAAACAGCAAGTCAATCCCGATAAATTGTTATTGGTTACTGTGGGTAAATCATGAAGCAGGTCGTGCGCATTATAGGAGGGTTATATCGAGGAAAAAAAATACATTTTCCAGATATAGAAGGCCTGCGCCCCACCCCAGATCGCGTGCGTGAGACTTTATTTAATTGGCTTATGCATGACATCAGAGAAGCACACTGCCTGGATGCCTTTGCAGGGAGTGGTGCTTTAGGTTTGGAAGCCTTTTCTCGAGGGGCTGCACACATTGTTTTCCTGGAGCAATCTCCCAAAGCCCATGCCAACCTACAGAAAATAATTACCACATTTAACGATCCGAAGCTTAAACTACTCCAAACCGATGCGGTACAGTATCTTCAGCACAGTAAAGAAGAATTTGATATTATTTTTCTGGATCCACCTTTTGCGCAAACCTATCTTCCTCAATGTATTTCATCTATAGCGCAAAGTAATGTTCTCAAACCTGGAGGCCTTGTTTATGTGGAATCCCCTGCAGTGATTCACATGGATGAAAAAAAGTGGAAGCAAATAAAACTAAAACAAGCGGGACAAGTAGTCTATGCGTTATTTGAGAAACTCAATTAATTTTTTACATGGTTAATTCATATAATTCCTCATCGATAGGCTTGACAAGGAGCCTGGCTCCTGTTTCAATCAAACGAATAATTCCAGACATTTAAGAATATTGAATGAACAACAAGCTTGTCATGCTGTTTATTGTCTCAATCCTGCTTTCAGGTTGTAAACATGGTGGCGTTCTCTTTAAAAAACCACCGGTTAACAATCCTAGTGATGATGCTACAATTAAATTGGCTGAAGCAGCGGTATCTGTAAGCGATTCCATGCATGAAATGGCGCGCGTTGAAAAAGTAATTCTACCACCACCAGTAGATAATACACTGACTATACCTAATGCGTATAATCTACAAGCCAGAGCAAGTGTAGACTGGTCTGGTCCTATTGAAGAATTAACTGCCCGCATTGCGAAATCTGCGCATTTCAGGCTCCGGGTTTTAGGAAAAGCTCCTTCAATTCCCGTTTTAATTAGCCTTAATGTTAAAGATCAAAGTTTAGCTGAAATCCTGCGTGATATTGATTACCAAGCTGGTCAAAAGGCCAATATTCACGTCTATCCTAACAGTCAGGTTGTTGAATTGCGCTATGCCAAAATTTATTCCTAGTTTAATAGTTGTATTGTCTGCGTTACTCATTGGATGTCACTCATCAAAATATATGGGTGACACTACCTCATTAGCCGGGCTACAAGCTATGGCTAATGTAAACCAAAAGGAAAGAAATAAGAGGCAAAACGGTAGAATTCGTCAAACAGCACTACGAGAAACAGCTTTAAGCCTTGGGGCGCAAGCAGGTTTGGCCGCTCGCGCAAAGGTCATTGATGAGCACCTTATAAGACAATCGCGCAGGCTTGATGCGATTTATGATTTTAATTCACTAATCCTAGAGCACAACATCCTGCCTCCTGTATTATTAGAAGGAAGAAATACCCTTAATCTTGCTGATGCGCAAACAATACGCATTTCCGATCGCTCCTATAAAGTTGCAAAACAAGCCCATTTTGTTACGACACCCCCCACTTGGCGACAATACCTATGGCTGGATTATGTCAAACCGGAATACCCGCACTATACCCTACTGCCCAAGACCAAGGTAGAGAAGAAGATGTGGTGTCTTTATGTAGCTAAGGGCTGGAAAAATGGTATTGATCAAGCCAATACCATTCTTGAGGAGAACATTGCCCGTCTTAAAGAAGATTTCGCTGGCATGATCCTTTACAGGAAGTTATTAGCAATGAATATGGTATCCCCACCGTTTGTCTCTCACACCGATTTGGGAATCACCGGCGACGCGTCCGAAATTCATATTGACGACAGGGTTCTAAGAATAACTGCATTGCCAGCACTGAATATCAATAGCGAACAGTGGCGAGCTGCGGTTTCTAAAGATGAAAATGCACTCGAGCAATTCAAAAATATGGAAAAATTGGCAAATCGTTCTAAAATTATAATAACGGATAAATCCTGGCAACCAACGATTGCCCCAGTTAACGACAACAATAGAATTCACTGATTTTTGTATGAATAATAAAACTTATTTAATGCCTGATGAGCCAACACGATTCACTCCACTGTTTATGGATAAAATGTTGGAGCATACAGAGCGTTTAAATGCCTCTGATATTACCATTCAAACAGGCGAACCCATTTATGCAGAAGTTTATGGAAAACTCTTACGCATAACAAATCGTCGTTTATCCAACACGGAACTTGGTGATTTAATTAATGCAATCTATGGTCCTAATGCCACGACCCAGCTTCTTTCGGGTAAAGATATTGATACTCACTATGAATTTCGTCCGAATCGCGGGGTCAGATACCGTTACCGGGTCAATGGAACTGCCTGTCTTGTGGAAGGCCATGATGCAATCCAGATTACTTTAAGAACGATTCCTACCACTCCTCCGAGACTTGAGACGATGAATCTACCCGATAATGTGCTGGAAGCCATTGCTCCTCAAGAAGGAATTGTTTTTATAACAGGAGCAACGGGTTCAGGTAAATCGACACTATTGGCATCTATTATTCGTGACTTAATTGAAACCGAAGATTCAAACCGTAAAGTCTTGACCTATGAATCTCCAATCGAATTTGTCTATGATGAAATTGAAACCATATCCGCTGTAGTAAGTCAGTCAGAAATTCCTCGCCACTTGCCTAGCTTTGCTGATGGGGTAAGAAACGCTTTACGACGTAAGCCGCGTTTAATTATGGTGGGTGAGTGTCGGGATGCAGAAACAATCAGTGCTGCATTAGAAGCTGCTCTTACTGGACATCCAGTATACACCACTTTGCACACCTCGGGTGTTGCAGAAACCATGCGCCGTCTAGTCACCTCATTCTCTGGCGAAGAACGTTTAGGAAGAACGATTGATATTTTGGAAACGATTCGATTATGTATTTGGCAAAAACTGGTACCTACCGTAGACGAAAAACGAGTTGCCTTACGAGAGTATCTGGTGTTTGATGAAGAAGTCCGCGATATTTTACTTGAAAGCGATCCTAATGATGTAACCTCTGCTACCCGTAAGTTAGTACGCCAAAAGGGCCAACTGATGACCTGGGATGCAAAAGCGAAGTTTGAACAGGGCATTATTAGTGAGCGAGTATACAAATTAATTATTGCTGGAGCGAAAGAATATCAACAATAGAATAATTCATCCAAAAATCTTGAACCCTTCCCTGTAATACAGCAGCCTTGTTATTGTTATTTAAATTGGCCTCCTATTTATACCGTTATCTAGGGATATTATCCTTTAAGCTCTAATTTTAGCTATAATAATTTTATAGGACAGGTATGCTTTTTTTTTACCCGTACGTAGGAATTATATGAACGATCCGATCATGCTTTTGGATGCCTCATTAAGAGATGGTGGGCACCGAACTAATTTTCATTTCGAAGACATTCATTTGCAAAAAATCATTGGCCCACTCGATAATTCAGGTATTGAATATATTGAAATTGGTTATCGTAATGGGATGCAAGCTCCAGCTGACTTAGGCAGAGCAGGATTGTGTGCAAAAGATTATCTACTTCTTTGTCGATCGTTAATCCAAAAAGCAAAAATGGTCGTGATGGTTTTTCCAAATAACATCACTCAAAAAGATCTCATGGAATTAAAGGACTGCGGTGTTGATTTATTACGAATTTGTATTGCTAAAAATCAATTGGCCTCAGCCTTACCTAAAATCAAAATGATAAAAAATGCGAATATGCATGTTTCGGTAAATCTGATGCATATCTCTTATTACCAAGAAAAGGAGCTTGATGACTCGATCAAACAAATCAGTGAGTATAATCCAGATATCATTTATTTTGCCGATTCAAATGGTAGTTTATTACCGTCTCGTACCCAAAAAATTTATGAGCAATACATTAGTAAATACCCTTTCCCATTTGGTTTCCATGCTCATGATAATCTTGGTCTAGCTCAAGCGAATGCCTTGGCAGCAATGAGTTCAGGGGTGCGTTTTATTGATGCATCGTTAGCGGGAATGGGTAAAGGCACTGGGAATTTAAAGACTGAGTTTTTTGTCGCTTATTTACATTCGATTCAATTAAAAAAATACAATTTGGAAGATGTATTGAAGGCTGCTAATTTTGTCCGTAGCGCGTTAGGGATAGGCCAAGAACCTATAGAAATGTCTGAATTTATCCGTGGCATTTCGGATCTCTCGAGTATAAGTTATAAACCTACAAGTTAGGCGTGCTTCCTTTAAAGAATAAAACAAGTTTACGATTTGAACGAGCTCGTGGGGCTTTTTTCAGTAACTGCAGATTGCAATATATCCGAATGTTTATGATTGGGTTTTTCCAAAAATCCCTTAGCCAGCGCTTTTAAATCGGGATCGCTTGGATTGGCTTGAATTTCTTTTTCCAATTTTTGGATCTTTTTATCTCTCATATCACCTGTAAACTCTTTATAACGTCCTTTGACTTCATCTTTAACATCTTGAGTCACCTTATCAAAGCCACCCCTGCGATTTGCTTCTTGGCATAGCAGAACGCCATGAATATTTGCACGGGTATTTGCTACCGTACAATTATCGTATTTTTGAGGTTTTTGATCGATAGTACTTATGGGTTCTTTACCTTGAGTGACTTTCTGAATTTCCGACATAACTTGTCCGTGTGATAACCCTTTATCGTGCCCACTCATCACGTTATTTATAAAGTCAGGAGTAACGTCCTTGGTATTTACCTCATAAATTTGCGTTCCAAACTTTCCTTTTGCCCCTTCTCCTCGATTGGTGAATACCAAATAAGTTTTATCAGGATTTCCTTCAACCGGCACAAAGGATAACCCCATAGCATGTCCCTTACAATTTATGGGAACCGAGGTTACTTTGCCCTCTTGTACTCGATCAGAAAGTGCTTTCCCAGCTTTAGGGCTTCCTCCAGGAGTACTGTATTCAAACTTCGCTTCCTTATTTGCAAAAGCAAAGGCATCTGCAATTTGCCCAAAGTCTTTTTTGGCCGGTTCTTTTTTACAATCTTGGCCATATTCCCTTATGGCATCGGACATCATGTGATAAGCAGGGCCTACATGCGCACGCTGTGAAGAGGTTTTATCGGCGCTTTCCATGACGATACCCAACACCAGACCGTATTCCTTTACTCGGTGCAATTTATCTGGACGAGATTGATACCCCCCCTCAGGAGGAGTGATGGTCTTTTGTTGAATCGCCTGTTGTCCTCGCTGGCTTTTAATTGCAATATCATATTCATCCATTGATTGAACATCATATTTTGCGCCTGAATTAAGCAAAGTTTGCGCCAGAGAGAAATCTTGGTTTTGCAATGCTTGAGTTAATGGGGACTGTCCGCGTGCATTTTTTGCAGAATTTAAAGCGGTAGGCAGGTCTTGATAGCCACAATCTTTAGCAAGATCAGTTAATTCAGCTTTGGGATCAACTTGAAGTTTTAAAATTGAAGCAAGCATCCTTTGTAAAAATAGAAATAACTCTTGGAAAAATCGATCTTCATCTATTTTCGCTTTTTGCAAACCTTTAAGTTTATCTTGAGCCATATCGCTCTGGCTCATTGCAGTACTTTTAGGAGCAGTCAGTTCTGGCATGATGCAAACAACCTTATGTGTATATGTATCTGATTATATCACAATGCGCTTTTAAAACTTTCAACATCAACAATGAAGTAATTATCTTTTTCAGCACTATTATTTAGCTACAGGCGTCTCGGCACCACCTAAATCGTTACCCCCTGACTTAGGCGGGCTAGACTTTTTTTTACTCTCATTATCCTTATCACTACTCGGAGTCGCATTACCCTGAGCAGTAACATCGCCACCGCCGCCAGCTTTGCCTAAAAGACCTTTAGCCATACCAACACCTTTCACACCATAGCCACCCAATGTCTTATCGATTTGTCCTTGTGCGGTCTGGGTTTCCTTACCTGCTTCTTGCGTCTTACCTTTTACTTCCTCGCCCCATTGTGCGGTTTCTTGACCCAAGCTTTCAGGAGTACCTCCAATCCATCGCAAAACTTTATCTGGCAGATAGGATATTAGTGTGAATGCTTTTTGAATTATCACTAAGTACAAAGAGGTATAAGTTAATATTGAGAAGAAGAATGCATAAATTCCCGCCCAATCCGTATATCCACCGGTACCAGAAGGCGAGTCCGAACCATCTTGCGACCAGAATCCAGCCGCGAGATGTGCTGGATCTTGATTAGGCCGTTGTATAAATGCGATAGCCTGATCATATCCGGCATTTAAAACCCATACGCCTACGTAAGATAATGCGATGGCAGAAATATATCCTATAATCATCATCGAAGGTCTTAGGAAGACATTAACCAGGATCATGATCGCAGCCTCACCTTTACCAAAAGCGTCATGTCCCTCAGGATGGGTCACCCCCAATGCAACAATAGGTGCGGCAACCATCGCTTCAATGACGGAGATTAACCAGCCCAGAGCACCAAAAGTGAAAATCATATACGGTAATATTGGAATATAATAGGCCGTTGTAAAGCCTACACTCACCATGACCCCCACCCAGGCGATCACCAGCGGCATAGCCAAAGACATCATCGCAAAGATAAAGATACCAAATACCGGGATTAACGCACTGGATACTGCCATATTCAATAAAAGCATCCATAAGTTACCTGCAAAATTGATGTACTCATTTCCCATATTGGCTAATGCAACAACTGGGTTTACCCCGGGTTGCGCGATAATTTGAAGCCCCTGCTGGAAGATTGTTGCCATTCCTTGTAATGGAATCATCAAGAATGCCATAACCACACTATTGATAATCTGGCCAAAAATATCAAGGAACAGGTTATATACGGTCACTAAGATAATATTATAAAATATGTTTCCAAGAATTTGTCCCAGGCAAATCGAGAAGAACGGTTTTACTTCACCGCAAGAAAAGTTTTGTCGTTGTAATCGATACAAAGATGTGTTCACGCTGAAATTGATGCTGTTTGCAAAAGTGAGTTGCTGTACCCCTGGTTGACCAGGAGTTTGCATCATCAATCCATTGTTAATAAAACCATATACTGTAGATGCAGACTGCGTTTTATCACTTTTCATCGAGGATGACCAAGAGGGCTTTTTATCTGTATCGCTTGAAGTAATTAACGCTTGCACCGCTTTTAATGGAGCATTATCTTGATTAAACCAAGTACATAATGTGGTAAAATCTTTACCCTGATCCGTCATGTTTCCAGGACCACAAGTAATACTCGTACCATTGGTGCCAATTACAAATGGACTCGTAATCGCTTGAGGATTAAAGGTACTCCCATCCAATCCGGTACCTGAATCGGTTTGAGCTGAATTCGCGATAGATGACGTTCCTTGAATCTCCACCAAGTTAAAAAAGTAAGCACCGGCCATAATCCAGCCTTGCATCTCGGCATTATTGATAAAGTCAGTGGCTTTAGCATTGTCTGATGCATTATTAATCAGGCGGGATAGATTTACCGTTGGCATCATAATGCCATTGTAATCATTTATCGCATTGATTAATTCATTACCATTTAACAAAGTTCCACCCATTGGAGATCCTGGCACTGGCCCCCAAATCACGCATCGATCATCTGGCGGAGTAGTGCTGTTATAATTGTCACACACTGTTCCATCTTTTTTATAGGGTACACCGAATTGCTCCGTTGCCACTGCAGAATAAGCACTTGGGTTTGGTTTTTGATTGAACGGTATTCCTGGATCATTGGTTATCATAGACCGAGCCACTGGCGACAAATCCGAATACATTTGCTGGATTGCAATAGCGCGAGACATCTGCGTGGCGGCAATCTCTCCAGGAGTTAACGTGTTATTTCCAACTTTCACGTTGTTTCCTGCAGTGAAATAATTCATTTCAACCTGGCCATCTTTACCTATTACAGGATTACCGTTTTGATCCAGTTTAGGACTAGCACTTCCAGACAGTAAGGTGCCAAAGTTGGAATTCAGGGTGGTAATACTGTTCCATTTAATGGTGCCACAGATTCCATTAAGAAAACTATAAGGGGAACTGGAATCAAAATTAGGCATGTCTACACTCCAAGAACTTCTATTTGGAGAAGCATTTTGAACCGCAACCGCATTGACCGAGCCTAAGAAATCTGGAACTACATTATTACAAAATTGCTGCATGGTAGAACCTTGAGCAGCGGAGTAACACGCTCCTGTTTTTTGCGATTGGGCATCCAGCAGGGCTTGTCTTTGAGTCGTCAGTTGAGTCTGCAATCCCAACATACATACTTGGCCAGCAAGGATATTGACGACACCATTTGCAATACCACTAATACCTGTAGTTCCAGTATTGGTTAAATCAGAGGCCGGATTTATCTGTTGTGCTTGAATAATAACGCCACCACGATTCAAATAGCTTAAAGCAGCATTCCATACTTTATCTGCAGCACCAACCCCTTGCACAACAACCCACATGACAAAAATTTGCATTAAGCAATAACCAGAGGTCTTTGGGATCAATAAAGCTAAACCGACAGTGGAGCGAATTGGAATCCAAATAGAGGACCACTTTTGTCCAAGCATCTGCCCTTCATGAGCAGTATTCATGGTGGCTACCAGGAGGGTATACATAATAATGATACCACCTAATGCCAAAACAGCAGCGTTAAATACGGCAAACATGTTGCCCATAATTTGGCTGCCAGTACCACTTAAAACACCATCAACAACACCGAATAAATTACCAAGAAATACTACAGAATAATCACTCGCAGGAGGAGCAAAACTCAAAGCACCACCACTACTATCCGCTAAAACCAATCCAGGAAATAAAAGGAGGAGTAGAGTAACTAACAACTTATTCATTTCTTCTCTCCCAACAACCCCTGCCTATACCATTCATTAAAAGTACACCCTAACTTACGATTTTTCATTTGAAAGTACCAAAAGTGGTAACGGAAGGCTAAAACTAGTGCAATCATAGTAACAATAATGCTCACAAGAAACGCTCTTATCGAACCGTAAAAGAGCTGATATCCAGCGTATACAAAAATCAAAACAGCGGCGAATACCATAAGTATACTTAAACGAAACAATGATTTTTGTTTCGTAAGTATATTTTCCTCGCTAAGATTCAGAAGCTTCATCGCTTCACTGAATGATTCACCCTCGGTAGGTGCTTTCTGGGGTACAAATAAGCGTTTGAATCCATTTCCTAAATATAAAGTAAACGCCCTCATTCGTTCCCAATCGAACCACCTACGGACATTAAGGATCGATGAAATTAGCTTAATTATTCTTGACCGCTTTTTCATATATTTTACTTCTTTCTTTTACCTTTCATAATATACTATAGTAGTAAGTAATGGTTTCGTCCATCCGCTAATTATAAGTAAAGAAAGAGTAAAAAATGCCAGATCTTAGTCACGAAGCATCCGCACAATACTGGTTTGAATATATTGATCCTATGATCTATAGAGTGATTACTTTTATGGAAAGTGTGGAGGATTGGACTCTTGATGGAAATCCAGAGTTTGAGCAGGCCATGGAGCAATTAGGCAGAGAACTTGACGACATAGAAAAGATAGACATGGGGCTGTTAGCCGAAGAAGAAAAGTTTATTCGCATCGTAGGGAATATCAAATCAGGCAGAGGCCTACGTCTGCTGCAGGCAATTGATACAGTCCATCCGGGCAGTGCCTCTCGAGTCTTGATTCATGCAGAAGAAACAAGTACAGGAAGTCATGATTCAGCCGGAGTTTTTCTCAAAAGAAATATTGTATTTGAACGTTTAAGGTTGTTGTCGCGAGTTTTTTGCCAGTACCGGCTAAAACTTGTTTTACGTGCACTTGAAGGGGAAGAATAAATGAAATTATCGTCGTCCAAATTTGTATTGCTTAATCTGCTTTGTTTTACCGTTTTTCCTGCTGCAGCAGACAATACAACCAATTTATACAATCAACAAGAAACGTCTACGAATACCCGAAAACTCGTCCAATATTTCCAAAATTTTGGTAGTTATTTGGGTTTTGATGTAACGCAACAGCCTCAAAATCCCCAAACCTACATACTCAACTACAATCTAATCAACCTACCTGTTGCACAACTGGCGCAAACCTATATGCTTTACACTTATTTAGGTGCGATTCCCGTCAATACGTTTACAAGTGGTAGTAATCAGAATAGTGGAGGCAATGAAAGTGCCGCAACTCCCTTCTCTCAGCTAGTGCCTACGAATATTCCGACTGCTTCAGCGATTAATCAGCTGGTTAATAATACATTTAATGGCTTTAATGGTTCGAGCTCTTCTGGCTCCTCTGGCCAGTCAACAGTTACTGCGAATCCATTATTCGATCAATCAGTTCAATCGAATCAATCAGGTGGTAGTGCCCTAGGCTTCACTGCGAATCCATTGTTCAATCAAATACAAGGTGGCAGTCAAGGTCAGGGATCTTTTCAACAAGAGCCAATTAGCCAAGCGGTACTCAATATTTTAGGAACACCGGATATTAGTTATTGTATGAAATATGACCAGTCTCCAACTACCATGACTGAGAATTGCGGCTACCTGTATGGCACTTTAGTATCTGCTAATGCAATAGGAGCATACATCCCCAATGCGACTACTTTTTTTAACGGCCAATACATTTCACAATTTTTAAATCAGCTTAACAGCAACGCATTAACTGGTCCATTAATGTATTCAACCGATAGTCTTGGGGTGGGTACCGGAACAAATAACGGCCTCACCGCGCAAAATCAAGAACAACTCGCCAACAATTTTATACGTTACGTTACCGGGAGTATTGTTCCTATAAAATTACCAAAATGGTATGACTATGATCAATTGGTACAGAAGACGATTCCTAGCTCATCCAACAGCGGCGGCGCTCCTACTCCGCAACAAGTTCAGGCGACACAAACAATTTCTAAATATCTTGCAAGCTTACGTACCTACGCAGCTCAAAGCTCAGTAGGAATAAGTAACCTCTACTTTATTATGTCGAAAAGAATGCCTCAATCCCCCCCTCAGAATGCACAGGGAAGTCAGCAAGGTCAAAATCTCACGCCAATGAGCCAAGCCTTAAGTGAGTACAATATGGCCACTTGGCGGTTATTCCCTAATGCTGGTGCGGGTGGTACCACTGGCACTGGTAGTACTGGAACTACTGGTACTGGGTCAAGCGGTACTGGCCAATCAGGTGGTAGCCAATGGATAACTCAACTTAACACTGCAGCTCCTGCTACTGTAGAAAAAGAAATTGCGATCTTACTCGCTGAGATTAATTATCAACTTTATTTAGATCGTCAAATCCATGAGCGTCTTTTAATGACGAATAGCATCTTGTTGTTACAAAGCGTTCGTTCAGGCGCACCAAATGCAGATCTGAATGCGGGACAATAACTCCCTTATATCCCTTCAGGGTGAAAGAGCCATTTCACCCTGATTTATTTTAGCTCAATCATTTCATCGCCAGCCTTTGAATTTCTTATCAATTCAAAGACGACTTCGAGTAATCTCCTAAGCACTTTTAAAAAGATGGTGCAAAAAATGATGCATGTGATATGATTTCACGCATATTATAACTTTCTGTTTTTTAATAAACTTAAGGCTTGATGTTTTATAAACCTAAGTAAAACGTCTTTTTTTTCAAAGACTAAGTCAGACCTGTCTCAGAAAATATGAGCAATTAAGCCAGAAAATTCAGGACCTAACAACAATAAGAAAAATATCAAGTCTTAATAAAATAACTCTTAATTGACGAGCCTATATGCCTAAATCCAGAAGCTATATTTTTTATGTTGATGGGATGACCTGTGCTAACTGCAGTGGGACTATTAGAAGTTATCTGCAAGGCCAACTCTCTAACAGGATGATACATTTTCACGCAGACATCACTACACCAGATCCTAAAAAAGTAACCGTAATTGTTAAAGAGGATGATGAAGAAAAACGAGTTGATCAGGAAATCTGGTTGGAACTTAAGAACCATATTGAAGAGGTCGGTTTTACATGTAGAAGATATGAATATCAACCGGATAAAAAGGACGCACCGCAAACACCGGCGGAGCAACTAACACCCTTTAAGCAAACCATCAATAAAATCAAAAAATTTTTTAACTCACATTGGTTTCTTGGTGCAGTCGGATGCGTGTCAGGAGTGGCAGTACTTATCCTTTGTCTTGCAACCGGCGGACTCTCACTTCCTGTGATCGCGTCTCTTGCTGTTTTTAGTACTCTATTAACCCTATTACTTGGTTATAACTCCTATTATGACGCTTGGATAAAATTGACCAAAAGCAAAAAATTAACTATGGACAGTTTATTTGCGCTCAGTACTGCTTCCATCATAGTTTGCTCAATCGCCTCACTCTTTGTACCTTGGCTTCCTATGATGTTTGAAGCCGGGTTGCTTATTTATGGCTTTAGACATATAGGTATTGCGATAGAAGATACCATTAAAGAAAAAATTGGCACCACAAAGTTTCAGGACAGAGTTCCTTCGGTTGTAAGAAAAAAGAGTACTGATGGCTTTGATGAAATTAGTTTAGAGTTGATTAATAAAGACGACGTGATTATTGTGCATCCGGGAGAAGTTATACCTCTTGATGGCACCTGTGAAAATGAAAGTATCATATACAATACCATCATTACAGGAGCTACCCTCCCTCATTATTTTCCTCCACAAGCAAAAGTAGTGGCTGGCATGCGCTTAGCCAGCCATGCAAACCCTTTAGCTATTCGTGTCACAAAAAATCACAAAGAATCCTACCTGGCACGGCTCGATAAGGCAATAGAAGCATCGGCGTTGGAAGCTGCACCCATTGAATTAAAAACCGAACAACTATTAACTTATTTTATCCCAACCGTAATTGCATTGGCAGTGGCCTCTGGAGTCCTTATCGGCCTCTTTTATCCCGCCGCTATCGCAATTCAGTGCGCCGTATCGGTTTTAGTAAGTGCTTGCCCCTGTACTCTAGGGTTAATTACGCCTTTTGCGGTAAAAACAGGAATGCACAAAGCAGCAGAAAATGGAGTGACATTTAATAGTGCCAAAACATTACAACACGCAGAACAAATCGACACGGTAATTTTTGATTTGAATGGCACCCTTACAACAGGGGTTCCTAATATCAAAGAACTGTATCTATTTGATGAGAGTGGACTTACCGAATCAGAGTTACTCTCCTATTGTTCGGCCCTAGAAAAAAAATCAACTCATTCCATAGGACAAGCGATTTATTCGTTTACCAAACAACATGAGGTATCACATTATGAAGTTACGGATCTTGATGACTCTCATCATTCTGGAGTTTCTGGGGTAATAAGGAATAAAAAATATACTATTGGCAGCATGACGCTAATGAAAGAAAAAAACATTTCAATTCCCGCTAAATTCAAACAACCCAAATTAGAAGCAGGGGATCAGGTAGTCTATGTAGCACGTCAAAATTCTGTAATTGGATTCATGGTTATCACCGATCCGCTACGTGAAGATGCCTATTGTACTATCCGTACATTAAAGGCAATGGGGAAAGAAATCTGCTTGTGTACCGGAGCAGATGAAGAAACAGCCATTCGTTATGCTAGAGCGCTTGGCATCGAAAACGTTTATGCCGGCTGCAAGCCAACCTCTCTAGAAGACAATGATCAACATGAAAATGCCCTGTCCAAAACTTCCCGTATTCTTGCTTTAAGGAAGAAAGGACATAAAGTAGCCATGGTAGGCGATGCGGGAAATGATACCCCTGGAATGAAAGTCAGTGACTTAGGCATAGCCGTAATATCGGACAGCAGTGATGTTTTAACGCAAGAAGCAGCAGGAGTGGTCATTCATAAAGGAATGCTACTACCTATCGCTTCAGTTTTTGCAATCTCCAAACAAACGGTATCCAATATTAATCAAAATCTGGCCATGAGCTTGGCCTATAATCTCGGCTCCATCTTGGTTTCTGGTGGGTTATTGGTTGCAGTGGGTTTGACTCTTAATCCAGTAGTTGGCGTCACATTAATGATTCTTCAAGCATGCATGATTTTTATGAATGTCTATCGCTTTAAAGAACAACCTCTAGAACATTTGCAAGAAGAGGCAAAGCGATATCAGGAAGCCAGCTCGCCTACAGAATCATCTCATGCAAAAATCCACAAACACACCCCCACTGGTTATCAAAGCGAACTGGTTTGTGATCAAGAGCCCCCATATACTCGACCGAAAAAACAGCAATCAACCACATTTCCTTTTTGGGGCAGCTGTTTTAATAATGGAGGCAATGAAGTGGAGTGCCCCTCGTTTGAGACTGAGTTAGAAAATCAGTTAGAGATGGCTTACAATAAAAAAATGCATTAGTAAGAACCAATAAAGCAGCACCACAGTAGTGTGGTAGAGAAACAAATGGCAAGCGTTCAAACAACTAACGACAGCCTAGGGACGGTTGAAACTCGAATTTCACCCAAGCCGGGTATGTGGATGAGGTTCGAGGTACTGAAGTTGACATAGTCCGCTCATTTATGTGCTATTGACGACATCCATCTAAAACAGCTGCTAACTTTTCCATTACCTCATCAACGGAAATCAATTGCATGGGTTCGTCACCGTGTACATGCTGCCCCCAAACATCCTCAATGCGCTTGCAACCGAGAATTTTTTCTGCTGCTTCAGGATAGCGATTGACCACTAAATGTTGAAAAAGATAAGGACCAGAAATAAGCGGGTTAGTCACGGCGTGCAACGCAATAACAGGGGTATTTACCGCAGTGGACATATGTGAAGGCCCGGTGTCAGGGCAAAGAACAACGTTCGCTTTGCTTATGAGCGCTAATAATTGTTTGGGTCTCGTTTTGCCAACGAGATTTATTGCAGGGATAACTTGAGCTATTTGTTCTGCCAAATGTTTATCAAAATCAATCGGCCCTCCAGTGATAACCACTTGCACGTTCCATTTTTCCTGGGCTCGTTGCAAGACTTCAATATATCGAGCAATAGGCCAACTACGCTCAGGTTTACTGGCGGCGGGATTAATTACTAAAATAGGGCCTTGTTTGGGTAAGTGCTCTTCCGCCCATTCATAATCTGCAGGAGCAATAGGTAAATCCCAGCGAATAACACGCTCCTTTATTCCTAGTGCCTGTGCAAATTTTAAAAAACCATCCAAGGTATGCTCTAAGCCTGGAGTAATTCGTTCATTAACAAATAAACCATGAGCATCATTGGCTCGGTGCTCGTCATAACCTATTTTTCGTTTTGCTCTAATCAGGGGATAGAGTAGATTAGTCCTAAGACTTGCTTGTGGCGCCAGTAATACATCGAACGAACGCCCTTTCATTTGTCTTTTAAAGCGCCAATAATCCACAACACTGTTCGGCTTGTCGATTAAAATAAACTCCACACCATCCATCCCTTCCACCAAATCAAAAGCAGGCTTGGAAATGATCCAAGTCAACTTGGCTTGTGGGAGACTGGCTTGCAACGTTCTAATGAGCGGAACAGCCATTAGAACATCACCTAATGCAGATAAACGTACAATACAAATAGATTTAATCATTCTGTAAAACAAACCGCGAACCACAATAAGGACAAACTTCCACTCCAGTTTTTTCAATAGGCAAATAAACCTTAGGATGAGCATTCCACACAACCATATCCTTTGTTGGACAACTCAAAGGTAATTCATTACGATGGACTATATAATTTTTTTCGGTACTTGCTGGTTCTTTTTTAACTTTTGACATGATGTTCCTTTGATACGTGTTTGGTAGGATTATCTAATATTTCCCCAATTTTCGCTATAATCTCATCGCGAAAAGCCTCATTTTGTGGATCATAATAGAATGCTTCTCCCCAATGCCTAAGCCAGGTTAACTGGCGTTTCGCCAATTGCCGCGTCGCTGCAATCCCTTTATCACGCATGAGGGAATAATCAAAATCATCTTGCAAGTATTCAAGTACCTGCCTATACCCTACACAACGCATTGCTGGCAAGTTCATGGTTAGATTCCATTTTTGCTGTAACTGTTTCACCTCTTCAATAAAGCCTTCGGTAAGCATCTGATCAAAGCGTTGTGCTATCCGTTCGTGCAACCATGCTCTCTGCTCAGGGAAAAGAATAAAATTCACAAAGTGATAGTCCGTTTTTTCATTGGGTTGAACAAGAAAGGAGGACAATGTCTTACCGGTCAAATAATATACCTCTAGGGCACGTTGAATTCGTTGTGCATCATGAGCATGAATACGTGCAGCAGATTCTGGATCAAGATGTTCTAATTTTTGATGGAGAACAGCCCAACCACATAAAGCTGCCTCTTCTTCTAACTGCTGACGTACAACTGGATCCGCTTCGGGCAAATTAGACAACCCTTTTTGTAACGCATTAAAATACATCATCGTTCCCCCTACAAGAAGAGGAATTTTGCCATTTTTGAAAATTTCGTCACATAAAGATAAGGCGTCAGTACAAAATTGAGCAGCAGAGTAGGACTCAACAGGATCCTTAATATTGATTAAATGATGTGGCGCGCTATGCAACTCCTGAGGAGTTGGTTTGGCAGTCCCAATATCCATACCCCGATAAATCATTGCGGAATCAACGCTAATAATTTCAAAAGGATAACGTGTTACCAATTCACACGCTAAAGACGTCTTCCCTGATGCAGTAGGTCCCATTAAACAAAAAATCAATTTAACCATTCAAGATCTCGATAAAACAGCCATAAGTTTACCCTCATCCGCCCTTAAGGGCACCTTCTCCCTTCAGGGAGGAGGGATTTTTATCTTTGCCCTACATGTGAGAAAGAGCTTCATCTTGTCCCTACATGTGTGAAAAGAATTTTAATTTATTTTAAGAGGGCATCCCCTCTCCCTCCGGTGGGAGAGGGGTAGGGGTGAGGGTTGTTAATAAGTCCTGACTAAAATCAGCAATTAACAGGCCCCCACTAACTTGCTACACACTTCATTTGTTAATACTCTAAACAATCCAGGCTGCTGATTGCCCTCTTTATAAGTACGTAACAGCAGCTCATTTAAATCCATTTTTTCCTCTAAACTAAGCAGTCTAGGATCAAATACTTGTGAGCGACTCATTAACTCCATTAATGTGCTCTGCTGAACTACACCACATTCCGCAACAGAATCCAAGAACAAACGCAAATCCAAATAGGGCATACACAGAGGAATACTACGAATCTGCACTTCATGCTCTCCAATCCACTCAAGACCCACTCCTAACAGTTTGAGGCCCTGCTCCAAATGTTCTTTGTGGTTTTGGAGTTTTAAAGGCAGAGAATATCGAATCGGCACCAATAAAGGCCTACTGGCTAGAGGCAAAACCAATTGGGAAATTTGCTTTTCCAGTTTATATTGATGTAATGCCACTACATCAATAACATGCGGTTGCTGATGAATAAAGGTTAAAATGTACCTATTGGTTAAAACGACCCAAGGTAATTCAGTTTCCGAAGTATCAGGCGTTCTATTGAATTCAGTCAATTTAGGATAGGGTTCATAAACCTCTTGATTTTTACCTTGAGCTGATGGTTCGAATAAGACATATGAAGCGGCATCCTCAATATCATGTTTTGATTTCAATGCCGCACTCAATTGGGAAGTAAAAAAATCAAATACCAACCGAGGTTGCTGAAAGCGTACTTCATGCTTGGTTGGATGAACGTTCACATCCACTTCCGCATGGTTCATCGTAAGGTACAACACACATGCAGGAAATCGTCCAGGATGTAACAAACCATCATAAGCCTGTTTTAGGGCCTGGTTTACCAACTTATCCTTTACCATGCGCTGATTAATATAAACCCACAGTCGATCATTCTGACTGCGCTGAAAATTGGGACCACTTATCCATCCAGTGAGTTTCATTGCCCCATGCTCTACATCAAGATAAATGGAATCTTTAATAAAAGCATGACCCAATATCCGGGTTATACGTGTTAAGCAGGCTTGTTCGTTTGTTGCTGCAGGCAACGATAAAATTTGTTTTCCATTATGTTTGAGGGTAAGCGCAATTTTGGGCGCACTCAAAGCAAAACGTTTCACCACAGTTTCAATCGCTTGAAACTCCAGTTTTTCACTCTTTAAAAATCGTTTCCGAACTGGTGCATTAAAAAATAAATCAACCACATCCACTGTAGTTCCTACACTGCGTGCACAGGGAGAAATAGACCGTTCAGTACCTTGTACACGTAACATTGCCGCCGTCTCTTGCTCTTCCGGTTTAGAACTGATTGTAACTTTTGCTACGGAAGCAATACTGGCCAATGCTTCACCACGAAATCCCATGCTATCAATTGCATACAAGTCATCCAATGAATTAATTTTACTGGTCGCATGAGCGGCAATTGCCAAAGGTAAATCTTCTGCAAGGATGCCTGTTCCATTATCACTGATCTTAATTTGATTGAGGCCACCATAACCTATTTCGATGGTTATGATGTCAGCCCCCGCATCAAAAGAATTTTCCAATAGTTCTTTGACGACCGATGCAGGTCGCTCTATAACTTCGCCCGCAGCAATCTGATTGGCGATAAGCGGTGGTAGTTGCTGAATTCTTATGCCCATGCCGGAGGAATCACCAATTTCTGCCCCGGCTTAAGTAGGGTAATGCCGCGTAAATGATTTGTGGATTGGAGGGCTGCAACCGAAACATGATAGCGTGCGGCTATGGCGGGTAAGGTTTCCCCCGCACGAACTAAATGGACATTGTTTGTTGTCATTGCCTCGATGCGAGATCCATGAGGAGGATTTTCCCAGAAGTATCCTTTAATCCCTTGGAAAATAGCCTGACTCAAACGCGCTTGATAACTAGGGTTTGTTAAATTACGTTCTTCTATGGGATTTGAAATAAACCCTGTTTCCACTAAAATGGAAGGAATATCAGCTGACTTCAACACGACAAAACCAGCCTGCTCCACTTTGTTATTATGTAAATTGGTAAAATTACCCAGTTGATTTAAAACGCGCCCCCCCATTTGCAACCCTGCATTAATTGTTGCTGTTTGTGACAAATCAATGAGAACCGAGCGTACTACACCATTCTGATCATCCAAATCACCTAAATTCACGCCACCTAATTCGGAATAGTTTTCTTTTTCTGCAAGCCAGCGTGCCGCCTCACTCGTGGCCCCTCGTTGTGATAAAGCAAATACTGAAGCACCATTTGAATGAGGATTATTGAATGCATCCGCATGAATGGCCACAAATATATCCCCATTATATTTTCTGGCAATATCCAGGCGTTGTCGCAACCCTACATAATAATCTCCGGAACGGGTTAATACTGCACGCATCCCCGGTTGCCTATCAATTAATTGTTTTAACTTCAAAGTAATTGCCAAAACAACGTCTTTTTCCCGGCTGTGATGAGGACCTCGAGCGCCAGGGTCTTTGCCTCCATGACCCGCGTCCAAAACAACAATCACATCACGCAACTTGGAAGGCCTACCACTGACCTTAATAGGTTGTTGATTTGCTAAAATAGGATGAACTGGCTGTTTCGCTGCAGTTTTTACAGGCACTTTTGCTGGTTGTATATTCTTTATATTGGCTTTTCTGGGCAATACGGGAGCAGTCTTGGGAGGACTATTTGCTGCAATCGGCTGAGCAAGACGACCGCTATGTAATAAATCAACACGCACACCGCCAAAAGCCCCATTAGGCTTCCATGGAGCTGAACGCAGTTGTACTTGTTGATTGACCTCGAAAACTAATCTTAAAGTTCGCGGATCAGAACGCCCACTTCGAACTTGTCTCACCAACCCATTGATTAAACCCAGTTGATTTAAATCTACAGCGAGTTGTGTTTCCTTTAAATCCAATACAACTCGCTGGGGATTAGTTAAAAAGAACACTTTATGCGTAAATGGTCCATTGATTGTTAGAAAAAGGGAAGTTTGATTTCCTTGTTGTTTCAATACAATGGACTTAAGTTGAGCACTAAATGTGGCAATAGAACAAAGACACATTACAACAAAACACCATGAGCGAAATATCATGTTTCACCTGCCAGGCGAGCTAAAATTCTTTTACCCTCTGTGCTCAATGCCATTATTTGCATTTCACGTCCAGCCCCTTTAATACTTAACTTAAAACGAATATCCACATTAGGCAATGCTTTTCCTGCATTTTCAGCCCATTCAATGCAACAAATACTCCCTTGCGTAAAATAATCCCTGAATCCTAAATATTCCAGCTCCTCTTCATGATGTATTCGATAGAGATCAAAATGATGGATGGTCACATGATTGCATGTATAGCTTTCTACTAACGAAAAAGTAGGACTTTTAATCGCAGATTGAACCCCAAGATGCCTTAACATGGCGCGAATAATGGTGGTTTTACCTGCCCCCAGATCGCCACTGAAGGTCATGATTAAGGAAGGACAAAGACACTTTGCCAATCGAGCGGCAAACTGTTCACTTGCCTTTTCATCAGGTAAATCTAATCTTGCTGTATCTAATTCGCTATTTATCATCATTCAGGGTAATTTAAAATATGAGGTAACACATCGAATAAATCACTGGCCAATAATCCAGCGCCTCCCAATTCTTTGGCTACCTGGTCTCCTGCAACTGCATGCGCCCAAACACCACACTGCGCTGCATCAGCTAAAGAAAATCCTTGAGCACAAAGGCCTGCAATAATACCGCTTAATACATCACCCATGCCAGCGCTAGCCATTGCTGGATTACCCCGAGGACAAACAAAAGTATCTTTTTCAGCAGTTTGAATCACTGTGCCGGCACCTTTTAACACAACGACCCCACCATATTGTTGTTGGATGTTTGCTGCTGCTTGATATCTATCTTTCTGAATCAAATCAGTCGAACAAGACAACAGGCAAGCCGCTTCACCAGGATGGGGTGTTAAAATCCAATTATCATCCACTTGTGCATGCTCGGATAACAATCTTAATGCGGATGCATCGATAACCATAGGCAATTGTGACGTAATAGCAGTCAAAAATAGGTTAATCGCCCATTCACTCTCCCCTAGGCCAGGGCCAATAATACAGACTGAAGCACGGGCTAAAAGAGGCATTAACTCTTTAGCAGTTTTTACCCCGCACACCATTGCTTCTGGAATTAATGATAAGGCATTTTTTGCATGTTCAGGCCAAGTTGCGACAGTTACTGCGCCTGCACCAGTTCGCATCGCAGCTTTCGCGGCCAAACTAATCGCGCCAGGCATGCCTGGACCTCCGCCAATTATTAAAACATGGCCATAATTGCCCTTATGCGAATTTTTTTTACGTTCCGCAAGTGGTAAAGAGAGCGTGGCAGAGCTTAGAAGACGTGCAGCAGGAATGAGGTTGGACACACAGGGCTCAAGTTGTAACGAACAACAATGAATATCACCACAATAATCTGGACCATCTGCAGTATACATCCCCACTTTCTGGGCAATGAACGTTATGGTCGTATTGGCTTTAACACAAAAGTTTTCAACCTTTCCTGTATCGGCATTAAGACCCGATGGAATATCTAGAGCTACAACAGGTAGCCCGCTGGCATTGATCTGATGGATCGCCGATGCAATAACTCCATGTACCGGTCCTCTCAGACCAATCCCTAACAGGGCATCAATAATTAACTCGGCTTCACTATCTAAAGATTCATCCGCAGCTTGGCACTCAACCCCAGCATTGATTGCCATTAAAGCAGCATGTTGCGCGGCGAAAGGCAGATCAGCCACGGCCTTACATTGGTATATTGTGACCAGTATTCCATGTTCATGCGCTAACCGTGCAACCACATACCCATCCCCTGCATTATTACCTGCGCCACAATATACGGCAATGTGGCGCACATGCGGATAAAGCTTTTTTATAAGTAAAAAAGCCTCGGCTCCCGCCCGTGACATTAATTCATTTTCATCTAATTGAAACAAAGATGTTGCTTGTTGTTCACAAGATCTAATTTGTTCACAACGATAAAGGGAATTTGCTGGTATGGTCACCTTGTGCTCCAAATCCATTAAGACCTGTTTCATTGTACTGTCTTGGCTCAAGTTAGCAAAATGGGAACAGGACTTAGTTTGAACACGTTTCTTATATGTAGTCTAGGATGTAGTGTATAAAACCCAGGCATCAGAATTCCCGGGTTTCGGCTTTGCCTTCACCCAAGCTACGTCCATTTATTTGACTAATTTTAACGAAGGCTTACTTTTAGAAGTAGTTGAGCCCTCAGATTCACCACTAGAAGCACCAGAAGCTGCTGGAGGCGGTTCTTCTTCATCTTCTATGGCAAAAGCGATACCTCTACCATTCTCTTTCGCATAAATTTCTAATACCGCTCCAGGAGGAACAAAAATTTGCTCCGTTTTTCCTGAAAATCGTGCTGTAAAAATAATACGATCGTTCTCTAATAAAAGACCGCGAGTTGCTGCCGGAGAAATATTTAACACAATACGATCATGGCTCACATGCTCTTTGGGAACCTGAACCCCTGTATAGGCCGCATTAACCAGGATATATGGTGTCAATTCGTTATCTACTATCCAATCGTAGGCCGCACGAATTAAATAAGGTTTATTTGATGTCATTGTCATATGTTTATGCCGCTCTTAATTGTCGCTCAGCATCAGTCAGACTTGCTTGAAACGATTCACGTTTGAACAAGCGCTGCATGTAAGCAATTATTCCTTTAAACCCTGGTGTAATTTCAATTCCCAATCGAGGCAAACGCCACAATAAAGGAGCTAATGCACAATCCAATAGAGAAAATTCATCACTCAAAAAATAAGGCTTATCTGCAAATACAGGATCAAGAGCGGTTAAGCTTTCAAATAAATTTGCTCTAGCCTGCTCTGCGTTATCATCCCTTAAAATACGGTTCATTAAATAATACCAATCATGTTCTATTCTGTGCATCATTTTTCGTGTTTCAGCTCGTGCTACAGGATATACTGGTAATAAAGGCGGATGAGGAAAACGCTCATCTAAATATTCCATAATGATACGTGGCTCATAAAGTACAAGCTCTCTATCGATTAAAGTAGGAACAGTTCCGTAGGGATTAACTGATAAAAGATCAGCGCTGGGCTCAGCTTGTTTTGCAACAAGAATTTCTACATTCACCCCTTTTTCAGCCAACACAATCCGCACCTGATGACTATAGACATCATCCGTATCGGAAAATAAAGACATGATAGTGCGCTTCGCAACAATTGCCATGAGCAACTCCTATTTAATTCATAAAACCTAGCTAAAGGTAAAGTTCACACACAAAACTCGCACTTTACCACATTTTTACCTGTTTGGGTTACTTTATGCCGATTTTTCGCCAATAAACTGTTTTTAAACCCAGTGCAACAAGAAATAAAATAAATAAAAAACCTACGACAAAGAAACCCATGTGGTAGCGCAATGGTTGTACTGGCTCACCAACGTACGCAAGAAAAGTCACCAAATCGTCTAAATTAGTGTTAAATTGTTCCTCGGGTAATTCGTGGTTCATCGTTTCCAAAATATTTGGCATTGCAACATCAGGGACAAGTCGGTTATTGGTCCCAAAAGGTCGAGCATCATCTTTATAAAAACCATTGAGATAACCATACAGCCAATCCGTACCTTTTTCTCGAGCAACTAAAGATAAATCCGGAGGTACGATGCCAAACCATTGTTTTGCATCTTCCGGGGGCAAAGCAATACGAATTGGATCATTAATCGTTGCCTGGGTAAAAATCAGATTATTTTTTAATAAATCTTCATTAATTCGACCATTAAACTGGGTTAAGCCTAATCCTTTGGCCATATGATTATAGCGTAAATATTTTAAAGAGTGGCAGCCAGAACAATAATTCATAAATAAACGAGCGCCTCTTTGCAAACTCTCCTTATCTTGGACATTAATATTGACGGGATGCGCTAAAACAATTGGATTGACAAGCAAACCCGAAAACCATGCCAATAAGTATAAAATGCCTGCTTTTTTATGCATTATCGCCCTCCTATGCCTGCAGGCAATGGGCGTGATGATTCAATACGAGTATAAAAAGGCATCAAAATAAAATAAGCAAAATAGAGTCCCGTACAGACACGAGCCAAAAATAAACGCACTGGCGTTACTGGGATTGTTCCTAAATATCCCAACAGTACAAATGCGATGACGCATAGAAACAACATTGCTCGTGAATAGTTACCCTTATAACGCATTGAACGGACTGGACTGCGATCAAGCCATGGTAAAAGGAACAGAACCAATAAAGCAAATCCCATACACATTACTCCTAATAATTTATCAGGGATAGCTCGCAGCATGGCGTAATAGGGAGACATATACCACATCGGAGCAATATGATCTGGGGTAATTAAAGGATTAGCGGGCGCAAAATTATTATGCTCTAAAAAATATCCCCCCATTTCGGGAGCGAAAAACACTACAGCAAAAAACAGGCCGAGAAACGCAATGATCATCAATAAATCTTTCACAATGTAATAAGGATGAAAAGGAATTTTATCTAAAGGCTCGCCTTTTTCATCCAGTTGCTTTTTGATTTCAATTCCGTCTGGATTATTAGATCCTACCTTATGCAAGGCAACCACATGCAAAAAAACCAGCATAAAGAGCAAAAAGGGAATTGCTATAACGTGTAAAGCGAAAAACCGTTGCAACGTAGCATTGCCAACAGTGTAATCGCCTCTTAACCACACAACAAGACTTTTACCGATATAGGGGATTGCACTTAACAACGAAGTGATTACTTGAGCCCCCCAATAGGACATTTGCCCCCAAGGCAATAAATAACCCAAAAAAGCACCAGCCAAAAGTAAAATATACAAAAACATCCCCAAAAGCCAAACTAATTCCCTTGGTCTTTGGTACGAACCATACAGTACCCCGCGAAACATATGTAAGTAGATAACAATAAAAAATGCGGAAGCGCCGGTGGAATGCATGTAACGCAATAACCAACCGAAATTTACATCACGCATTATGTACTCTATGGAAGAAAAAGCCTGTTCTGCACTTGGGGTGTAAAACATGGTAAGCCATAAACCCGTAATAAATTGATTGACTAAAACGACAAGTGCTAATGAACCAAAAAAATAAAAAAAATTTAAATTTTTGGGAACATAATAGGCACTGAAATAATTTTTCCAAGTGCTCATCAGTGGAAAACGCTCATCAATCCAATTAAGGAGTTTATTCATTTACTCTAGCCTTTTTTATTACCTGTTGTTGGAGCCTGGCCTGTCGCCTTCTATCGGACATGGACACGCTCGGTCAATTGAGTCATGCTGAGGTATGCTTTTATGAAAAAAGAGCGCTACAGCGACTCATTCTCGTGCCCATGCCCAGTGCCTACCCTTACCCGATAACCATCACGCCCAGCACAAAAAATTTATGCCTTATCCTCGCCAATAACAAGAGTATGCTTATTGAGAAAATAGTAGGGCGGGACTTCTAAATTAATTGGTGCAGGAACATCCTTAAAAACTCTACCAGAAAGATCAAAAGTTGAGCCGTGGCAAGGACAAAAAAAGCCACCTGGCCAGTCAGGTCCTAAATCGCCTAGATTAGGTTTGTATTTAGGAGAACATCCCAGATGCGTGCAAATACCTATAAGAACTAAATACTCAGGGTCAATGGATCGATGCTCGTTTTTCGCATAAGAGGGTTGTTGTTGGGTCAACGAATTCGGATCGCGTAACTTTGAAGAATCTGCAGTTAAACGTTGCAACATTTCCTGAGTTCGTCTAATTATCCATACGGGTTTACCACGCCATTCAACAACTGCCTGTTCACCTGGCTCCAATTTACTTATATCTACCTGTACTGGAGCGCCTTCTGCTTGAGCTTTGGCACTGGGTAGCCAAGAAGCAACAAGGGGTGTTAAAGCGCAAAGAGCCCCTATGCCTCCCAATACACAAGTTGAGGTCAACAAAAATCGACGGCGATCTTCATCTACACGATCGCGTTTATCCTGCTCAGGGTCAATAATTTGATTTTCCATAGCTGATATTTCTGTAGCCTTGGTGTGGTACCGTCATTAACGTTAATTAAATGTAGCTTCTCACTATGGGGAGAAGAGTGTCCGTCAGGGGAGGATGACGTCTAGAGTACAGCTAATGAACCTTTCCCCCTTGGCCCCACTGCCCTTAAGGCTAAATAGTAGTATAACAACGCCAAAGAAAAAACCCCGCATGTGCGGGGCTTTTTAACCAAAAAACGATTAACGTTTTGAGTATTGAGTTGCACGACGTGCTTTGTGCAAGCCCACTTTCTTTCTTTCAACACGACGTGAATCACGAGTTAGCAAACCACGTGCACGAAGTTTTCTGCGAACAGAATTGGGATTTGGTTCAGCATCTTCTGCTAATCCTGTTTCATCATAAGCAACTAACGCTCTGGCAATACCTAAACGGACAGCGCCTGCCTGACCAGAAATTCCACCGCCAGAAACTGTAACGTACACATCAAACTTATTAACAAGATCAACGGTTTCTAATGGCTGCATAACAACCATGCAAGAGGTTTCACGACAGAAATATTCTTGTAAAGTACGACCGTTTACTTTGATGTCGCCTTTGCCTGGACGTAGAAACACACGAGCTGTTGAACTTTTTCTACGACCAGTGCCGTAGTATTGCTTCATTTCAGCCATAATACTTATTCCTCAATATCAAGTTGCTTGGGTTGCTGTGCAGTATGTGGATGCTCGTTACCTGCATATACTTTGAGCTTACGATACATCTCTCTACCTAAAGGATTTTTGGGTAACATGCCTTTAACAGCAAGTTCGATAATTCTAACAGGATTTCTAGCCTGTAACTTTTCAAAACTATCTGATTTTATTCCACCAGGATATCCAGTGTGACGATAATACATCTTGTTAGTAAACTTACGGCCGGTCACAATAACCTTTTCCGCATTGGTAACAACGATGTAATCGCCTGTATCAACATGAGGGGTATACTCAGCTTTATGCTTGCCACGTAAACGACGTGCAATCTCACTAGCTAAGCGACCCAAAACTTTATCACTGGCATCAACCACTAACCAGTCACGTTTGACTTCATGGCTTTTGGCACTAAATGTCTTCATTAAATGAACTCCGAACCGCCTAAATTGGTAATCTTCTATCATGGACGGGCGATTTTAACCAAAACAGAAACATCCTACAAGTAAAAAAGGATAAAAATTTATAAACAATTATTTAAATCCGCGTAAATATAACAAATTTCATACAAGAATCATAATTATTTTTGTTCTAATGCAGGTTGAGCCTTGGACTGATAAAAGTTCAATTAGGCATTCGCTTTAGAAAAAAGTTGGGCTAACGCCCAACCCACATTTTATTAATTCTACACCGAGTTGTAATTAGAGTATCGTTGACACACCAGAGGCCAATCGAGCTTATTAATTATTCTTGATCAATCAACAATTGCTCAACAAGACCACCAGCAATTAAATGTTTTTCGATAATTTCATCAATATCGGCAAAAGATGCATAGGAGTACCATACACCTTCAGGGTAAATTACGATGCAAGGGCCTGAGCTGCAACGCCCAAGACATCCTGATTTACTGACACGAATTTTACCTGGACCATGGATCTCTAATTCCAAAAGCCGCGATTTCATATAATCAAAAAAAGCTTCACCGCCCGTATTGGCGCAGCATTGTTTGCCTGCAGCCTTTTGGTTGGTGCATATAAGGACATGTTTGTTGTAATAGGCCAATGAATTATTTTCCTATAGACTCAATTTTTGTTTTTAATTTCAAACCCGGTTTAAAGGTTACCACTCTCCTGGCCACTACAGGAATTTCTTCACCTGTTTTGGGGTTCCTGCCTGGTCTTTGTGGCTTATCCCTTAAAGTAAAATTACCAAAACCAGATAATTTTACATGATGTCCATGTTCCAGTGCATGCCGCAGCTCTTCAAAAAAATTCTCGACCATTTCTTTTGATGCGGGTTTGGACAATTTTAATTCATCACTTAAGGTTTCTGCCATTATTGCTTTGCTTAGTGCATTCACGATTATTCCCTCAATATGATTGAAAATTTATTTTCTAACGTATTGATTATAGCACTAATTAAAGAATTTATCTCGGCATCAACCAATGTTCGACTTTCATCTTGCAAGGTCATAGCAACCGCAAGACTTTTCTTTCCTTTGGGTACACCCTCTCCTGTATATACATCAAATACATCAAAGGATTTTAGCCAATTTTCATTAATTGCTGCTCGGACAACCGCTTCAATCTGCATGACACTAACATCCGCGTCAACCAAGAATGATAAGTCGCGACGAATTTGGGGGTATTTGGAAATTGTTTTATAGCGTGGTTGCTCATGTCCACCTAATGCCGCTAAATTGATTTCAAACAGCAACACATCATTTTGTAAATCCAATGCATCAGTTAAACGTGGATGTAACATACCTATCCATCCTGCAGGTATTCCATTAATCTTGATTTGAGCTGATTGTCCAGGATGTAGCGCATCATGTGCGGCCGCAATGAATTCGACTTGCTGTAATTTGAGTGATGCAAATAAAGATTGCAGATCCCCTTTTAGATCAAAAAAATCAAAACAGCGAGTAGGTTCACTCCAATTCACACTGCCTTGTTCCCCCATTAATAAGCCTGCAGCGCAAGGGCGCTCTACCAGTTGCCCTTTGTTCACATCAAAAACCACACCAATTTCAAAAAATTTTACGGCATGTTGTTGACGATGAACATTATAAATCATCGATGCAATCAAGCCTGGCCACATCCCAGCGCGCATTTGCGATAATTCTGAGGAAATCGGATTAAGTAACTGCATAAATTCTTTATGCGGATAAAGTTCGTGCTGTAACTCAGGGTCAACGAAGCTATAGCTGATCGCCTCATGATATCCTCTGCAGCTAAACCATCGGGAAAGTTTGGTAGCTATTTCCTCGTTCCCACATGTTTTTCCTGCCTGCGCCAAAGTATAGGTAGGTTGTGCATGTAAATTATCATACCCATACAGGCGGATAATTTCTTCAACCAAATCTACATCCTGTTGAATATCAAAACGATGCGAAGGAATAACAACATCAAGGCAATTATTGTGTTCTTTTCCAATAACAATGCCGAGTCCGCCTAATAAACTTTTCATTTCTTGCAATGAAATACTAAGGCCGGTTAATTTCTGTACTTTATCCGTATCAAAAGAAAAACTCACAATTCCAGGGATATGTTTTTGATCATAAGACTCAATAACTGGCCCAGCATCTCCACCTGCAATTGATAAAATTAATGCCGTAGCTCGTTCTAATGCTTTCATCTGCAAACCAGGATCAACCCCTCGCTCAAAACGCTGGGATGAATCGCTGAACAAACCAAACTTTCTTGCAATCCCCGCGATAACAATTGGATTAAAATAGGCGCTTTCTAAAAATACATTTTGTGTATGTGCTTGAACAGAACTCGCCTCTCCCCCCATAATCCCGGCCATCGCCAAAGGTTTTTCTTGGTCGGCAATCACTAATACTTTTTCATTTAGGGTTAACTTTTGACCATCAAGCAATTCTAATTGTTCTTGAGTACTGCTAAAACGCACGTTAATTTCACCGTTGACGGTGTCTAAATCAAAAGCGTGCATGGGTTGACCCAATTCGAGCATCACATAATTCATGACATCTACAATGGGATGCACAGTGCGTATACCACCTCGACGTAAACGTTCAATCATCCATAAGGGCGTTGTTGCTTGAGGATTTATATGTCGAATGACGCGGCCACAATAACGTGGACACGCTTCAGGATTTTTCAATTGTATAGGTAATACATCATCAATACTTGGGGTCACCTTAGGAATAGATTGTTCCAATAAGGGTAATTTGTTCAATACCGCGACCTCACGGGCGATGCCTAAGACACTAAAACAATCGGCACGATTGGGGGTTAAATCAATATCGAAAATATGATCATCAAGGGTTAAATATTCGCGTAAATCCATCCCTACCGGAGCATCACTCTCTAATTCCATGATGCCTTCAGAGTGCTCAGCCATGCCTAGTTCGCTCACAGAACAAAGCATTCCTTGTGATAGTTCGCCGCGTAATTTAGATTCTTTGATATTAAAACCACCTGGTAAACGCGCTCCCACCATCGCTAACGCCACCTTTAAACCGGCTCTAACGTTAGAAGCACCACAAACAATTTGCAAAGGTTTGTCTGTGTTTGCATTCACTTCACATACAGTCAATTTATCTGCATTTGGATGAGGTTTGGTACTAAGAACTTCGGCCACAATGACATGAGTAAACTCTCCTGCTACGGGACTTACTGCATCAACTTCCAGGCCAGCCATGGTCAGTTGATGTGCTAATTCTTGTTCAGTTAATGAGAAATTTACCCATTCACGTAACCATAATTTACTTAATTTCATTTATAGTCCTTACCACCTGATTAAACTTTTATTGCCCAGTAGGCATCTTTATCATCGTATTTCTATTGGGCTTTAATATTAAAAATAATAGGCCGACAGCGTACGTCTCTTAAAATTGACTTAAAAAAGTAAGATCATTTTCAAACATCATACGTAGATCATCAATTCCGTAATACAACATCGCCAGTCTATCCATACCCATACCAAAAGCCCATCCCTGATATTCAGCTGGGGAAATATTTACTGCCTTAAGCACATTGGGATGCACCATACCGCAGCCTAAAACCTCAAGCCATCCTGTAAACTTGCACGAACGGCATCCCTTACCACTGCATTGGGTACATTCAATGTCAACTTCTGCTGAAGGTTCCGTAAATGGAAAATATGAAGGTCTAAACCGTAATGCTAATTTTCGACCAAAGAAATCAGCAAAAAGATCTTGGAGCAATCCTTTTAAGCTGGCTAAAGTGGCTTGTTTGTCAATCAACAACCCTTCAACTTGATGGAACATGGGAGTGTGTGTCAAATCTGAATCGCAACGATATACGCGTCCAGGGGCAATTAAACGAAACGGGGGGGTACGTTGCTCCATCGCACGAATTTGTACCGGTGAAGTATGTGTACGCAACAGACGGCCATCACCAAAATAAAACGTATCATGCATGGCACGTGCTGGATGATGCCCGGGAATATTTAATGCTTCAAAATTATAAAATTCTGTTTCTATTTCTGGGCCATCAATAATATCAAAGCCCATGCGGCTAAAAAATTCATTAATCCTGTGCTTCACCTGGGTTACCGGATGTAATGAACCACTCTCTTTTTTACGTCCTGGAAGAGTCACATCGATGCGTTCTGCAGAGAGTTTTTCTAATAATTGCTTTTCTTTGAGCTCAAGCATTTTCGTTTCAATCCATTCACTGATCTCACGTTTTGCCTGATTCACTAATTGGCCTACTTTAGGTTTTTCTTCGGCAGATAGATGGGCAAGGCTTTTTAAAATTTCGGTTAACTTGCCTTTTTTACCTAAAAAATCAACCCGAATTGCTTCCAATCCCGATACATCTTGTGCCTTGTTAATTGCTTCAGAAGCCTGTTCTTGTATGGTGATGATATCCTGCATAATTATACCCACAAGTAAAAAGGAGGCCGCAGCCTCCTTAAATAAATTTCATCTTTATTTAGTATTCTTAGAACAGCTCCTGGGTGAAGCACAGCAGAACCGAGTTTTCTGCCACAGGCTTCCCGAGTTAGGGATGCGCCTTCACCCAAGCCACCTACTTAATAAAGATTATTTTGCCAATGCAGCCTTAGCTTGTTCAGCAATTGCAGCAAAAGCTACCTTGTCATGAACAGCCAAATCAGCCAATACTTTTCTATCCAGTTCGATTGCTGCTTTTTTCAATCCATCAATCAAACGGCTGTACGATAAACCGCACTCACGAGCTTGCGCGTTGATACGCGTAATCCACAATGCACGGAACTGACGTTTCTTCTGACGTCGGTCACGATATGCGTACTGACCTGCTTTAATTACTGCTTGTTTCGCCATGCGGTAGGTCCGGCTACGGGCTCCGTAATAACCTTTTGCTTGGTCTAAAACTTTCTTGTGACGTGCTTTCGCTGTCACACCACGTTTAACTCTTGGCATTCTTCATTCCCCCCTTAACTACCGTGCAACATGCGTTCTGCTAAACGTGCATCGCATGGCTTCAAAGTACCGGCTTCCACGCGCAAATGACGTTTCGCCTTGGTAGACTTTTTGGTGAGGATATGATTTCTATAAGCACCGCGACGTTTAATCGCGCCACTTGCTGTCTTACGGAAGCGTTTAGATGCTCCGCGATGTGACTTTAACTTCGGCATAACAATATACTCCGCATTTGTTCAGCTACTTAGTTTTTTTGGGTGCCAAGACCATCAGTAATTGTCTTCCTTCACGTTTCGCTTGCTGTTCAACAACCGCAAATTCAGCTGTATCCTGCTGTAAACGTTCAAGAATCTTCATACCCAGTTCTTGGTGAGCCATTTCACGACCACGAAAACGTAGCGTCACTTTGACTTTATCACCATGATTAAGGAAACGGATCAGGTTGCGTAGCTTGACCTGATAATCTCCATCTTCCGTCGTAGGACGGAATTTTAATTCTTTGACTTGAATTTGCTTCTGCTTTTTCTTCGCTTCCGCTTGTTTTTTACTCAATTCAAAGAGAAACTTGCCATAATCCATGATACGGCATACAGGAGGTTTGGCTGATGGAGATATTTCCACGAGATCTAATCCACCTTCTTCCGCTGCACGTAACGCTTCACGTGTTGGGACTATCCCTGCCTGATTACCATCGACATCAATTAAGCGTACCTCAGGTACATTGATCTGTTCATTAATTCGTGCGCGATCATTTTCACGCTTAGTTGGTGCACTAATGGTTTAACCCCCCCTGCTTATTAATTATTAATTGACCCTTTACGAGCAATTTCTTGCGTCAAGGTATCACAAATTGCATCTATTGTCATCACACCCAAGTCTGCTCCTTCGCGTGAGCGCACAGCCACTTGGTTGGATTCGACCTCTTTATCGCCTATTACTAAAAGATATGGCACTTTTTGTAAAGTATGCTCGCGAATTTTAAAGCCAATTTTCTCATTTCTCAAGTCATAGTTGGCTCGAATACCTCTTTTTTGCAAAATTTGTGTTATTTTCTTTGCATACTCATTTTGCTTTTCGCTGATTGTTAGAATCATCGTTTGCACTGGAGATAGCCATAAAGGCAGTTTTCCTGCGTAGTGCTCTATCAAAATACCCATGAAACGCTCAAAAGAGCCTAAAATCGCACGATGCAACATCACTGGAATTTGTTTACTGCCATCTTCAGCGACGTATGAAGCATCCAGCCGACCTGGCATAGAGAAATCAACTTGAATGGTTCCGCATTGCCAAATCCTACCCAAACAATCTGCTAATGAGCATTCGATTTTGGGTCCGTAAAAAGCACCTTCACCTGGAGCATCAACCCACTCAATTTGCCTGTCTTTCATTGCTTGTTTTAAAGCACCTTCCGCTTTATCCCATACATCATCGCTACCAACTCGCTTTTCAGGACGTAAAGCCAGACGGTACTTAATCTCACTAAAACCAAAATCTGCATATACCGACTGAACCAACTCAAGCATCATCGCGACTTCTGATTGAATTTGATCTTCAGTACAGAAGATATGTGCGTCGTCTTGCACCATGTTACGAACGCGCATCAAACCATGCAGTGCGCCGGATGGTTCACAGCGATGGCAATTACCAAACTCGGAAAATCTTAATGGTAAATCTCTATAGCTTTTTAAACCCTGATTAAACACTTGAACATGGCATGGGCAATTCATTGGCTTCACTGCATAATGGCGATTTTCTGTTTCAGTAACAAACATCTCATCTCTAAAATTTGCCCAATGGCCTGATTTTTCCCAGAGTACCTTGTCAACTAATTGCGGTGTTCTAATTTCTTGATAACCAAAATCAACCAATCGATTGCGCATATAGCGCTCGAGCTCTTGATAAATTGTCCAGCCTTTAGGATGCCAAAATACCATCCCAGGAGCGATATCCTGAAAATGGAATAGCTCTAAGCTCTTACCTAATTTACGATGATCACGTTTTTCGGCTTCTTCTAAACGGAATAAATAGTCTGCCAAAGATTTTTTATCAGCCCAGGCAGTACCGTATATACGTTGTAACATTTCGTTATTGGAATCACCCCGCCAGTATGCGCCTGCTAATTTAGTCAGCTTAAATGCCTTCAAAAAACCGGTTGAAGGGACATGAGGTCCACGACAAAGGTCTTCAAAATCACCTTGCTTATACAACGATAACACTTCATTTTCAGGTATATCGGCAATAATCTTCGCTTTGTATTCCTCGCCAATGCTCTTGAAATACTGAATGGCTTCATTGCGGGGCAATTCTCTACGCACTACTGGATAATTTGCCTTGGCCAGCTCTGTCATTTTTGCTTCGATTGACTCAAGATCCTCAGGAGTAAATGCTCTTTGAAACGCAAAATCATAGTAAAAACCATCTTCAATAACGGGTCCTATAGTCACTTGCGCCGTAGGAAAAAGACTTTTAACTGCTTGTGCTAATAAGTGTGCTGTAGAGTGACGAATAACTTCAAGGCTTTCTTCTTGTTTTTCAGTCAGAATAACCAATGCACAATCATTTTCAATCAGAAAAGAAGTATCAACCAAACGATCGTTAATGCGACCGGCCAAAGCAGCTTTAGCTAGGCCAGGGCTTATACTATGAGCCACATCATAGACCGTTAAGGGCGCTTCAAAATGTTTTATACTTCCATCAGGTAATTTAATGTTTGGCATAATTTTATCCGTAAGCACTTCTTTTCAAAAAAAAACCCTGCATGGCAGGGCTTAAACCTTAAATAAGAGGAGTCAATCAAGCATCGTCCCAAATGAAAGTGGGCGCTCCTGGAATGCGATTTAGTGCATGGTAGGCACGAGTGGGATCGAACCACCGACCACCACCATGTCAAGGTGGTGCTCTACCACTGAGCTACGTGCCTATAAAACGACCTGCATATACATTGTGGTGAAGTATATAATAAGGTGCTATTACAAAGCAATCATTTAGATTATTTTGTCTTAATAAATAGTGTAATCCCTTCTGTACTCATGGCTTGTGCACAAAAAACTCCCTAGCTGAGACATCTAGAAAGGCTTAAATGGAGGGGAACCATTCAAGCCATGAGTTTGCGAGGTTAACTGCTATGAGTTATCCACTTTTTCTTCTATTGGACTGTATAGTGATATTTGTTCCGTCTTATATCACCTGCTTCCTTGTTTGGGACTAATATAAAACCTTTCCCTCGGTTTCGAAGCCATTATACTTTTTTGCCCATTGATGTCAACTATTAATTTCCAAAGGAAACTTTAAGTTTCTAAATATGCTTATTTTGAATTTTATGTTTCGTTTTGTTATACTTTTTTTACTTTAAAATGAAACCTCCTAATACCCTATGGAAAAAGTTAATCTGGCAAAACAATTCGCTGACCGTTTACGTGATGCCATGATCGCAGCAGGATTTAATTCACAACGTTCTACTTCAGGTATCTGTATCCACAAGCTGTCTGAAATTACAGGACATTCCCTGCAAATATGTCGCAAGTACCTCCGTGGCGAGGCCATCCCTGAACCGGTGAAATTGATGGAAATTGCGGCTAAACTTCATGTGTCACCGGGTTGGTTATTATTTGGAAACTCGCCACATGATCAGGGAATTGCTCGGGAAAAAGTAACGGTTAATAAAAATTTGCTTCACTATCTCTTCTCCAGAGCATCATGTCTTTATAACAGCACACTCGCGGAACAAGAAATACCTAATTTCTTAATGGAATTAATTAACGACGTGAGCCTAATTAATGCGGATGAGGAGCAGTCTAAAAAAATTATTGATTTAGCTTTAGCTTCAGTAAAACACTTTAGCCAATCGCATGGAACGTAAAACGGGTCAAATAATGCAACAACGTAGAACTGGCCAAAGGGCATCGACTGTTCAGATAGTCTCTAGCCCCTTGGTAAAATGAATTGAATGCATCATATTTCGAAAGGCATGACGTAATGTTCAACATTTTTTTCGATATGCTCTTGTCTTTCTTTAATAAGCTCATTCATTTCTTTAAGAAATTGTTTCACTCCATCCATATTGAAATGACGATGATGTTTTTTTGCATAATTAACAAATTGTTGAGCCATTTCTCTGCAATGTTCTGGAGAATATTTTTTATCACCCTGAAGTCCCTCTTGATACATTTCTCTCAATGCTCTTTCAACTCGAGGACCAGTCAGTTTCTCTTCTCGAACACGAAGAGCAATTTCTCCAGGATAATTTGCTTTAGCAGTTGGCTCTGCATGTCTCTTAAAGAGAGAGTGTTGTGATATTTCACTCAGCATACTTTTTTGAGATTGTCTTGTTTCCGTATAATCTGATGCAGCAGCAATTGCGGTTTCAAGGGTTTCTTTGGAAAAAAGATGATTTATTTTGAGACCGTATCCATCGAATACTCCAGAAACTTCCGGTGAATTGAGTACATCCATCATTTCTGACAAACTATGAAAACCTGATTTGCAAGTAAATGCGACGAAAGTCTGGATGATATTATCCATATCTTTTTGTAACGTAGGACTTTGCTGGTTTTCTTTAGCATACTCATTTAACACGGCTGCCAAGGTATAAGCGGTACCAGAAACTGAATTAATAAAAGGGACATCCACATTTTTAGCAGAATACCCGTCTTTAACTGTTCGCTTAATTAAGAAACTGTCCGTAATACTGCCTTGAACTGCTTTCTCTCTTCGTTCAACTAAAGGCATTGGCGTGTTTGCTTTGATGATGCCAGGGTTTTGTGAATAACCAACATCATCTGGGTTACGTTCTGAACCTCTGTCTTTAAAACCAGATAACGCATTTTCTTCATGCCGCATCTCTATGATTTTATCTAAAACAATTGTTGTAGCGCTTCCTTCTTCACCAAATCCCCTTATTGCAGCAATGACCATTTCCATATCGTTCAAATTATTAACTTTTCTAAGCTTTGAAAAATCTTGTTTTTCTGCATAGAGCTTATTGGCACCAACCATAAATTTCGCAAGGCGGTCAAGGCTGTCTTGATGCTCTGTCGTGTCAAGAGTTTTCCACTGCTCAGTAACAAACTTATTTTCAAAATACCGTCTACTTTCTACTTGTTCTGGCTTAGAGTTTTTAGCTGCATTTTCAGCAGCTTGTTCAAATAACTCTGCAATGCTTGCGTCCTTTAGAGTTTTGGCTGCGGCAATAAGTTTTTCAACAGCATCAGAATAATTGACCTCTAGATAATCCACTTTAATTGCATACATCGCTTCTTCTAGTGGTTGATCTTCAAGTATTTTGTTTTCATTTTTGAGTATGTCTAATGCAATTAAAATAAAATCAGAAGTATCAATATTTCCTTTTTCTAACATTTTTTTAAGATCACTAGTTCGGCGAGGCATTTCAAACTCCCATAAAGACTGTGTATAATTATATTCAAGAGCATATTATGCGCAATTCATGTAAACACAATGCTGTGTGGTTTATTTTAAATTACATAGATTAAGAAAATATTAAGAAGTATTTATTTGGAACATATAAGGCTAAGGATTGAACTATATGAAAAAATTTTTGAAATCTGAAGCTATTTTTCAGTGCATCGAAATAAATGATCTCGATAAGTTAAAAACCGAAATAGATAAATACTCTAAAGCGGAGCTTGTAAAACGTTCTTCTGGGTTAATCAGGCATGAAAAAGGTGTAAGAAGCTATAACCTTTTGGAAGCATGTTGTTTTGTCGAAAATGAAGATGCGCTTCGCGAATTGTTGTCAAGGGACTTGCCCTGGGAGGCATCCAGAATCAAGGGAGCAGCACATCTTGCGGCGGCATCGAAAAAATATTCATTAATCAAATTGTTGATGAAGAATGGCCTTACGGTAAATGAAGCTTTGTTAGACGCATGCCTGGCAAATAATATTGAGCTGGTAAAAAATATATTACTCGAATATAGAGGGGAAATTGACCTCAGCAATTGCGAACCATTATTCAGTTCGGCTGCTCATGGATTTCTTCCTATTCTCCAGATATTGGAAGAAAATGGTTTTGATTTACACGCTGATGAAGACAAAGCATTGTGCTTTGCGGTTCGAGGCAATCATATTAATTGTGTAAAGTATTTAATTTCGAAAAGCGCTAATGTAAACGCCCAGAACGAGCTGCCATTAAAAACGGCCATTGTTAATGGTGATTTAAGTATGGTCAATATGCTGTTAGATAATGGAGCGGAGCTTATAAGAGTAGCTGAGGATGAATTTGTTACTCTGGCAGAGCGCTATAAGCAATCTGAAATTGCCAATTTATTGCGCACCAAACTGGCACAGATGCATATTGTACCTCATCTTAATACCAAACAAAGTACGCATGCATCGAGTGTAGACAGTTCGGCAGCCGAATCAGCTCTACGCTTGCAGAAACGTTATGGAGATAAACTAAGTCCGGCGTTAACAATTAAAACGATTAATGAAATAACTTCGTGGGGTACTGTTTTAGCAAATTCAAAATCTCAGGAAGAATTAGCTGCTCATAGAGCTCTGGATGACATTTTGAAAGGAACAGAAATCCATGCCAAGACAGGTATTCCTTTAAAAGAACTTTTGATTTTAACTTGGATTGCTATCCATGATGATGAACATAGGAAGGGTGAGTTAGCTGAGGCGCTCAAGATGTTGAAAGAGGGTTTATATGAGATTCAAAGAGGATATAACCTGCTAGAAAACGATCAAGAGAGTGAGAGTGAGGATATCGATATTTGTCGCGATGGAAAATTGAATAAGTTCATGGAAAAATTAGTAGGAATCCATCCCGATGTAGCGATCGACTTTGTCACAAAAGAAGTTGCTTCCTATAAGTTACAGGCCATCGTTAGAGAGGAAGCAAAGAAATTTATTCAGTCATCTCCTCCTCTATTAGTTAATGGCATGTTCAAGCAAAAACCTACAATGGAACGCATTTGGGACTCAATTCATGAACGAGTCAAAAAAAGAATGTTCGAAGAGTTTTCTGTTTTATTTAAATCATATGATGATGGTGATTTTAATTCTTTTGTAAACATGGGAATTTATGTTGATTTGGGCAGTGATCCTGCTGAAAGCGTGTCATCAGAAGTACCCCCAGGAAAAAGCCATGGGATTACGTAAGCTATTATTTGCGTGATGGATATGGGAATTAACCCACTGTGTTCACAGCGCCACATTTCTCCATTTGTCTCAATAGTGGTATAATTGCGATTTAAAAAAACACCCTGAGCTTTATATGTTACTCCATTATCTTTTTATCATAGGCATTTGTGTTGAAGCAATCACCGGTGCCTTAGCAGCCGGCCGCAAGAAAATGGATTTTTTTGGCGTCATGCTCATTGCGAGTATTACCGCATTAGGCGGTGGAACAGTAAGAGATGCGCTATTTAATACTTATCCGCTGACCTGGGTAACACATCCTGAATATCTGTTGTATACCTCATTATGTGCGTTTCTAACGATATTTATTGCCCATTCATTGATTCGCATTATGAAAATATTTTTAATCCTTGACGCACTTGGATTATCTACTTTCGTAATTATTGGCACCCAAAAAGCATTGAATCATGGCTTATCCCCGAGTATCGCTATTATAATGGTATGCTCACCGGGATTTGTGGTGGCATGTTGCGGGATATTTTTATGCAATGACATCCCCCTGGTGTTAAGAAAAGAACTCTATGCAGTTATTGCTCTTGCTGGTGCATTACTTTTTATTGTTCTCGATTATTTTCATACCCCAGAAAATATCAACATCATAATCACACTAATCAGCATTTTTACAGCACGTCTTTTAGCTATTTTCTTTCACATTGAAATACCCATATTTGACTATTCAGAAAGTATCAAAAAACGTAGACGGAACTCCAAGGGATAGAACTGTAGCGTGGATGCAGCGAAGGCAACTGCCTAATCCCCTCATCCGCCCTAACGTCACCTTCTCCCCAATGGGGAGAAGGGAAATTTCTGCGTTACACTAGCGCTACTTATCAAACTTCTTTTACTTCGAGAATGCTCACTTCCTCAACTGGGACATCCGCATGGCCCATTCGTTGTCCTGTTTTTACTTTGGCAATAGCATCCACAATATCCATACCCTCAACGACTTCACCAAAGACACAATATCCATATCCTTGCATGTGATCACCGCTGTAGTTCAAGAATGCATTATCAGCAACATTAATGAAAAATTGCGCTGTTGCAGAATGAGGATCCATGGTGCGCGCCATTGCAATCGAGCCACGTTTATTTGGCTTCGCATTTTTTGCTTCATTCTTAATAGGTTCATTCGTAGCTTTCTGCTTCATATCGGAGTCCAGTCCACCACCTTGAATCATAAAACCTGCAATAACACGATGGAAAATTGTATTATTATAAAAACCACTGCGCACATAATTAAGAAAATTTTCTGCTGTAGCTGGAGTATTTTCTGTATCTAATTGTATATGAATATCACCTTTAGATGTGCTGATTACAACCATTTTATCTCCTGTTATTTTTTAGATTAATTGATGAACCCCATATAAAAAGCCTTGCTTTTTACTGGATAATGTCTTCGTTAATGACGTAAACAGGCATAAGATGCCTTTTAGTTCGAACGTTCGTTAATTATCAACTCGCGCATTTTATCACAAACATCGTGCATTACATGAACATTATGAATACTTGCCAAAGCAGTAAATAAATTTGTTTTTTGTTTTGCTAACTGATGTAAGTAAGAACGTGAATAATTTTGGCACGTATAACAAGAACACTGTGCCATAATTGGCGACATATCCTCAGCAAAACATGATTTCTTTATTTGAATTCGCTCATTCTCATATTCACTGGCAAAACGTAACCAATTGCCTTCTCGAATTAACTCACCACAATATAAAGAGCCATGACGTGCGTTACGTGTTGGAGCTACACAATCAAACATATCAATTCCTTCAGCAACTACATCCAGAAGATCCTGTGGCGACATGCCAACACCCATGGTATAGCGTGGTTTGTTTTCCGGTAAATACTCGCGCACCCACCGAATGACTTCAACGGTAGTTTTCATATCAAAACCGATTGTCTCCCCACCAATTGCAATACCATCGGTATTCATTGAAGAGATAAAATCCGCACTTTCACGGCGTAAGTCTTTAAAAGTTCCTCCTTGAATAATTCCAAATAGCGCTTGTTGGTAACCATATCGTGAGTTTGGGTGTTGATGGTGATATTGTATGGATTGCTTTAACCAACGATGGGTGCGGTTCATAATGTGCTGAACTTCATCTTTAGTACAACTATCTGGTGTACACTGATCAAAAGCCATAATAATATCCGCACCAATGATCTTTTGCGTTTCCAGTGACATTTCAGGGGTCATATGAATCAATCGCTGGCTACCAGGTAATGTAAAGTGAGCTCCTTGTTCATCAATAGTACAAATTTCCTTGTTCTTTGAAAGACTAAAAACCTGAAACCCACCGCTATCTGTTAACATGGGACCGTGCCATCCCATAAAAGGATGCATCCCGCCTGCTTTTTCAATAATTTCCATCCCTGGGGCACACAGCATATGGTAGGTATTCCCACCTAAGATAATTTGGCTATGTGCGTCCCGCAACTCTGCGGGAGTCATATTATTTACACCAGCGCGAGTACCAACTGGCATAAAAACCGGGGTAATAAATTCACCATGGGCGGTAGTAACACGTGTCACTCGTGCTTGGGTTGCGGCGTGTTTATGTAATACCGTGCAAGAAAAAGTATTCATTTACTAAAAATAGTTCAAAAATGGCGATAATAGCTAAGTCAAACGTGGATTACCAGCATTAGTCATGTTAACAATGAGTCAATCTATGATATTATGCGCAAAACCAATGGAAGCACGGTCCTATTCATCTCAATTCTAAAAAGGATAATATATGTCCAGTTCAAATTCCAATTTATTCATGATTGACATAGAAGGTATTGAACTTTCAGATATTGAACGGGAAATCATAAAACATCCTAATGTGGGAGCCGTAATCCTTTTCACGCGTAACTTTATAAATCCTCAGCAACTAGAGCGTTTAATTCGTGAAATCCGTGACATCAATGCCAATATTTTTGTAGCAACCGATCATGAAGGCGGTTTTGTGCAACGTTTTTCACGCCATGGATTTCGTTCCTTGCCTGCATCCCGGGTTTATGGTGATGTATATGATCTAAATCCCGAGGTCGGTATCAAATTTGCGAGACAATATGGCGAACTTATGGCCAAAGACTTGTTAACTTGTGGTATTGATTTAAGCCTTGCACCAGTGCTGGATTTACATGCCCAAAGCCATGTTATTGCTCGCTTGGATCGCGCTTTCCACCACGATCCTGACGTAATTATTGCTTTAGCAGGCGCTTTTATCGAAGGCATGACTGCAGCCGGCATGCCGGCCGTCGCCAAACATTTTCCAGGCCATGGCTCCGTCAATGCGGATTCACATGTTGCAATGCCCGTTTCGCATGCCACAATGGAGGAGCTGCAAGCGAACGATTTAAAACCTTTTATTGAGCTTATCAAAAAGGGACTACTCAATGCGGTCATGCCTGCGCATGTAACTTATAAGGCAATTGATGCCAACAAACCTGCTGGCTTTTCAACAATTTGGTTGCAAGAGATATTACGCGATGAAATGAAGTTTGAAGGTTTGATTTTAAGCGATTGCTTGAGTATGACTGGTGCCGATATAGGCAATTTAATGACTCGAGCAGAAGAAGCACTTAAAGCAGGTTGTGATATGCTGATCGTCTGCCACCAACCACGCCACGTATTGCTTGAGTTATTACAAAAAGTCAGCTTCTCCCAATCATCGGAATCAGCCGCTCGGATTACCCACTTTAAAAATCAGATGCTTCGCTTTGCCTATCCGGAAAGAAATCAACTCACACCCTATTTATCAGAACGAGCACAGGAAAAGGCTTCTGAGGTTGTTAGCCAAAATCAGCAGTTCAACACTTCAGCAACGATTTAAATACTCAGTAGCCTGTGCGCAGGCAACCTAATCCGGGCTACAATGCATCAAACTAAGAATTATCTTGGTGGAACTTAATTGAACTGGTCTGCCAAAATAAGAGACATCCCATTAGAGCCATGTATAAAAAGTACATCGCACACCATCCCGGCATCGAGATTCCAAATAGACGCCAAGTGACCTCGGCACAATCTCCAGTTCCTAAAAACAAAGCTTTAACTACAGTTTGCCAGGGTAAGTAACGCATTAAAATATCCAGGCTTGGCATACAAGCTGGAGCTTGGCCTGCAGGTAAAGACTGTAACCATAATTGGCGTAAAGAAAAGTATAAGCCGGCACATGCAATGATTATTTGTAAAAAACTAATAATATGGGCCTTTTTTAAGGTTCGAAAACTTAATCCCATAACTGCTAATAATAAAAAGACGCAAACGCGTTGCATGATGCATAAAGGACAGGGAACAAGACCAACAACATATTGAAAATAAAAAGACGCAAATAATACAAACACCGTCAGTGTTGCATTGCAGGTTTGAATTTTTCTAAAAGTAAGTTTTCTCATGATTTGGGCAACATATAAGATATGGCAGCTCTAAGATCATCATCAGTACATTTAATACACGTTCCTTTTGCAGGCATAGCATTCAACCCTTTTATTGAAGAAGCCAGTAAATCATTTAATTCTCTCCCGGCTAAACGCGGTTTCCAATCCTGTTCATTCCTGAATTTTGGTGCTCCCGCAAGACCATCTCGATGACAAACAATACAATATTTTTGGTAGGTTTCTTCGCCAGGCTCTTTTTTTGCTGCAACGTTGGTCACTGCTTTGTTATCTGCTTGAGCTTGACCTTGTACAGAGACTTCCCCTACAGGTTGAATTCTTAATTGTATTTCTCGTTCTCTCACTTCATTACAGGCATATACCGCAAATGAAAAACAAAACAATAACATTAAAAACTGCAACCTCATGCCCGTACACCCCATGATAATAATTTAGGATAATACCCAGAAGTGAATTTTTTTTCCAGCACGATTAAAAGCAAATAAGGGGAAAATCATTTTATTTTCTTGAAACAGGCTTCAAACTATAATGGGGGTCTTTAAGTAAATGCCTTTCATTGATGGCAAAATAAGTTATAAGGATTAGATATGTCAGATTTTACTGCACTGGAACCTATTTTACTCATTGCCGATCCTAAAATTATCGCCATCCCGGTAATTGATAATCAAGAGCCGATGATCGATCTAATAAATCATCCGGGAATTAGCTATGGCCCTTCTCCAGAAATACCGAATAATACTGATTACACCAAAATGAGAAAAACAATTTATGAAAAATTAAAAAACGCTCAATCCTTGTTACCTACAGGATTACGTTTATGTTTGTATGAATGTTATCGGAGTCTCACCCTACAAAAATCGCTTTTTGATACACGTCATGAGAAAGTAAAAAAGAAACATCCTGAATGGTCTGCCGAACAGATTTTTACAGAAACAACACGAATGGTTTCCCCAGTAATCAACCAAGACGGTTCACCCAATATCCCGCCTCATTCAACGGGCGCCGCGATAGACGTTTACTTAATCGATGAGCAAGGAGAGGCCATTGAAATGGGAATTCACCCAAAAGATTGGATGAACGATTTGGATGGCTCTCTTTCACTAACTGCTTCAGAAATTATTACTGAGGAAGCAAAGAAAAATCGGAAAATCATGAGTCAGGTGCTAGAGGCCGTTGGTTTTGTTAATTATGGTAATGAATATTGGCATTGGTCTTATGGAGACCGTTATTGGGCTTATTATAAACAAAAACCTTATGCGTTTTATGACCGTTACAAATAATTTTCCCTTGGAGGTTGGGCCTTGGCCCAACAAAAAAACATTCTGAATGCAGTCACCTTTAAGTAAAGGATGAGCCAAGATCCCAAGCAACATCAAATGCAACAAAACACGACCACCCTATTCGACAACTCCTTGAAAATTAGGTTATATTTCATGAGTTGTTATTCGTTATGGATGTACCACAATAAGGAAATGATATGGCAAACACGAACGAAATTTACACCCCGAATGCTATAAGACGTAATTGGGGTTGGCTTTTAGGATTAGGAATACTACTTGTCTTTCTAGGCTGCATAGGCTTGAGCATGGTCATTGGCTTGACGTTGGTCAGCATGTATTTTTTTGCAGCTTTATTAATTATCTCTGCAATCTCTCATTTTATCGATATTTTCAAACACCGAGACTGGAAAGGTATATTCTGGCAAGCAATAATTGCAGTTTTATACCTGATTGGTGCTGGTGTTGTCATTTATGATCCCTTTTTAGCATCCACTTTAATTACTGCACTCTTAGCAGGCGTCCTAATTGTTATTGGTATCACGCGAATCATTTTGGCCTTATCTTTAAAAGAAGCTAAGGGATGGGGTTGGCTCTTATTTGCAGGAATCCTCGCCATTATTCTCGGCATCCTAATCATCATGCAATGGCCAGTTAGTGGTTTATGGGTTATAGGAATGTTCATTGCAATTGATATGATTGTTAATGGTTGGACTTATATTTTTATTGCTCTTTCAGTGCGTGCATCCCTATAGTGAACATAGTATGATACTGCATCTTTTCTTAAATGCAGTATCCTATGAGCTCAAGAACATTACGTATCGCAACACGTCAAAGCCCATTAGCCTTATGGCAAGCGAATCATGTTCGAGATTTACTGTTAAACAAAAGGCCAAATCTGCAAATAGAGTTATTACCTATGAGCACATCTGGGGATAAGTTCCTTAAGGATAAACTTCAGGTTATTGGCGGGAAAGGTTTATTTGTAAAAGAGTTAGAAGAAGCTTTGTTAGATAAGCGAGCTGATTTTGCTGTTCATTCCTCAAAAGATATGCCTGCAGAATTCCCCCAAGGCCTTGAGCTCGTTGCGATTTGTAAAAGAGATAACCCATTCGATGTCTTTGTCAGTTACCAACATAAGGCTCTCCACACTCTGCCAGCTCAATCTATTGTTGGAACCTCGAGCCTGAGACGACAATCGCAATTATTAGCGTACCGTCCCGATTTAAAGGTTAAATCCTTACGGGGTAATATCAATACCCGACTTGAAAAACTCAAGTCAGGAGAATATCAGGCAATCATCTTAGCTGCTGCAGGTCTTGAGCGTATGGGCTTCACCGAGGTCATAACAGAGCAATTATCAGCTCAGATTATGCTCCCGGCCTGTGGCCAAGGGGCTCTAGCAATCGAATGCAGAAGCGATGATGAAGAAATTCGTGCTCTCCTTGTCGAACTCAACGACCCCATATCGTCTATTTGCGTGCATGCTGAGCGTAAGGTCAATGCACTCCTAGGTGGTAATTGTCATGTACCTTTAGCAGTTTTTTGTTCACCCATGGCGAATAATCAGCTTGCTTTAAAAGCAAAAATTTTAACTCTTGATGGTTCACAAATCATACAGAGCACGCAAACTGGTCCATTAGAAGAGGCAACAAACTTAGCTGAACATTGCGCCCAATCTTTGCTGGCTCAAGGTGCAGCAAATCTTCTTGCATCCGTTCCAAAATGAAAAATTCACTATATGGTTTACGTATTTTAAATACTCGCCCACGTGGCCAAGCGAGTCAGTTAAGCGAAAGCATCCGTGACGCAGGAGGCATAGTAATTGAACTTCCTGCGTTAGAAATTAAGGCGACCAACACTCATTGGATCAGTTTACTACCCAATTTGAAAACGATAGACCAAGCCATTTTTATTAGTGCTAATGCGGTTCATTATTGTTTTACTCAATTAAGCCAACACCAGATTGAATGGCCATCTTCCATTCAAGTCATTGCAATTGGCCAAGGAAGCGCGGCAGCACTTCACGAATTCAACATCCAGGTAAGTGCAGTTCCCGATGTGCCTGACAGTGAGCATTTATTGGCATTAAAAACGTTACAACAACCAGAAAAGCAAAACGTGCTACTATTTAAGGGAGAAGGAGGCAGGCCACTTATTGAGGAGCAGTTAATAAAAAGAGGAACGAACTTGCTGGTTCTCGAGGTGTACAAACGAGTTATTCCTCAAATGAGCACTCAATTTGTGCAATCGATATGGCGCGATGATTTAGTGGACATTATACTGTTAACAAGTGAACAGTCCCTGCATAACCTTTTTAAACTATTTGATAAAGAGGCCCATGATTGGCTCCGTAATAAAAAATGGCTCGTGATTAGTGAGCGTCTGGCTCAAGTTGCCTCTTCATCGGGTATAAGAAAAATTAGGATATGCCACCCTAGCCGGGTGATGGATACATTGTTTGACTACGTAAACAAGGATTAATTTATGGCAAACGGCAACGAAGAACAAGTACAAAAATCAAAAAAAGCACCTCATACGACGCAAGTTGAGAAAGCAAAACCAAAAAGTAATTCCTCGGTTTCAAAAAATAACTATCTGATCACCGCATTAGCTTTTATTGTTGCCTTAGGCGCTTTAGGGATTGCTGCCTATACCTTTTCTCTCAACAAACAATTGCACGATCAATTAAACGCAGCGCAAAACAATATCACCACCCAGTTACAGCAACTCGAACAAAAACAAGAGCAAACTCAAGAGCAAATCAATACTAAAACAAATAATGCCGAAGAAATACAGACTCAATTACAAACTAAATATGAAACCTTGAGCAAACAATTACAAACTGCAATGAGCCAAAGGTTTTATCAAAACCAGGATTGGGTTCTTCTCAAAGCACGTTACTATCTTGAATTAGCTCAAATCAACGCGCATTGGAGTAATGGTGTTGATGCAACAATCGCTTTATTGGAGCAAGCCGATCAGCTCTTAAAACAATTAAACAATCCCAAGATTTTTAATATACGGCAGGCAATAGCCAAAGATATAGCACAAATGCACGCCGTACCCTCTGTAGATGTTGCGGGTTTACTAAGTCAATTAGATGCAGCTCAAAACAGCATTAATGATTTGAGCATTCCATTACCTGTAACTGAGAAGCCTGCTACAGAAAATGCAACGCCTTCCCCCAATAATTCTTCTTGGCGATCTCGTTTACAAAGCAGTATGAACGTGCTGGAAAAACTTGTTGTCATTCGTCGCCATGATCAGGACATAAAACCACTGATGTCTCCCTTATTTGAGGCCATACTCAAAGAAAAGCTCCGTCTAAATCTCCAAGAAGCACAATGGGCCGTTCTCCATCACAATGCCTTTGTTTACCAATTAGTTCTCAAACAGGCGATTAATAATCTGAGCATGAATTTTAATAAAGATACGCCAACTACAGCTGCTTTAATCAAAAAGCTCACTGATTTACGGCAGGTGAATATAACTCCCAAAAGACCAGAACTGGGCTCGGCTCTCCCTATGCTCAATGAATTGATTGATGCAAAGAGTACACCTGAAAATCAATCCTCAAATGAGGAAAATAGCACAGGAGGAAATCAATAATGCTTCGTCTTCTCTTTGCTTTTTTGATTTTACTGGGTGCTGTAGCTTTAGGAATTCAACTGAATAAAGATCCCGGTTACGTACTCGTTGCAATCAACCACTGGACTATCGAAACAACGGTTTGGGTCGCTGTTTTTGGCCTGATTATTTTGTTCATTATCTTGTATCTTATTCTGCGTTTATTCAAGCAAATTTCCCGTACTCCAAGTACATTAACTCGATGGCATTCGAAGCGACTGTCTCAAAAAGCACAAGCAATTACTCGTAAAGGATTCATTGAATACAGCGAAGGCTATTGGCTCAAAGCAAAAAATCATTTAATTCAGGCCTTACCCAACACGGATACACCTTTACTTAATTATTTGACTGCTGCTCGAGCAGCCCAAAAAATGGGCGACAACCAATTACGAGATGATTATTTGCGTGAAGCGCAGCAATCAATGCCTGAAGCCAAAATTGCGGTGGAATTAACGCAAGCGGAATTACAACTTGCAAACCATCAATGGGAACAGGCGCTGGCAACCTTAAAACATTTACATGATATAGCACCACGTCATCCCTATGTTTTAAAACTTATCATGCAACTTTATCAAGAAGTTAAAGACTGGCCGCAACTCATTACTATTCTACCTGATTTAAAAAAATACCAGGTTGTTAATCCCCAGGAGTTTGCGTTATTGCAATATAATGCCTACTTGCAAAGAATGATTGATCTAGTCAAGCAAAATCAGGCAGAAGCCGTACATACTTTTTTTCATTCACTACCTAAAACTTTAAGTGATGAACCCAATATCATCGCCGAATATATTCGCTTCTTATTAAAGAGGGCAGACTACACTACCGCCAATGATTTATTGCGGCGTGCATTGCGTAAAGACCTTAGCCCCCAATTGATTAGGCTTTATAGTTTATTACCCACGGATGAAAAACAACTCACTTTTGCTGAAGGATTACTGAAGAAACATGCTCATTCAGCAGCACTCTATTTATGTTTAGGACAAATTTGCATGAAACGTCAATTGTGGGGAAAAGCTAAATATTATCTTGAAAAATCCAATGAGATTGAGCCTACTGCTCTTGCCTACGAAATTCAGGGGCAATTGCATGAAAAACTTGGTGAAGAAGCACTTGCGTGTAAAAGCTATAAACAAGGTTTAGGATTAATGACAAATGAATTCTACACCGAGAACAATTAATTCGAGCAGATAACATCATCTCAAACAGCGCGAGGATCTCCAGCATGAGAAATAAAATGCACACCTCAGAAGATCCTTCGTTGTAAAGTAAATTTATCTATAAAAATTTGGGATGATGACATGCATCATTACAATTTATATTAGTCTTTTCTACCTGAATGGTCACATGTTGAATGTTAAAGTCATGGCGTAATTGCTCAACCCATTCGGACCTTAATGCATCAGAAAGTTCTGCATCAGGCATATATAAGTGGACTGACATGGCATTTTCTTGGGTGCTCAGGGCCCAAATATGTAAGTCATGGAATCCTTTTACTCCTGGCTTACCCAATAAAAAATCGCTAACAGCAGTCCAGGAAATATTTTCTGGAACCCCATCGATGATAAGTCTGAAACTTCCAGCAAATAAGGACCACGTTCCTTTTAATATAATTAACGCAATGCATAAACCAACTATTGGGTCTATCCAAAGCCAACCAGTCCAATACAATAGCGCAGCAGATAGAACGACGCCAACAGAAACCAAAGCATCATAAAATAGATGTAAATAGGCACCTCGAATATTCAAGTCATCAGAACCACGAGCAAACAAAAGTGCCGTTGCAAAATTAATTATTATTCCTACACCAGCAACGATCATTACAGATACTGCTTGAACCTCTGAGGGCGAAAATAATTTATATACTGCATCTGTAGCAATAATTCCGCAGGTAAAGACTAATAAAATTCCATTTGCTAGCGCAGAGAGAATGGATATTTTTTTTAAACCATAGGTAGCCTTCATCGTAGGTGCACGTTTCATCAGTACCGTAGCAATCCATGCTAAAACTAAACCCAAAACATCACCTAAATTGTGAAACGCATCAGCCAATAAACTGGTCGAATGAGATAAATAAGCAAAAACTATCTGTAAAATCACAAAAAGACCATTAGCGATTATCGAAATGATAAATGCTTTTCCATAAGTAACTGCAGCATCGTGCCCGTGATGGTGATGTGAATCACCATGTGAGTGAGTACTCATAAGGCTCCTTCGTCTTTTGGTTCTTCTGTATAATAGTTTATACCGATTTTAATTCGATCACGTTCTTTTTGTTTGCGCCAAGCATTGGTATCACGTAAAGAATAAACACATCCACAATATTCTTGCTTATAAAATTCCTCGCGTTTTGCAATTTCATACATACGCTCTGATCCACCATTTTTACGCCAATTATAAGTCCAGTATTCCAAGTTGGGATATTTACTTGCAGCGCGAATGCCACAATCATTAATTTGATTCATATCTTTCCAACGGGAAATTCCCAAGGAACTGCTGATCACTGGAAAACCATGCTCATGAGCATATAAGGCGGTTCGTTCAAAACGCATATCAAAACACATGGTGCAACGTTTACCCCGCTCTGGTTCCCATTCCAAACCTTTGGCTCGTGCAAACCAGTTGTCTTTATCATAATCTGCATCGATGAAAGTGATATTGTGTTTTTGTGCAAAATTAATGTTTTCGTTTTTTCTGATTTCATACTCTTGAACAGGATGAATGTTCGGATTATAAAAAAAGATCGTAAAATTTATCTCCGAACTAATAAGCGCCTCCATAACCTCACCAGAACAGGGGGCACAACATGAATGCAGTAATAACTTGTCTGCAGCGTTAGGTAATTCCAATCGCTCTCTTTCTATCATTTGGGTACATCCGGTAAATTTATAAAATGGTGACGATAATATACCAATTCTGCAATGGAATCTTTAATATCGTCTAATGCAAGGTGCTTGGATTCTTTAACTACTCCATTCAACAACTCAGGCCGCCAACGGATCGCTAACTCTTTCAGCGTGCTTACATCCAAATTTCGGTAATGAAAAAACGCTGCAAGTTCTGGCATGTATTTGTATAAAAATCTCCTGTCTTGGCACACGCTATTACCACACATTGGTGATTTTCCTTTATCCAAATACTGTTTTAAGAAATCGATAGTTGATTGTTCTGCTTGCGCCTCACTAATTTGGCTTTCCAAAACTCGCTTGACCAAGCCGGATTGCCCATGTTGTTTGGTATTCCAAGAATCCATACCATCCAGTAAAGTTTTAGGCTGGGAAATAGCAAAAACGGGCCCCTCAGCAATTACATTTAAATGAGGATCAGTCACAACTGTAGCAAGCTCGATGATCCTGTCTTTTTCAGGCTCAAGCCCAGTCATTTCCAAATCTATCCAAATTAAATTTTGATTATTTTTCATTTATCTTCCAGGAGTTTAATATCAGTTCAACACATGCCACTCGTCTTTGATGTAACGCATGTTTAATTGCTTCACCCTGATAACCTTCAGTAATAAGGGCTTGGCTATTCACTTTAGCACATTCAGTAAGCAAATAACTCCATAATTTACCTTGTCGGTAATCAATATTTCGGCCACAGCCCTCTGCATCGGATTGACATGCAATTAACATATTATAGAAGAGATTAGGGCGGCGAAATGCATCACTTTGCTCTAAAAGCTTCACAATAGTACTTGCTTTTAATTCAAATAAGCGATGTATATTCAAATGGAATCGCGAGGTCATCCTTGCAAGGGCACGATACTCATTGGGGATACGTAGTCGAGAACATAAACTCTCAATAATAGCAACGCCACACTCCTCATGACCATGATGACTTGGCCAATTATACATCGGTGACAAAGCCTTACCTAAATCATGCACTAATGCGGCAAAACGGACTACCGGATCTGGCGATAAACCTGCTGCTGCATGTAAAACCAGCAAAGTATGAATACCACTATCTACTTCATGATGGTACCGATAAGGGTTGGGAATACCAAATAATGCATCAATTTCAGGCAAAACCACGCGTAATGCATCACAGGAACGTAAGGTACTGATAAATTGCTCCGGATTTTTTTCCGTTAAGCTTTTCTGCCATTCTTGCCAGACTCGCTCAGCAACCAAATGAGTCAATTCGCCTCTTTGAACCATCGTATACATTAATGAACGGGTTTCATCCGCCAATTTAAAGCCTAGATGATGAAAACGCGCCGCAAAACGAGCAACACGCAACACGCGTACTGGATCCTCTACAAAAGCAGGGGATACATGACGAAGTAGCTTAGCCTCTATATCCTTTCTCCCCTGATAAGGATCAACAAGGTGCCCCTGCTCATCCATAGCCATGGCATTAATTGTTAAATCGCGGCGTGCTAAATCATCTTCCAAAGTTACAGTTTTACTAAAATTGCAGGTGAAACCGTAATAACCTGGAGCAGATTTTCTTTCAGTTCGTGCTAAAGCATATTCTTCACTGGTCTCTGGATGCAAAAAAACAGGAAAATCACGCCCAACCTGTTTGAATCCTTTTTCTAATAAATCATCGGGGCTAGAACCAACAACAACCCAGTCCCGTTCATTTACTGGAAGATTCAATAATTGATCACGAACAGCACCACCAACCAAGTAGACTTTCATTAATTTTAATTTACCTTCATACTGTATGATTATTTAGCTCTGATTTGACCTCAACGAGCTAAGAATATTTAATGATTATATTATAGATCCGGACTATGAGTAAAAGACGTATTAGTAAGCAACAAACGGCACGCATTGAAAAAATCCAACGAAATTACCATGAAAATAAAAAAAATCATGACGATTTGGCTGATGGCCTCGTGATCACTCGATTTAGCAGACATGTTGAACTCGAAGACCATGAGGGAAAGCATGTTCGGTGTTCCATTAGACCCAATCTGGAAACATTAGTAGCTGGAGATAGAGTAATTTGGCAAACAGAAGGAACGAATCAAGGTGTAGTCGTCAGTCTTTACCCTCGAAGCAGCGTCTTGGCAAAACCAACCAGTTCCGGTGTGGTCAAGCCCGTTGCAGCAAACATTACACAACTCATTATTGTGATCGCACCTAAACCTGAAATCTCCTGGCCGTTACTTGATAGCTACCTAGTGATGGCAGAAACACTGCACTTGCAAGCCGTAATTCTATTGAATAAAACGGATTTGCCTTGCGAAGCCCTAAAAGAACAGTTACTTCTTGATTATGGGAGGCTTCACTATCCAATCTTACAAACAAGTAAACACATTCCTGATGGCTTACAACCACTGAAACATATTTTAAATCATCAAATCAGTGTGTTTGTAGGACAATCTGGGGTAGGGAAATCTTCACTTATTTCCAATATTTTGCCTCATGAACAAAATATTTCCATAAATGACCTTTCGGAACTGTCAGAGTTAGGCAGGCATACTACCAGCAACTCACGCTATTATCATTTGCCCAGCGGTGGTGCGTTAATCGATTCTCCGGGAGTTAGGGAGTTTAGTTTATGGCATATCGATGCTACAGAAATCGCGCGTGGCTACCCTGAGTTTAGCCCCTATCTGTCACAATGCAAATTTCGAAATTGTACGCATAAAGACACGCCTCATTGTGCCATTATTAAAGCTAAGAATGAGGGTTTAATTTCAGAAAGACGATATGAAAATTTTATTAAGCTCTGCACTCAATACGCCAAATAAAGTTTGGCTTTAGTTAAATAAAAGCCAAACCTGATGTTTTGAGCCAAACTCCATCCCTCCCCGTCATTCCTCGGCATAACAGGAAACGCGCAAAACCACATGATTCCGTGCGAGTAGCTTTTAAACACGCCTCTAGGTATATTGACCTATATAATAATCATGTATGGGTCGGCCACAATCCTTGACGTTTTCTTTTTGTGCTGCGCTTAAAATTGGATGGCTTATTTTCATTAAGTAATTACTGATGGTCTCTCCAAGACTAGGCTCAATATTGAGCTTAGATAATTGAGTTTTATAGTCGCTCATCATTGCTTCAACATCTTTTATCCCTTCAGGCAAATGAAATAATTTTTTAGCATCAACTTTAGCAAGTTGTGGGAAGAACGCTAATGATGAAGCTGTTGGACGTTGGCATAGCTCGGATACTTGTCTATTGATATATTTGGTACAATTGATGAGAAAATTAGACTTAGCTATTTTCGGATCACATGTTGAAATTAATCTTAACATATAGACGCGGTGATCCTCACTTAATGTCTCTAAAAACTCAGTAAACAAAATATTCACTCGTAATTGCTTCATGAGATCATTTTGATTTTGGGCATAAGTTTGAATTATGTCATCCAATAATGAATTGATCTGCTTTTGAAGCGACTCATTCCTTGTATCAAAAAGCTTCAAGGCGTTAAACAATATTTCAGGCTCAAACCAATAAACACCGAGTTCGTTTAACTTACAATTCTGTACAAGCTCCAACCATTTGCTCGTTGAGCTACTACGAGTAAACCATGTATACCAGGTATTATCTTCCCTTGCAGGAATAACAATATCCTGAATTATCTTGGCATAAGCGTCTTCCAAAGCTTTAGGTTTATTTGCCGCAATTAATGGCAACAAAATAGTAAAAATTCCATATGCTTCAGGAAATACCGTATTTTTTTTATCCCACAAACTGTGTGTTTGTCGAGTAAAGAAAAAGGAAAGTTCAAACTGGGTAGTAAGTAATGAAACAAGTAGCTTACAACAATTGACAAAAGCATCCGACGGAACAACTGGAAGGGTTGTGTCTTTATTGTCTTTGGATAATCCTTGATAAAAAGGACCTAACTCCTTACTTACAGCCTTTAAATCCGGATTAATATCAAATAACCACTTGCTTAACGTTTGGATTTCATAATCCAGGTCCATATAATCATTTGCTGTATAAAGATTGATAAATAGATCCAGCATATATTGCTCATCGTCTTTATACACCACTTTTGTACCATACAAAAAATTTACATCTGCTAATTCATAACGGTATAAACGAGCAAAAAAATTCCTTACTTCATTTTTAAACAAGGAAAAATCTAAGTTATTAGCCCGCAAATAGTAGTACCGTTCGATCAATGCAAGCATATGAGGAAGTAAGGCTATAGGCATATTCCCTTGAGCTCTTAAATTAACAAAGACCTTTTTGCGTAAGAGATCCCAAAAGTTTTTGAAATGTTCATCATCTACACTTACTTCGCGAGCAGTTACTTTGCATAATTTTAGACGAGCTAATTCATCTATTGTAACTGCAGTTAATTTTCTGTCTGATCTATACGTTGATAAAGTAAATTGTCGATTCTCTAAGTGCTTACAAAAACTCCATTTTCGGTATAAAGTTTTGCCACCGTGACCTAGAAAAAAATTAAAGAGATTTACGGTTTCGTTAAGCGATGAAAAATCATTTAAATCTTTTTCATTGGTTAAGGTTGGAATTAATATTTTTAAATAATTTATTTTAGCTAGAGGGGCAAGTTCCTTCGCCAAAGCTATCCACGCCAGGTTAGACACTGATGGATTACGCGTATAATCATCATCTTTATCGACGATGGCTTCCCATCGACTTTTATAGCACGTAAGAAGAAAATGAAGATCATCATTGGTTAACTTAGAGCCAGCTGGCTTTTTAGAAAATCGCTCTGAAAGACATTCAGATAGCACTTTATCACACGGAATCGGTGTGCCTTCCTTTTCAAGCGTTTTGATAAAATCCAAAATTTGTTGGACTAACATAAACTACAACCTATCCTAAATATAATTAACTTAAACTAAAGTTTAATAAAAATCAATTACAAGAACCTTGCTGAAAAAGTAATTAGTGAGCAATAAAGATAAAATATAAGCAAAAAGTTATAGTTTTAATTCGATTACCAGCAGAAACAACAAACTTAAAAATCCTTGTACTTAGTCCAAACATGCTCTGTTATTGAAGTTTATTATTCAAAATGAAAAAAAAAAGCGGCTTATAGAGCCGCTTTTCAGAATAAAACCCTGGCGATGACCTACTTTCACATGAGGAAACCTCACACTATCATTGGCGCGGGTTCGTTTCACTTCTGAGTTCGAGATGGAGTCAGGTGGTTCCAAACCGCTATGGTCGCCAGGAAAACTGGTTTAACATGATTAATGGGCGCATTATACCCGAATCATGCGTTAGGTAAATAAAGAGTACACATTTTTTTGCAGATTGGGCCGTGGCCCAACCTAAATTTCTTGTATTTGCATTCAGTTAATCTGAAGTAATTCAGATTATATGGTCAAGACAATCAGCCAATTAGTACAAGTTAGCTGCACACATTACTGTGCTTCCACACCTTGCCTATCAACGTCGTAGTCTTCAACGGGCTTCATGGGAAAACTCATCTTGAGGGAGGCTTCCCGCTTAGATGCTTTCAGCGGTTATCCCGTCCGAACTTAGCTACCCGGCGATGCGACTGGCGTCACAACCGGTACACCAGAGGTTCGTCCACTCCGGTCCTCTCGTACTAGGAGCAGCTCCTCTCAATTTTCCTACGCCCACGGCAGATAGGGACCGAACTGTCTCACGACGTTCTAAACCCAGCTCGCGTACCACTTTAAATGGCGAACAGCCATACCCTTGGGACCTGCTTCAGCCCCAGGATGTGATGAGCCGACATCGAGGTGCCAAACACCGCCGTCGATATGAACTCTTGGGCGGTATCAGCCTGTTATCCCCGGAGTACCTTTTATCCGTTGAGCGATGGCCCTTCCATTCAGAACCACCGGATCACTAAGACCAACTTTCGTTCCTGCTCGAGCCGTCGCTCTCGCAGTCAAGCACCCTTATGCCTTTACACTCTTGGTACGATGTCCGACCGTACCGAGGGTACCTTTGTGCTCCTCCGTTACTCTTTGGGAGGAGACCGCCCCAGTCAAACTACCCATCATACACTGTCCTCATCCCGGATTACGGGACCAAGTTAGAACCTCAATAACAACAGGGTGGTATTTCAAGGTCGGCTCCATGAGAACTAGCGTCCTCACTTCATAGCCTCCCACCTATCCTACACAGTTATCATCAAAGTCCAGTGCAAAACTATAGTAAAGGTTCACGGGGTCTTTCCGTCTAGCCGCGGGTACACTGCATCTTCACAGCGATTTCAATTTCACTGAGTCTCGGGTGGAGACAGTGTGGCCATCGTTACGCCATTCGTGCAGGTCGGAACTTACCCGACAAGGAATTTCGCTACCTTAGGACCGTTATAGTTACGGCCGCCGTTTACCGGGGCTTCGATCAAGAGCTTCTCCGAAGATAACCCCATCAATTAACCTTCCGGCACCGGGCAGGCGTCACACCCTATACGTCTTCTTACGAATTTGCAGAGTGCTGTGTTTTTAATAAACAGTCGCAGCCACCTGGTCTCTGCGGCCCTCTCCAGCTCTGAAAGTAAATCCCATCACCAGAAAGGGCGTACCTTCTCCCGAAGTTACGGTACCATTTTGCCTAGTTCCTTCACCCGAGTTCTCTCAAGCGCCTTAGTATTCTCTACCTGTCCACCTGTGTCGGTTTGCGGTACGGTTCTCTATAAGTTATGGCTAGCAGCTTTTCCTGGGAGCCGGGCATCAATAACTTCGCTGTACACCGAAGTGTCAGCACCACGTCGCACCTCAGAGTTAATAATGGTCCGGATTTGCCTAAACCATCCCCCTACATGCACGTACCAGGACAACCAACGCCTGGCTTATCTAGCCTTCTCCGTCCCCACTTCACCACTTATAAAAAGTCCAGGAATATTAACCTGGTTCCCATCGACTACGCTCTTCAGCCTCGCCTTAGGGGCCGACTCACCCTGCTCCGATTAACGTCGTGCAGGAAACCTGGGACTTCCGGCGTGAGGGCTTTTCACCCTCATTATCGTTACTCATGTCAGCATTCGCACTTCTGATACCTCCAGCAGACTTCTCAATCCACCTTCATCAGCCTACAGAACGCTCCCCTACCACGTGTACTTAGTACACATCCGCAGCTTCGGTGACTAGTTTTAGCCCCGTTACATCTTCCGCGCAGGCCGACTCGACCAGTGAGCTATTACGCTTTCTTTAAAGGGTGGCTGCTTCTAAGCCAACCTCCTGGCTGTCTATGCCTTCCCACATCGTTTCCCACTTAACTAGTACTTTGGGACCTTAGCTGGCGGTCTGGGTTGTTTCCCTCTTCACGACGGACGTTAGCACCCGCCGTGTGTCTCCCGTGATTCAATTAGCCGGTATTCGGAGTTTGCATCGGTTTGGTAAGCCATGACAGCCCCCTAGCCGAAACAGT